>NZ_JBMOVW010000005.1:0-254305 GCF_049472155.1 Arcobacter rhizosphaerae | reverse complement strand
AGTTTTACAATGTTGAAGATGGAAAGTCTGTAAAAGGATATACCAAACTAGCAAGAATAGCCTACTTAATAATTAGTGATGAAGAAAATGATAAACTAAATAAAGATGAAACTAATAAAGAAAAAATCTTAAAAAATATAAAAGATAAATATACTCCATACTTAGTAAAAGCTATAAAACAAGAAAGTAAAATAAATGATAGAGATATTACCTTTGATGAATTACAAGTATCACAAGAAATAAATATAAATAAAAAAATAGTAAAACTAGATAGAGCCTTACTTTATAATGCTAAATCTTGTGGAGTAATTCTGCAAATTAAAAATTATAACCATGCTTATAATGAAAAATTAGAAGAAAAAGATAAGATAAAAGATGAAGAAAAAAGTACTTCTGTTTTAAGCTTTGATAGAAACAAATGTCAAGATACACTAAATAGTGAACAAAGAAAAGAGCCACAAGCCCATAGTATAATATCACTAGCTTATGTATATCATATAAAAAAAGATTCAAAAAATGATGAATTAGAACTAGTCTTATATGAAGATTTACCTACAGTATCCTTTATGCCAGAACAAATAGTAGAGTATGGAGTATTTTTTGATGGTACAAACAATAATATACACAATATAGACTTTTATAAAAACTTTACTGAGTTTTTAAAAGAACCTGCTGAGTATATTAAAGAAAATAGAGGTAAAGAATTTAGGCCAAAACCTATAGATCAACATTCAAAAATCCAAGATTATATAGTATCAGAACCAAATCCAAAACTAAATGATGATGTACTTAAAATAATAATAAACCAAATAAATAATATAAAAGAAGAAACAAATAATACAAAAAAAGAAATAATATATTTTGATAAAGAATCTAATCTAAGCTTAGAAGAGAAAGAAATCCTAGATAGTTCTAAAGCTAAGCATTCTTCAAAAGTATTTGAGTATCTTCTTGATGTTAAAAATGGTAAAAAAAATATAAAAAAAGAAGATAGAGAAAAGTTTGTAAGAGAAGAAATCTTAGTAGATAAAGATGAAGATAGCAGTTACACAAATGGTGAAACAAATATAAGTAGGTTATACAATATTTACAATGGCAATGATATAAAAAGAAATAAAAAAGCTTTAGTTCCTACTAGATTTAAACTTTATGAAAGTGGAGCTGGAACAAGTAATCCTTTTATAAATGAAGATTATGGAAAAGATGGAATTTTTGGTTTAGGACTTGATTTTGGTTATACAGGTGTTAAAGCTCATATCATCTATAGTTGTTTAAAAATAGCAGAACAATTAAGAGCTTCTGATATAAATCATATTGATGAGTTAGTTTTAGATGTTTTTGGATTTAGTAGAGGTGCTTCTGCTGCTAGACATTTTGTAAATAGTATATTAAAAGATTGTGAATTAGTAGAAAATGGAAATAAGAAATATAGTGTTAAAACAAAAAAAGATAAAAATATCTTTTCTTCTTTTTTTAAAAATGGTTATGTAATATATAATGGAAATAAAATATTTAATCCCTTTAATACTAAAAATAAAACTTATAACCAGGGAAGAGATATAATTGCTAATCCATACTATGGACAAAAAGAGATTAAAATAGACTCTTTATCTTTTAGGTTTATAGGTATCTATGATACTGTAACTCATCATGGTGTCATACAATCAAATGATTTTAAAGATTTAAATATTGATTTTTTTGAGAATAAGGAAAAAATAGGACAAGTAGTTCATCTTATGGCTGATGATGAGTATAGATATAACTTTGATACTTCTTCTATTTTTACAGATATAAATAAAGAGTTTTATAAAACTAAAGAAGAAAGCCCAAGTAAAGGAAAGAAGTTTGAAGAGTATTATATTCCTGGAGCTCATGCAGATGTTGGTGGTGGATATAATATAGAAGATGAATTAATTCTTTTAACACAAAGAAGAGTTAGTGGTTTTGATATTTCATTTATAAAAGCTAAACTTGAGGCTTGGAATAGAAAATATAATTGGTTAGAGAAAACAACTATTAATCAAGTAAATTCAAAAAAAGATATTTTAAATAATGAAGATGGATTTTATTATTATATAAAACAAGAATACAGAACAAACTATAGTGTTAATACTTTATTTGTTTATATGTATAAGAAACAAGTTTCAAATAAATATGAACACATAGCTTTAAGACTTATGCATGATAGAGCTTTATATAAAGATATTTCTAGATCATTAGACAATGAGAATTTAAAAGATGATTTTGAAAGGGTTCCTTTAGGAAGATTAGATAATTATTGTTTTTATAGGGATGATACATTAGATAAGGTTTATGATATTTTAAAAGAAAGAAAAGAGTTAAAAACTGAAAACCAAGATTTATATAGAAAGTTAAAACATACTTATCTACATCATTCATCTAAATTAAGTTTTGTAAATAAGCCTTCTTATGAAGATAAAGAAACTAATGATTTTTATGGGAAAAGGGTTATTTATTCTGCTAGTGGTGTTAAGTTTACTAGGGGTTGAGTTTTTTTATACAACTATTATTATAAGTTTTATAGGCTTATTTTAATAGATAAATAAATAGAAGAAATACCTTCTATTTATCTAATTCAACTACATTTAAATAGTCTTTAAAATTATCTTGACCTAAATTATTAGCTTTATAAGAAGCTATTAAATCAGAAATAAAATCAACTACTTTTGTAGCTTCTACTTTTACACCTGCCTTATGAGCTATTCTACTTCCTTTTTCACCTTGTAAGTGACCACCAAGAAGTACATCATAACCTTCTACTCTATTTCCATCATCATCTCTAACTTTAGTACCAACAAGCCCAATATCAGAAATTTGAGGTTGAGAACATCCATTTCCACATCCTGAAATAGCAATCATAACTGGCTCTTTAAAATCAGGATTTTTTTCTTCAAGTTCAACTACAACTTTTTTTGCATACTCTTTTGTTTCTGTAATACCAAATTTACAGAACTCTCTTCCTGTACATGATTGAAGTCTTGCTCTAAATACTGATGGTTCATAAGGATAACCAAGTGCATCAAATTCATCAGCTAATGCTTTTGCTACTTCATCTTTTACACCATATACAATAAAGTTTTGAGTAGAAGTTAAAGCAATTCCACCTGCATTATATTTTTTACAAATGTCACTCATCACTTGAAAATCAACACCAGCAACTCTTCCTGAATTAGTAGCAAAACCTATAAAAGATTCACCCTCTTGTTTAGCTTTATGAATTCCAAATTGATGTCTATTTTCTATTGGAGTTATTTTTGGTTCAACTAAACCTTCTTGTAAAGAATATCCAAGTTTTGATTCAATTTCAGCAACAAATTTTTCTAAGCCCCACTCATTTACAAGATGTCTAACTCTAGCTTTATTTCTATTATGTCTATTTCCATTATCTCTAAAAATTTCAGCACATACAACTGCTACATCTTTTACTTGTTCTGGTTTTACATATCTATTTGCTCTATATGCAATTTGTTTTGATTTTGAAAGTCCACCAGCAAGTGTTAAGTCAAATAATACTTCACCCTTTTCATCTTTAAATGCAGTAAATGCAACATCTTGTATTTCATGAGCAGCTGCATGAGTAGAACAACCAGAAACTCCTATTTTATACTTTCTTGGGAAATTACAGAATCTATCTTCATTTTCATCAAAATAAGTATCAACTTCTTTAGCAATAATACTTGCATCTATAATTTCATCAGGGTCAATTCCACCAAGAGGTGAAGTCATAATAGGTCTTGGGCCATCACCTGATGCCATTCTTGAAGTTAAACCAACAGAGTCTAATAGTTTGAAAATTGCTGGAATATCTTTGATTTCTATAAAATGAAACTGTACATTTTGTCTATCAGTAAAATCAACTAAACCTTGTGCATAATCTTGACCAATTTTTGCCATTACTTCTAATTGCTCTGTAGTCATTTTTGCATCTGTTAATTTGATTCTTTTCATAAAATATGCTTTATCTTCTGTACCCTCTGCATTTATATGTGGATACATTCCATACCATTTTAAAAGTCCTATATATTCATCTTTTAAGGGTATTCCTTCTTGTGCTTCTTTATACATATCTTCAACAACTTTTAAAGGGTTTCTTGAAGCCTTTAACTGCTCTAAAGCTGATAACTCTTTTTCTGCCATAATACTCTCCTGATTAGTTAAATTTTAACTTAATATATCAAATTTTAATATCATTATAGCTACTTTTTCTAAAAATGTCATTAAAATTAATCTTGATTAATTTAGTATATTATTTATCAAAACCCATTTTTATAGTATTTATAGATTTTATTTATACTTGATTAATATTATTAAGTATAACAATTTTTAAGATATTTTCATAATATTTTATAAAAAAATAGTTTTGTAGATTTAGCTTTTTATAAAAAGAAAGCTCTATAAATAGGTCTTTTTGAGTCTTAAAATCACTTTAAGTTTATTTTTAGCTTTTTATATTGATTTATAGTTTATAATTTCATTAAATAGACTTCTTATTTTATATTAATATGGAGATTAAATTGTCAATTTTATTTTTAGATAAATATATTGATGGTTACAAGATAGAAGATCCTATCATTGAAACTATATATGAAATAGTTTTTAATATAAAAAGAAAAAACTATGATAATGCATATAAACTTATGCAAGAACACCAATTATCTTTTGAAAACATAGTATCACGAACACAAAAATTAAAACTACAAGACCTTACAGAATTTGCAGACTATGTTATAAAATATCTTAAATAAAGAAAAAAAATGAAAATTGAAAAAACATTATCTAATATTTTAGATATAAATAGTATTCAAATAAGTAATAATGTATTTTGTTCAAAGTTTTTATTTGATTTAAATATTGAAACTAAACTAATTCCAAATACATATTATGACTATCCTTTTTTAATTATTGATAACTTTTTAACAAAAGAAGAGTGTTCCTTAATTAATAAAGATTTAAAAGATAGTTCTGATTATGAAAAGGCTAAATTAAAGACTTTAGAAAATTACCCCGATAGTCAATTAGATGAAGAAATTAGAAAAACAAATATCTATAAAATCAAAAAGAGTTATTTGAATATCTATAATCAAAGATTTAAAGAAAATCAAGCTAAAATTGAAAACTATTTTAACTTGTGTTTAACAATGGCATCTAAAGTTCAAGCTTTAGAGTATTTACAAGGCTCTTTTTATAGCATACATAGTGATGATTCAAGTATGATTTTCAATGAAGATCAACTTATAGGATTTAAAGCCGTTGCAAAAAATAGAAAACTTTCAACTGTTCTTTTTACCACAACTTATGATAAAAAGATAAAAAATGATGAAAGCTTTAATGGTGGAGAGTTACTATTTAACTTTCTATATGATAAAAAGGGTAAAAATATAAGTATAAAACCAAAAGCTGGTCAAATGCTTATATTTCCAAGTAATCCTATATTTTGTCATGAAGTAAAAAAAGTAAATGATGGAAGAAGAATATCTTTAGTTCAATGGCATGATGCAATTTTAAATTAAAGGAATAGTAATGAGTATTAATCCAAATATAAATAAACAAGTTAAAAGCATTATTGAACAAATTGTATTTTTAATCACTTCAAAAGAAGATTATGAAAATGCCGCAAAAATAATGATAGAAAACAATTTAGAATTAAGTACTTTAGTAAATCACACATATAAATTAAAAGAAAAAGATATAGCGATTCTTGCAGATAAAATTATCATGAGTAAGTAGAAACTACTTACTCTCTTAACTCACTAAGTCTTTTTAATAGATATTCAAGTTCAGCTCTTTTTTCTATTTTTTCATGAACTTTTTCTTCAATAAAATCAACTACATTTTTATGAAGCTTTAATTTAGAAAGTTTATTGATATTTGTTATTCCTCCTGGATTTAAAACATTAACTTCTAAGATTTTATCTCCAATCATATCAAGTCCGGCAAAGAAGATACCATCAGAAGCCAGTTTTTTTCCTACTTTTGCACAAATCTTTTTCTGTGATTCAGTTAAAATATATTTATGAGCAGTTCCACCTGTTTGGATATTTGCTCTATGTTCTCCATCAGCAGGTTTTCTATGATAAGCACCAATAGCTTTACCATCAAGCATAATAACTCTCACATCACCATTTTCAGCTCCATGAATATACTCTTGTAAAATAACATAGTTTTCACCTGAATCATCAATATAAAAATCAAGTAAAGAGTTAATATTTGACGTTGCATTTTTTTCTAATACAATTACACCTCTTCCTCCTGAACCATCAAGAGGTTTTAAAATCATCTTTTCTTCTTCTGATTCTTCAATAATTTTCTTTATATATTTTTTACTCCCTGAAACATGAGTTTTAGGAAGATATGTATTTGATGGATCATGAAATGTTGTTGTATAAAGTTTATTGTTTGCTTTTCTAATACCATCTATATCATTTATTATTAATGTTTCATTTTTTACTGAATCTAAAAAATTAAAAACCAAAGGCGAGATTGGAGGATCTTTCCTAATCATAATACAGTCAAAAGCATGAAGAGCTGTTAGTTTTATATCATAAGTAACTTTTTTATAAAAAGCAGTTGCTGATTCTGGAAGTTTTCCCTCAATTTTTAGATTCTTAGCAAAACCATGAACAATATTATTTCTTACAGTTAAATCATAAGTATATAAAACAGAAACCTTATGACCTCTTTGCATACACTCTTTTATAACTGCAAGAGTTGAACTTTTTAAAGGCTCTATATTAGCCCAATTTTCAATAATAAATGCAATATGCACTTGAATATCCTTATTTTAAATTAAAAAGATATTATACAATAAATAAAAAAATTTAGACATATTTTTTTGTATAAATGAGTTATAAAACCCATTTATACTTTTATTTAGTAGCTTAAAGTAGAGTAATTTGAATCAAGTAATGAAGCTGCAACCTTTGGTGGTTTTGCAACTGTAATTCCATCTAATAATACATCTTCTTTTAAATTTGCATTTGGTAAATATAAAGGGCAAACTTGAACTTGTGCTCCTTTTTTCATAATAGCTTTTAACATCATTTTTGGTGACTTATCCATAGGCTTTAAAACAACACTTTTTTTACCCTTTACAGCTAAATCTCCAGCACTTGAACAAAGAGTCATTTTTACTTCTTTGCCTTGTTTTAATATCATCATAGATAAAACCATAGCCATTTGCTGTGTTTGTGCATCTTTTGATGTTAAAATAACGTTTAATCCTTTAGTATCATTTGCAAATAAATTTGCACCTATTAAAAATA
Source organism: Arcobacter rhizosphaerae (assembly GCF_049472155.1). Lineage (NCBI taxonomy): Bacteria > Pseudomonadati > Campylobacterota > Epsilonproteobacteria > Campylobacterales > Arcobacteraceae > Arcobacter > Arcobacter rhizosphaerae. The sequence continues at coordinate 247,022 of NZ_JBMOVW010000005.1, read as the reverse complement.
TCCCTGCTAAAAAAGCAACTAATAATTTCTTCATATATACTCCTTAAAAATTTGTGATTTAATTATATAATTTAAAGCTTATATTATAATTAAAATTAATTTAATATATATAAGTAAAATTTATAATAATTAAATTTAAAAGACCCCATATATTTTAAAATAAACAAATAAAAATACTTTTTTGACTATAATACAAAAAAATTAGCAACTAAGAGTATAAATGGAACTAACACAACAACAACTAGAAGAGTTTAATGAAAATGGTTTTTTAATCATTGAAAACTTTGTAGATGAAAAACTTTGTGATGAGATTTTAGAAAAAGCAAAAGAACACTTGAACAAAAAGCAAGCACCTATTGAAACAGAACAAGAGTATATGCAACTAAGTGATGAAAATATTACGGTTAGAAGACTAAGACAAGTTTATGATAGAGAAGATATTTTTAAAGAGTGGATGACAAATAAAGATATAAGACCTATTTTAAAACAAGTACTAAATGATACTCCTGTTTTAACACTAGCTCATCATAACTCAATCATGACAAAACTTCCACACGAAAGTACAAGAACTTACTGGCATCAAGATAGAAGATACTGGCATTTTGAAAGTGACAATCTAGTGTCTGTGTGGTTAAGTTTAGGGGATGAGTTTATAGAAAATGGTTTATTAGAGTTTATTCCCAGAAGTCATAAAATCAACTTCTGTAAAGAGTGTTTTGATGAAGACTCAAACTTTTTAGATGACCATGAAGAAAACAAAAAAATCATTGCTAAAAAAACCCACAAAAATCTAAAAAAAGGAGATGTAGTACTTTTTCACTGTAAAACACTTCACCATGCAAGTAAAAATAAAACAGATGAAGCAAAAATCTCTTTTGTATATACAGTAAGAGCTCAAAGTAACAAACCTTTAAAAGATACAAGAAGTGATTTTAAGGAAGTTATACTTGACTAGTAAAATCACAACATTAATTGCCCAAAAAACAAACCTTAGTTCAAAATCAATCACAAATATAATCAACCTTCTTGAAGAAGGTTGTACTATTCCATTTATTGCAAGATATAGAAAAGATTTTACAGGTGGAGCTACAGATGAGGAGCTTAGAGTTTTTGAAGAAGTTTTTCAATACTCACAAAAGCTTTTATCAAGAAAAGAAGAGATAATAAACCTTTTAAAAGAGAAAAACTTTTTAAATGAAAAGGTTCAAAAACAACTAGAAGAAGCTACAACACTTCAAGCTTTAGAAGATATATACACTCCATTTAAAGATAAAAAATCATCAAGAACAAGCACTGCAATAGAAAATGGATTAGAACCCTTAGCAAATATAATCCAGTGTTTAAAATATACAAATGACGAAATAAATCAAAAAGCAAAACAGTTTTTAAATAAAAATATAAAATCAACTGATGATGCAATACAAGGTGCAAAAGACATAATAGCTCAAAGATATGCAGATGATTTTAAATCAAAAGAGATTATTAGAAATATCATTTTAAACTGGGGAAGCTTAGAAATAAAAGAAGCAAAAGAGTTTGATAAAAATGGTGTTTATTCAAGTTTTGCAGGTCAAAATGAAAAAATAAAATATATCAAAGCCCATAGAACTCTTGCTATTTTAAGAGCTGTAAATGAAAAGCAACTTAGTATAAAAGTTGATATTGATGAAAAACATATATTAGAAAATATCAAAAAATACAAAATTCCATCATGGGCAAACAGTTCAAAAGATATAGTTTTTGAAGCCTACAAAGATGGTCTTAAAAGACTTCTTCTTCCAAGTCTAAAAAGAGAAGCAATAGCAAATCTGAAAGAAAAAGCAAACAAAGAAGCAATAGAGCTTTTTGGAAAAAATCTAAAAGAGTTACTTCAAACAGCACCACTTATAAATCAAGTGATTTTAGGAATAGATCCTGGATATAAAACAGGATGTAAACTAGCAGTAATAGATGAAAATGGACAATATTTAGACTCCAATGTAATCTATCCCACAAAACCAAAAGAGGATATAACAAACTCTTCAAAAGTAGTATGTCAGCTAATAAAAAAACATAATATCACAGTAATAGCCATAGGAAATGGAACAGCTTCAAGAGAAACTGCCTCTTTTATAGCAAATCTAATAAAAGAAAAAAGCTTAGATATAAACTATGCCATAGTTAGTGAAATAGGTGCTAGTGTATACTCAGCTTCAAAAATAGCAATACAAGAGTATCCAAACCTAGATGTGACAATAAGAGGTGCTATTTCTATTGCACAAAGATTAAGAGACCCAATGGCTGCACTTGTAAAAATCGACCCTAAATCACTAGGTATTGGTCAATACCAACATGATGTAAATCAAAAAGAGTTAAGCCAAAAACTTGAAAATACAACAGTTGACTTAGTAAATAAAGTAGGAGTTGATTTAAACTCAGCTTCATATAAACTATTATCTTTTATCTCAGGGATTAGTGAAAAACTTGCAATAAACATAGTAGAACATAGAGAAAAAATCAAAAAGTTTACGAGTAAAAAAGAGCTTTTAAAAGTAAAAGGTATAGGTGAAAAAGCATATATCCAAGCAGTAGGATTTCTAAGAATAAAAGATGGAAGATCAATCTTAGATAATACAGCAATTCACCCAGAAGATTATGAGCTAACTAAAAAACTACAAACATCTTATGATATAAATAGTATCGTTGATTCACAAATAGAGCAAATATCAAAAGAACTAAAAACAACACCACTAAAACTAAAAGACATAATCCAAGAACTTAAAAAACCAGGTTTTGACATAAGAGAAAGCTTCAATCAAGTACAGTTTGCAAGCGATCTAACTTCAATAGAAGAGTTAAAAGAAGGCTTTATCCTAAGTGGAATAGTAAGAAACATTACAGATTTTGGAGCTTTTGTAGATATAGGACTAAAAAACGATGCCCTACTTCATATCTCACAAATAAGCAATAAAAGAATAAATCACCCAAGCGAAGTTCTAAGTATAAATCAAAACTTAGACAAAGTAAAAGTTATAAGTGTTGATTTAGAGAAACAAAGAGTTGGATTGAGTTTGAAATAAAAGTGAGTATTAAAACTCACTTCTATTTTTTGTTTACTTTATAGTCTCATAGAATAGCAAAGACCTGATATTTTCCAATCATTATCTTGATATTTAACTTCAAAATTTACAGCATCACTAGGAGCTACTTTAAAAGGTGCTAACCAAACTGTAAGAGAATCTTTTGCATTTGTTTGCCATAAAGAAACTTGTGTTTTTGTCATAAAAATACCAATCATTGAAATTTTTTCAGTGTTATTATTTTTAGCTTTTGTAGTACAAGTCCAATCACCTAATGTTTTACTTCCACTATACATATCATTTCCTATAGCTAAAGGTTGAATATAATCTTTTGAATCTTTTGGAATAACTATATGCGTACTTTCTTTAGAACAAATTATTTTACTTAATTTATTAATTAGTTTTTTAGGTTCATTTATTTCTTTTTTTAAAAGCTCTGATTCTAATTCATTGATTTGTTCATTTGACATTTCACAATGATTTGTTTTTAAAAAAATACCTTTTTTTGTACTATCAAGTGAGGATTTATGAGTTTTTGTTATCATAGATAAAATGTCTTTTTTTATTTCATCTACAGGGTTAGCAATAACTGCTGAAATACTAAATGATAAAATTATCATTACAGATAAAAATTTTTTCAAGATTTTCCTTTAATATAAATTCCTTAGAATTTTAGCAAGGGATACTTAAAAGAATTTTTAATTTATTAGTAATTTAAAGATATTGATTACAATTATTGAAATTTACAATTAAAAAATTATTTTTATAAACTAGAGAAAAAATTCTCTAGTTCTTAAATGCAATTGCATCTACTTCAACTAAAACATTTTTAGGTAAAGTTTTTACTGCTACAGTAGCTCTTGCTGGTGCATCTTCTGCTTTAAAATATTGTGCATATACTTCATTAAAAGCTACAAAATTATCCATATCTGATAAATAACAAGTTGTTTTTAAAACATTATCATAAGAAGAATTTGCTTCTTCTAATACAGCTTTTAAATTTTCCATTACTTGAATAGATTGTTCTTTTATTCCACCTTCAACTAATTCCATAGTTTCAGGAACTAATGCAATTTGTCCTGATGTAAAAACTAAATCACCAAAAGATGTTCCTTGATTGTATGGTCCTATTGCATCTGGTGCTTTATTTGTAGATATGATTTTCTTCATTATTATAATCCTTTATATTTTTAAAATATGATTATACTTTTATTTCTCTAAAGGAAAGAATAATTCAAAATCTCTTTTTATATGACAAAGTGTTTCTTGATTTGCTAACCTAAAACCTTTATACTCTAAGGCAGCTATTACTACTGCTTTTGAATAAGCTAAAACTGTTTCATCTTCAAGATATTCATTAATTTTTACCCATTTTGCATCTAATATTTCTTGAGTATCTTGTATATTTATTTCAAAAGATAGTGGTTTTGCTAGACAAAGTACATACAAGTTTGACTTATGAAACTGATGTGGATAGAAGTGACCTAGTGAGATTATAGACTCAAACTCTACATCTATTCCCGTTTCTTCTAAAACCTCTCTTACACAAGCAGTTGAAATCATCTCACCATTATCTATATGACCACCTGGAAGTTTAAAGCCTATAGTTGATATTTTTTCTTTTATTACTAAGAGTTCATTATTATCATTTATTACAACTGCTCCTACTCCTAAAGTATGATTAGCAGATGTTGGAACAATAGCATTTTCTTTTAGTCTTTTTACAACTAAAATATAATCCTCATCACAAGAGTGAAAGAAAAAACCTCTTTTAGTTGCAATAGGTATAAAATCTGATTTTTTTATATCTATATATATCCAAATTAAATTTCTTCTATTTATTGTTTCTTCTATTAAAAAGTCAAGATTTAATTCAAACTCTTCTTTAGATTTTGGCAAATCCTTTGAGTCTATTGTAATCCCATTGTATGGATCAAGAACAGTAGAAAAACAAGCTATTTTTTCAACACTAGAATTATTCATATTATCACCTCTTCAATGATAATATGATAACTAAAATGAAATTAAATCTATTAAAGAGTATGCTATTACAAGCATTAAAATACCAATAAGAATATCAAGTATTTTCCAAGTTATTGGTTTTTTAAAAAGTGGTATTAAAGCCCTTGCTCCAAAACCTAAAAGTGTAAACCAAAAAGCAGAAGCACTCACAGCACCAAGTAAAAAGTAAAGCTTCATACTATCTTCTACATTTGCACCTATTCCACCTATCAAAAGTACTGTATCAAGATAAGTATGAGGGTTTAAAAAAGTGAAAACTAAAAGCATAGTAATTACTTTTTTTAAAGGATTAGTTTTTACTTCATCATCTATTTTCATGCTTTCATTTTTTAAAGCAGATTTAAAAGATAAAAGAGCATAAACACTTAAAAAAACTATTCCAATTATAGCAATGCAGTTGATTAAAAGTTGGTTTCCTTTTATAAAAAACCCAAGTCCTAAAACTCCAGCTGATATAAGTAAAAAATCAGCTACAACACAGATTAATACAGCAACCCAAACATATTGTCTTAAAAGTCCAAGCTTCAAAACATAAGCATTTTGAGCTCCAATTGCTACTATTAAAGAAATAGTTACAATAAAACCTTTAAGATATATATCAAGCACCCCAGTAACCTTTTGCAAGATTTACTATACCACTTATTATAAACTGTACAGCAATAGCACCCACTATTAATCCCATAAGTTTTGTAATAATATTTTGTCCTGTAAGACCTAAATATTTTTTAATATATATTGAGTTTTTTAAAATTATATAAAACAATGCTGCATTTACTAAGAAAGCTAAAGTAATTGATACTAAATCTACAAAAGTATTAGCTTGATGTTTAAAAATAATAATAGTAGTAAAAAGACCTGTACCAAATGCAATTGGTATTCCAATAGGAATAATTGCTAATTCCTCATCATCTTTTTGCTCTTCTGTATTACCATTACTTTTAGGTTTTGATGGTCCATTTACCATAGAAATAGCCATAAGAATAAGAACTAATCCACCCATAACTTTTAATGAATTTTCATCAATTCCAAAAAGTTTTAAGATAGCTTCACCAGTTATTATCACTACAAAAAATGCAATTACGATTGTAAGTGTTGATTTATAAGCTACTTTAGAAACTTGTGTTTTAGTGATATTTGTACTCAATAAAGATAGTGCAATAGCACTTATCCCTATTGGATCCATAATCGCAAAAAACGTTATAGATTGTTGTAAGAAAGTTGAGACAAGTTCCAATTAACTCATCCCACCTTTTGCTTTCATTTTTTTCTCTAGTCTATGTCCTATATAACTCAGTGTTGATGTTATACATAAATAAAGAACTGCAACAACTATCCATGTTTCAAAGGGAGAAAAAGTATTAGCAACAATCTCTTTTCCTACTTTTGTTAAATCTGTAATAGAAATAACAGAAACTAAAGATGAGTCTTTAATAAGTGCTATCATCTCACCAACAAGTGTTGGTAATGCTCTTTTGAAAGCTTGAGGTAAAATAATATATCTCATAGCTTGATATTTCGAAATACCTAGTGAATTTGCAGCTTCTAACTGTCCTTTATCAATAGACTGTATTGCACCTCTTAAAATCTCAGCCATATAAGCACCAAAGAAGATACCCAGAGATAATACACCTGCAATAAATCTATCAAGTTCAAAAATATTCGCAACTATAAAATAGAATAAAAATATTTGAACAAGAAGAGGTGTTCCTCTAACTATAGTGATATATACGGATGCAATATCCCTTAAAAATACTAATGATGATAGTTTCATCATCGCAACAACTATACCTATTACAAACGTAAGTATTGCAGCAAAAAATGATATTTTTAGAGTTACCCAAAGTCCATTTAAAATAGGTCCTGCTTTTGTTTCAGTTTTTGAAGCAATATAATCATATTGATATACATCACTTCCCACTTCATAATCAAATAAAAAACTACTATCTAAATTTTTAAGTTCTACTTTATCATTACCTTTGATATAGTACTTTCCATTTTCTAATACTAGTTTTCCATCTATTGGTGCTTCAACACTTATTGTTTGTTCATAAACAAAATACTTTGGAACAGAGTTCCACTTCCATACATAATTCATATTAGCCGCAGCTAAATAGAAAAAATACCCAATTGCTAGATAAAATGCTAGGGCAATAAAATGCCCTAGATTTTTATTTTGTGTCCACGATTCTTTTCTTGCCATTTATTATTGAACTCTTTTTAACCAGTCAGTGTCTTTTAGCCACTTTTGGTTTAATTTATTATAGAAATCTACTACTTTATCTTCTTTTACTTGTCTTAAGAAATTGTTTAACCAGTTTAAGAAATCTGGATCACCTTTTCTAATAGCCCATCCTAATGGTTCATAAGTTAAAGGCGTATCAAGGTGTACTAATTTCCCTTTACCTTTATCACTCATAAATAAAATATTATAAGGCTGGTCATAAACAATTGCATCAGCTTTACCATTTAAAACTTCACTAGCAGCGTCTGCTTCTGTTTCAAATGTAATAATCTTTGCATTTTTAAAGAATTTTCTAGTCGCAACTTCACCTGTTACTCCAAGTTTTGTAACTACTGTATATTCTGGTTTATCTAAATCTTTTGCAGATTTTATTTTTCCTTGTAACTCTTTTTTCATCATAACAGTTTGACCTACAACCACATAAGGGTTAGCAAAGTTAACTTTTAAGTTTCTTTGTTGAGTAATAGTCATACCTGACATAATAATATCACATTTTCCAGTTACAAGAGCTGCAATAATCCCATCCCATGCAGTAGCTTTAAGACTTAGTTTAACACCCATCTCTTTAGCCATTCTCTTAGCCATATCCACATCATAACCTATGATTCTTCCTCTTTTGTCTTTCATCTCAAAAGGCATATATCCAGGCTCTAAACAAACTTGTAATTCCCCTCTTTGTAAAATCTGATTCAATGTAGATTTTTTCCATAGGTTAATATCATCTGCAAGTGAATTAACACTAGCAAAGACACTTATTACAAAGAATGCAACAAACAGTTTTTTTATACTTTTCATCTTATCTCTCTCCTTAATTTAAGATTGACTTACTGCACTCTTTTAAGCCATTTTGTATCTACAAACCATTTTTGATATAGTCTGTCATGTAGATTGATTACCTTATCTTCTTTTATTTGTCTTAAAAAATTATTTAACCAATTTAAAAAATCAGGATCACCTTTTCTAATAGCAAAAGCTAAAGGTTCAAAAGTTAAAGGTTTATCCAGATGAATTAAAGAGTCTTTACCTTTTCCATCCATAAATACAGTATTATATGGTTGGTCATTTACAAAAGCTGCTGCTCTTCCACTTAATACTTCTGATACAGCTTCACTTTCTGTTTCAAAAGTAACAACTTTTGCATTTTTAAAAAACTTTCTAGCTGCAATTTCTCCTGTTTGACCTAAAACAGCTGTGATTGTATATTTTGAATTATCTAAATCTTTAGATGTTTTTATTTCATTTTTATAGTTTTTATTTAATAAAACTGTTTGTCCAACTACAATATATGGATCAGAGAAGTTTATTTTTAAATTTCTTTGCTGAGTAATAGTCATACCTGAAATAATAATGTCATATTTATTTGTAAGTAAACCTGCAATAATCCCATCAAATGCTGTCTCTTCTATTTTAAGTTTTACTCCCATTGCTTTTGCCATTGCTTTTGCAATATCAACATCATAACCTATAATTCTTCCTCTTTTATCTTTCATCTCAAAAGGCATATATCCAGGTTCTAAAGCTACAGTTAATTCACCTTTTTGAATTATCTTGTTTAATGTTGATTTTTTCCAAAGGTTAATATCATCCGCAAATACGCTTGTTGATACAACTAATAAAAATAAAGCTACAATCTTTTTTATCATTCTATTTTTTCCTATAATTTGGTATTTTTTAATTTGAATTAGTGAACTAAAATTTCATTTAAGAATTTTTTGGCTCTTGGAGATTCTGGATTATTAAAAAACTCACTTGGAGTATTTTCTTCAACAATAATTCCTTCATCCATAAACACAATTCTATCGCCAACTTCTTTTGCAAATCCCATTTCATGAGTAACACAAACAAGTGTAAAGTTTTCTTTTGCTAAATCTTTCATAACAGATAAAACATCACCAATTGTTTCAGGGTCTAAAGCTGATGTTGGTTCATCAAATAGTATTACTTTTGGTTTCATTGCTAAACTTCTAGCAATTGCTACTCTTTGTTTTTGACCACCTGATAAATCAGCAGGATAAGAGTTTGCTTTATGATCAAGTTTTACTTTTTCAAGTAAACCCATAGCTATTTTTGAAGCTTCGGCATTTGACATATTTTTAACCAAAGTAGGTGCAATAGTAATATTTTCTAAAATAGTTAAATGTGGAAATAAATTGAAGTGTTGAAATACCATTCCTACTTCACTTCTAATCTCTTTTAGATTTTTTTTACTAGCATGAATATCGATTTCATCAACAATAATTTCACCTGAATCTATTTCTTCAAGGCCATTTATACATCTAATTAATGTTGATTTTCCAGATCCCGAAGGACCACAAACTACAACTATTTCACCTTGCTTTACACTAAAGTTTATATTTTTTAAAACATGGAAATCGTCATAGTATTTATCGATATTTGTCATTGAAATTATATTATCACTCATATACTCTCTCTTTTTTAATTGAAGCTTAAATATTACTGAAAATAGTTTTAAAGTTACATTAACTGTTTATTATATGTATATTTTATACCATTTATATAAATAAATTGTATATAAAATGATATAATTCCGTTTTTATTTTGTAGGAGAGTTTATGACTAAATCAAAACTTTATGAATATAGAGCAGATTTATTACTTTTAACAGTTGCTATAGTTTGGGGAATAAGTTTTCTTATGGTTCAAGAAGCTATAAATACTACACCTGTTTATGCATTTTTATTTTATAGATTTGCCCTTGCAGCTTTTTTAATGTTTATAATTGCTTATAAATTTTTAAAACAAACAAATATGCAAACAATTATTTTTGGTATTACATTGGGTATAATTCTTTTTTCAGCTTTTGCTACTCAAACTTTTGGACTTATATTTACAAAAACATCAATTGTAGCTTTTATCACAGGACTTAACGTAGTTTGTGTTCCTTTTTTAGCTTATTTTATATTCAAAGACCATGTAAGGAAAAATGTATTTATAGCTTCTTTAATAGCTGTAATAGGACTATATTTTCTCTCTATGAGTGGAACTTTAAGTTTAGGAAATGGAGAATTTTTAGCTTTAATTTGTGCTGTATTATTTGCATTACATATTATCTTTACAGGAAAATTTTCTGTGAAAGTAAATGTATTTATTTTAGTATTGGTACAATTTACAACAGTTGCAATTCTTTCACTTTTATTTTCACTTTATTTAGATGATAAAACATTTGATTTACCTTATGATTATAATTTTTTTAAAGCAGTAATAGTAACAGCTGTATTTGCTACTGTTTATGCTTTTTTAATTCAAACATATATGCAACAATTCACAACTGCTACTAAAACAGCTGTTATTTTTACTATGGAACCTGTAAGTGCTGCTATTTATGGTTATTTTGTAGGAGGAGAGATACTAAGTCAAATTCAAATTTTTGGAGCAGTGTTAATTATCGTAGCAACTTTAGTTGCAGAGTTACGATTTGAAAAAATAAACAAATAATATTTATGCTCTTTTAATGCGATACTACTTTGCTACTATTCTTAAATAAAAAAATTAAGGAGTAGCAAGTGAGTAAATTTTTATATATTACTGACCAAGAAGAGTATCATGAACATAGTTTCATAGGCCCTTTATTTGAAAAATATTTAAATAAACATTTTGAGATTGATATTGTTTACTTTTCAAAATTTTCTCAAGAATTTGAAGTGAAAAATGACAATAAATTGATTCTTCCTGATAAATATAAAAAAAATCCTATAGAAGAGTTAGAAAAAAATGGTTATAAATTAGAACAATATGAAGTAGTAGCTGTAAGAAATGATACAGATATACTAAAAGATGCTCTAAAGTATAGAAAAACTGGCAATTTTAAATTAGCGTTTAGATTATCCTTCCCAAAAAGAATTGCTAAAATTCAAACTGATGAAGCAAATAAAAAAGTAAGTTTCCTAGATGTTATAAATAATAAAATCAAAACATTTACAGAAACAGCTTTAATAAACGAATGTGACATCTTCCTACCAACATCAATTCAAATGAAAAATGACTATTTCAAAGATGTAAAAACAAGAACCTTTGTAATTCCATCAGCAATTGATCCTGATGTTTTAAGAGAGAATATCCAACATGAAGGAATTGAGAAAAGATTTTTCTACGCTGGAACTCTTGATAAATTAAGAGAGTTTGAGACTATACTAGATGCCTTTAGTGAGTTAAATGATGGGACATATAAACTTATGATTTCTACAAAAGACCCAGAATATGCAAAAGATTTAGTTTCAAAGTATAAAAATATTGAAGATCATATTGAAATATACAATGCTAAAACAAAAGGTGAACTTTTAGAGTTAATCGCAAAAGCTGATATAGGAATAGGACTACTTCCTGATATTTCACTATTTAATTCATCAACACCTATGAAAGTACTTGATTACTATTCATCAGCAGTACCTTGTATCATGTCAAAAAATGAAAATAACAGCTCTATTTTTGAAGATGATAAAAGTGCTTGGTTTAGTAACTTTACTAAAAAAGATATAAAAGAAAAACTTGATTATATTTTAGGTTTAAATAAAGATGAAGTAGCACAAGTTGGAGTAAATGGTCAAAAAAGATTACTTGATGTAAGAAACTACGAAAGAATCGCAGCTGATTTTGCTCATCAATTAAATATTTTATAAGAAGAAAGAGATTAACTCTTACTTCTTATCTTCTTAATCTTAAAAATTAAATCTTATACCAAATGATACAGTATTTAATAAATCATGTCTTAAATCTGCACTATTTGAAGAACTAGTAGAAAGTTCTGCTTTATGTCCCATATATGCTATTGTATAATTTAAAACTAAATCTGTACTAGTTGACATAGGATATAATATACCTGCATTTGCTCCTACTATATAAGAGCTTGATTTTGTATCATTGTTAGCTGTATTTATTGGTGTTTTATTCCAATCAAGTTGTGAATATCCTAGTATCGCTCCAACATAAGGTGTGAAGTTTTTGTTTTCAAACTTATATTTTGACTGTAAATAGATGTTATTTAAATCTACATCATCACTTGAAATGAGTTGATAATTTACTGATAAATCTATATTTTTACTATACTCATATCCAAATTCTAAATTTATACTTTCAGAACTACTATCTTGTTCTTCTGCTAAAGTTACTGTTCCTGATGTATCTTTTTTATCATTATTTATATGAGTAAATCCATATTGGATTGAGGTGAACATATTTGCATTTAGGCTTGTAACTAAAAGTGTCGAAGCTACTGTACTTATTAAAATTTTTTTCATAAAATCATCCTATTTTCTTACGATATGAGCTTTACCAGTATTAGCAACTAAACAAACTTTTTTTTCACCATTTATATTATGATAAGTAGTTACTTGTGTTCCTGGTTCATCATTTACTATTTTATCTCCACTATAAAGAGTAATATAAGTATCAAAATCATTTGAGCTTGGACTTGCTACACAAGTTACATTTATATCTACTATTGCGTTTTTAAAGGATGAAGAGCTTCCTCCACCTCCTCCACAAGCAGTAAACCCTAAGGCTACTGCTATTAGTAAAACTATTGAATATATCTTTTTCATTTTTTATTCCTTACTCAATCTCTAAACTACCATCTAATGGTGTTGTTGTTTTTATATATAAACTTCCATCAATCTCACTTATTTCTACTTCATTTCCTGCTTGGAATGGAGTGTTTGGTGATACTGTATTATCTATATTATTTTGTTCACCTGATGATAAATCTACTCTAACAAACTTAGTCATTGTTTGTCCTTCTTTATTTGTTGTGACAACTGCTTTATATATAAATCCATCTTTTTTAACTTCTGATGTTGTTTCTACATTTCCATCTTTATCAGATTTTACACTTGATCCTTCTACTGATGATGTTGCTGTTGATGTTTTACTTACTGTATTGTTTACTACTTCATGAGTAACTGAACCATCATTATTTAACTTTAATCTAATAGTATCATCACTATTTGAAGATACAATATCTCCATCATCTTCTACATTTGTAGTTGAACCTACATTTTTATTTTCAAGAGAGGCTAAACCTGTACTTGTTTGAAGTGTTGATTTAGTTGTACCATCTGTATTTAGATATACATTTACAATTTTTTGTGCAACTTCAACAATACTTTTAATACTTCCTTGAGATACTATACTTTCAACTGTATTTAAAATACTAGAATCAAAACTTGATTTTGTTTGAGTATCTACTCCACTTGAAGTTGTAGTTACTTGTGTTCCATCAGTTGTTTCCCCTGCATTTTTAAATTCATTTGAAGTTTCAGTCTCTATTTTATTTTGCATTACTTGGAAAGTAAATTCTTTTGTAACTGTTTCATTTCCTTTTGTGATAGTTGCTGTTAATACTACTGTTTTATTAGCATTTGCATCTCTTAATACATCCCCTTCATTTGTAAGGTATGATTCATTTGAAGAAGACCATGAAATAGTTGAACCATTTGCTCCACTACTTGGAAGAGGCTTAAATAAGTTATAAATAATAGAGTTTTTATCTGTATTATCTCCAAGTATTGAACTAAGAGTTAATAACTCTTTATCTTTATTAACTGAATTAGCATCACTTGCTTCTTCTTTTAAAACCGTAAGGGCAAATATTTTAGTTTCATTTCCTATTGTTGCTGTTAGTGTAACTTCTTTATCCTCTGTTGTATTTCTAGTTACATATCCAGAGTATGGAGATATAACACTATCATCACTACTTGTCCAGATAATATCTTCACCTAGAATACTAGTAGGAAGATTTAATTTAGAAGCAATAGCTGATCTATAACTATTTTCTTCTTTTATAGTTTCAAATGTAAGTTTATCTAAAGCCACTGTATTTGAAACACTACTTGAAATAACCGTTAATAAAAACTCTTTTTTACTACTAAATTCATCTTTTGAGATATTTGCTGTAAGCATAATAGTTTTATCATCACTTCCTTTTGTAACTGCACCACTTGCATCTATAACAGTACTATCTGTACTTTCCCAAGAAATAATTGCAGAACAAATAGAATTCATATTTGTAATTAGATTTAGATTAGAATCTATAGCATTTTGGAAACTATTATTTAATTTTATAGTATCAAATGTAAGTGCAGTTTTTACATTTTCTACACAAAGTGCTGTATCTTCTTGTTCTACTGTTATTTTAAATGATTCTTTATATTCTAAACCTTCAACATCTTTTGCAGTAATAGTTACAGTCGTAATTCCTGCATTATTTGCATCTATTTTATAGTTAAATGTTGACTGATTACCATAAGGTGCAGTAGGAATAGTAAAATTACTTAATAAATTTTCATTTGAACTAGCTGCTGTTAAACTTGTAATTTCCACATCATCCCAAATGTCAAAAGTAATCGTCTCATCTATTATAGTTGGTTTACTTTTATGTGAAATATCTCCAATACTTGAAATAATTGGTGCATCATTTACACCTGTAAGTGAATAAGTAAATGTTTTTGTTGTACTTTTTCCAGCAACTTTTGATGTTAAAGTAATAGTTACAGTTCCTGTTGCATTTTTTTGAGGTACTACTATTAGTTTTCCATCTCTTATATATGCCTTTGCTATATTTTCATCTGACGAAGTTACAGTGTATGTTGCAGTACTTGCATCTGAATCTATATCAGAAGTAGCTAAAGAAATAACTAATCCTTCACCATCTTCTACTTGTGTTTGATTATCTAAAGTTGTTGTTATTTCAGGTGCATCATCAACTGCTGTTACATTTACAGTCATTGTATATGCACTTGTAGAGTCTAAGTTTCCATCATTTACTTTAAATGTAAATGAAGAGTAAAAGCTTCCATTTTCATTTGCTACTGGTGTGTATGTTAGCTTTGAAATATCAGCTTTTAAAATACTTTGATTTACTACTACATCACTTGAGTTTAATTGTAAGCTTCCTTTACTTGGTAAAGTCACTATCTTTATAGAGTTTAAAGTATTTGCATTATCTACATCACTAAATGCAAAGTCTGTTGAAGCAAATGTTTTTGTTGTATCTTCATTTATTGTAAAGCTATTATTTGATGAAGTTGGTGCTTCATTTACATCATTTATATTAACTGTAAGTGCTTGTGTATCACTTAGACTTACTGTTGAATCATCTGAAGCTTTTACTGTAACACTATATGAAGATTTTGTTTCATAATCTGGTGCTGTTTTAAAAGTAATAACACCTGTAGTTGAGTCAATATCAAAGAAGCTTGCATCAGTTCCACTAATAGAGTAAGTTAAAGTTTGACCTGAATCTGGATCAGTTGCATCTACATCAACAACTGCTGTTTGATTTTCATCTACACTTATAGTTGCTGTTGCATTTGAGCTATTGTTTGAAATAGTTGGTGCTTGGTTATCTATAGTTGTAAATGCCCATGTTGTTTTATTTGAAATTCCTTCAAATAAGTTACCATTTACATCTTTAAAGGCTGTATTTGAGATAGTTACATAATATCCTGTAACTAAATCAAGTTGTGTTGCTTTAGCTATTGTTACTGTTGTATTTGTTAATCCATTTGTTGAATTAGGATTTTCTATAGTGATTTTACTATCATTAATATCTATAGTTTCAACTAAGCCATCATCTGAAGTTTTATATATATTTATTGAACCTGTTGTTCCTTTTACTACTTCTTCACTAAACTCTATTTTTAAATCAGAATTTAATGCTGCTTGCGTACTATCTTTTGGAGGTGTTAGTTTTACTACACTTGGGAAAATAGTGATAACTTTTTGAGCTGCTGCACTATTTGTATTTCCTGCACTATCTGTTAATACATCTTGGTTTACATCAACTGTTGCTTGTGTAGTTGTTGTATTATCTATAGTAAATTTTGCTGTATATGCTTTTGCATTTGATGTACTTTGAGTAAACTCACTTAAACTACCACCAACTACACTTATATCATCAACTGTAAAATCACTACTCTCTTCTGATAGTGTAAATGTTAAGTCTATTACTTCGCCATTTATCGCTGTATTTTTTGAACTTGAAACAGAAAGTGTTGGAATAATAGTATCAACTGTAACTGTTTTTTGTAATGCAGCTGTATTATTATTTCCTGCACTATCAGTAAATTTAGAAGCATTTACTGTAATTGCTCCTGAGCTTGTACTATTTAAATTTGGAGTATATTTTGCAGTATAAACTTTTGAACTTGTATTTGTAAAGTTAGATAAAGTACCCCCACTTACACTAATATCAGCTTCAACAAAATTTGAACTAGCTTCACTTAAAGTAAATGTCACAGTTGCTGTTTCATTTGCTTTTAATGCTGTTTTATCAATAGCGATTTGAACTGTTGGAGCTGTCATATCTCCTGTAATTGTAGTAGTTGTTGAATTTGTACTTTCATTACCAGCTGTATCTGTTTCTTTGATATTAAACTGATATGTAGTGCCATCTGCAATTGTTGCTGTGTAAGTCCAAGTTGTACCTGTAACAGTAGCATTACCAATTAAAGAACTTCCATTGTAAACTTTTACAGTAGATCCTGCTTCATTTGTTCCACTTAAAACAAGAGATGAGTCATCTGTAGTACTACCAGAAAGTAAGCTTCCTATTATACTTCCTATATTATCAGCCAATGAACTTAGGTTTGCTGTAGGAGAGACATCATCATCAACTGCAACTGTAAACATTTTTTCAAAAGTAATATCCCCATCATTTGTTTGAATACATATATTATGATTTCCTTCACTCAATAGTGTAGGATTTTTAGCTTTTAGAGAATTTGAACTTATTTCAAAACTAGAATTTGCTGTATCAGAAGAACAAGAACCATTAGCTGATGTTCCTTTAGAAACTAAAGCATAAGTAAAACTATTATCATCAATATCAACTGAACTCAATGTCCCTACTACAGCATTTGCTCCTGAACTATGTGCTACACTAGAACCTGATAAAGATATATTAGTTGGTGCATCATTTACAGGGTTAACTGTTATTGTAAAATTATGTTCTATTTCATTTGTTCCATCAGTTAAAACAAAACTTATATTATGAGATCCTACATCACTATTTGTTGGTGTCCCAACTAATGTTATTTTTGGTTTGATTTTTCTAATTTTATGGTTCTTTTGATCTGCTATATATATATTGTTTTTACTATCTATTGCTATATCTGTAGGTCCATTAAATTGTGCTAATTTACCAAAAGCATCAGTCAAACCAGCAGAACCATTTCCTGCTATAGTTGTCACAACACCTGCTGGAGTAATTTTTCGTATACTATGATTATTATAATCTCCAACATAAATATTATTGTCACTATCAACTACTAACTTGTCAGGATATCTAAATGTTGCCAAAGAACCTGTACCATCAGCAAAACCTGCTGAACCACTTCCAGCAAGTGTTGTCACATTTCCTGATGGGGTAATTTTTCGTATTTTATGATTATTTGTATCAGCTACATATAAATTGTCATTTGAATCAATATCAATTCCATAAGGTGTGTTAAAAGTTGATGCTATTCCAATATCATCAGAAGAACCAATTACTCCTAGTCCAGCAAAAGTAGATGATCTTCCATCTGGAGTGATTTTTCTTATTTTATGATTCTTAGTATCCGCAACAAATAAATTGTCATTACTATCTATAGCTATAGATGAAGGATTATTAAAAGCAATTGTTGTACCAGTACCATCTGAATCTCCAATAACTCCTTTTCCAACAAAAGTAGTTACATCTCCACTTGGAGTGATTTTTCTTATAATATGTCCTCCTTGATCAGCAATAAAGATGTTATTTTTACTATCAACAGCTATTCCTTGAGGTCGATTGAAAGTAGCATTTAATAAAGAACCATCTAAACTACCTGATTGACCTGTTCCTCCATAAGTTGTTACAACTCCAAAAGATGTTATCTTTCTTATTTTGTGAGAATCAAAACCTGTTGAATATAAAGTATCGTTACTATCTATTATTAGGGCTTGTGGTCCGTTAAAAGAAGCTTTTGTTCCTGTACCATCTTTTGTACCTGCTAACCCATTTCCTGCAAAAGTAGAAACATTTCCTCCAGGAGAATAAGATAAACTTAGCCAACTTGGTAAACTAGTACCATCTTTTAATTTCCAAGTTAATTCATCCCCATCTATATCATTTCCAGATAAAGTATAACTATAAGCTGTATCCTCATCAATACTAGTAACTGCTGTACTAGAAATAGTAGGAGCATTATTTGTAGCACTTGAAACTGCTATTTTATTATATGTTAAATCTTCAATATTTACACTTGAATCAAAAGCAGGCATCCAATCATCTGCAACAGCTAAATTATAAGTTACATTATCTTTTGAAGCTAAGCCATTTCTGTTTAAGATACTATTAACAGCTGTTTTATCTGTTTGATTTAAAGTAACTGTAAAACGTGTAGTTGAAGAAATCTCAACATTTGTTGTAGTTAAGGTTTCTGTAGCAGACCCCTCTCCTGTTAAAGTAAGTTTTGAAATATCAACATCATTTAAAGCGCCTGATTTTTTTACAAAATTTATACCTGTTACATCTAAAACACCACTACTTACATCATAAGTAGCTGATATAATTTTTGGAGCTGATACATCATTTACAATTATACCATTTCCTGTTGTATCAGATATATCATTTGAAGCTAATGAACCTTGCATCCAATCATCAGCTACTGATAAATTGTAAGTTATACCATCTCCTGAACTTGTACCGTCTTTATTTAAAATCCCATTTATATTTAAGTGATCTGTTTCATTTAAAATAACACTAAATGATGTATCATTTGTCACTTCTACATTTGAACTAGTTAAAGTATAAGTATTAGAGCCCTCTCCCAGGATTGTTAATTTTGTAATATCAATATCATTTGTAGCTCCTGCATTGCTTACAAAATTTGTACCCTTAACTAATAAAGTTCCCGTTTTTGCATAATAAGTTGAAGATGTTATAGTTGGATTTGATACATTGCTTACAGTTATGCCATTTGAAAGATCTGAAATATTAGTATTTCCTATAACAGTATTCCAGTCATCACTAGCTGATAAGTTGTACGTAGTACCATCTGTAGATGAAGTACCATTGTTATTTAAGATAAGATTTACAGCTGATTTATCTGATGAATTTAAAGTAATAGAAAAATTTGTTGCTGATGTGATTTCTACATCTAAAGTTGTTAAAGTTCTTGTAGTTGATCCCTCACCTGTAAGAGTTAAAGATGAAACTGCAATATCATTTGTAGCTCCTGATTTTTTTACAAGATTTGTCCCTGTTACGCTTAATACACCTGTTGTTGCATCATAAGTTGCTGATGTAATAGTAGGAGTTGATACATTGCTTACAGTAACTGAATTGTTTGAGGTATCAGCATCTGTCCCTGTATATCCTGCCATCCAATCTTCTGCTCCTGATAGATTATATGTAGTTCCACTTACAGCTGTTGTTCCATTTTTATTTAAAATACCATTTACATTTAGTTTATCTGTTGCATTTAATGAAATAGTAGCACTTGTACTATTTGTAATCTCAACACTTGAACTTGTCAATGTATAGCTATTGTTGTCTTGTCCCAATAAAGTAAGTTTTGTAACATCTATATCATTTGTAGCACCTGATTTTTTTACAAAATTTGTACCTGTTAGGATTAAACTTCCTGTAGTTGCATCATAAGTTGCTGACGTAATTGTGGGAGTTGGTATACTACTAACTGTCAAGGCATTTGTAGCAGAAGAAGTATCATCACTTGTCACATTTGCCATATAATCATCTGCTGCTGATATATTATAAGTAGTACCTGATGTTGATGATGTACCATTTTTATTTAGTATTTGATTAACAGCTGCTTTATCAGTAGCACTTAAAACTAAAGTAAATTCTGTAGCAGAAGTAATCTCTACATCAGGTGTATCTGTAAGAGTATAAGTACTACCACCCTCACCTGTAAATGTAAACTTATTTGCTGTTACGTCATTTGAAGCACCTGATTTTGCTTCAAAATTTGTACCTGTTACTACTAAAGTACCAGCACTTGCGTTGTATGAAGTGCTTGTTAGAGATGGAGTTGTAACAGATGTTGTAAAATTACCACTAGAAATGCTACTTTCATTATTTGAGGTATCTTTTGCAACAACATAATAGTAGTATTGCGTTCCAGCTGTTAGCCCTGTTACAAAAAAAGTCTTAGCACTTGAATCACTAACAGGACTATTTCCACTCTTCACGCTATTTGTTACCGTATTATTAGCAACCTGAGAATAAGTTGGACTAGAAGAACTAGTAGCTATAACATAATACATAGTACCAGCTTCATTTGATGTAGCTTTTATGTCTGCCGTTGTTTCTGCTACATTTGCACTAGATACACTTGAAAGAGTTGGAGCTGTTGTATCAGCTGCAGAAGTACAATCATTTGTATCAGGAAACCACCCAGAAGGACCAACTTGATTTTCACATGTAGTCTGATCATTAAAAGGCGCTGATGAATAACAAGTAGTAGCATTCAATTTACAAGAAGCCGCAAAATCTTTCCTTATGTTTATCTCACTAGAAAGATTATTCACCTCTAGGTGTATTAGATTATTTTGTCTTAAAAAATTTAAAACCTCTTCATTATTTTGGCTTTCTTGTTTTTTCCCTCCAGAATCTAAAGTTGATAAACTGAAACCTTTTCCTTGAACAACTCCTACTAGTAAGAATAATAAAAATATCATTTTTATCAAATTATTATTCTTCATATTTTCTCCTTTATTAATCTAATTTACTTTGATTTATTTTTAAATTTTTTTTTAATTCACTTATTACTTTATCTATAGACTTTTCTGGTTCAAATGCTAAGTTTAAAGCAATTAGTCCGCTTATTATTGGTGCACTAGCGGATGTACCTCCAAACATAACTAAATTTTTATTTTTATCTATACTCATCACGCTTGAATCAAGAATAAAATCTACATATTTTCCATAATTACTAAATTTTTGTCTTGCACCTACTGTAACAACTTCTGGAATAGAAGCTTCTATACTTAAAGATTTAAGTTCTAAAGAATCATTTCCTGCAGCAAAAACTATAGCTACATCTTTAGTAATAATATCTTTTATAACATCCCTAACAATTTCAACTAAAAAAGGTGAATTCCAAGAACAATTGATAATCTTTGCACCTGCTTTTTGAGCAACACTAAAAGCTAAAATTATATCTGAGATTTTATTTGTAGTTTGTCTTATTGCTATAAAATTAGCTTTTGGAGCTATTCCCTCTACATTATTGCCATTATGCTTAGCAAAAATTATTCCTGCTACTTTTGTACCATGAGTATCATACTTTAATTTTGGGGAGGCATCCAAAGTTTTATTATCCACATCATAAGAGAATATTACATTTGTATCACTAAACTCTTCACTGCTTAAATCAAAGCCATCATCAATGATAGCTATATTTATTCCTTCCCCCTTATTCTTAGCCCAATAATTCCGAAGGTTCAAATCTTTTTGATATTTTTTTATATCAAAACCTGCTCTTTTTTTACTTTGTATAATATCTGGAATAATATACTCTATAAAATCATAGTGCTTAAATCTCTCATAATCTTCTAAAGGACTAGGTGTATCTACAAGATAAACATTTGAATTTTTTAGAAAAGCTATTTGTTTTAGCTCATTTAACTTTAGTTTATTTTTCAACTCATTTTTTAAAAGCTTTGACTTAATTATAAGTCCATTTGAAATTTTAAAGTCATCACAAACCTTTTTATTAAAGTTTATGATACAAAACTCTTTAGCAAATAAAAAAGGAATAAATAAAAAATAAACTAAAAATATTTTCATATTAATTTTTTTTCTCTAAATAAAACATAGCAACACGTGAACAAATAAATCCTAAATCAATATTTTCATTTTCTTGTACTTTAATAGACTCATCAAATAGATAAATAAATTGTTTACCTGTGGTATTTTCAAATATCTGATTATTAAACTCATTTGAAAGCCAAAAAGCAATGCCATGTACAGTAGCACTTTTTTTGATTTTTATTTCTATCTTTCCTTGAATAGTTCGTTCAGGTACGGACGATAAATCAAAATCATGTAATTCTATTATATCTGTAAGTATTGTAGTATCATCAGTAAATATATTATCATGTTTATACATAGGACGATAATGGTTTAATATACTCATATCAATACCTTCAATATGATTAATAGTGCCATTGTCATATAATTTTTCACTTTCAATCAAACAAGCTTCAAATCTTAACCTCTCAGGAAATATTTTTCCTTTTTCTGATAAAAATTTATTTTTGAAATTATATAAATTCAAAAGATACTCATACTGAGGTATAAATGTCCCATATAAATCAGTGATAATTAAATCTATATCTTTTTGCATTTCATTTTCTTTCATATAAGAAAAACTTTTTTCAATAAAAGATATATTATCACTTAAGTTATTATCTTTTGCAATAAGTTTTGCCTTTTCTACAAAAAACTTCTCCCCATGGATCATTTTTACCTTTGCACCCTCTTTTGCACAGATCATTGAAAGTAGCCCTTCAACACCACCTAATTCTACAACTTTTTTATCTTTTAGATTTATAGACTTTAGTAATTCTTTTAGATTTTTTATCACACTTTTATTATTGTAAAACTCAAACCTATTAATTGGAAAAAGCTTATTATATATTTGATGGATAGTACCTTTTAAAAATAGATTATTTTTATAAGATGGTTCCACCTCAAAAAGCCTCTTAAAATATTTTAAAGCTTCATTATATATGCCCATTTCACCGTATAGTTCTGCTAACTTTAAAATAGAATCTACCTCATCTGGAAAAGATTCTAATATTTTATTGTAGTGGCCTATAGCTTGACTCTTATTACCTAAGACTATATTTAAATATGCTGCTTTTTTATTTACTATTACATTATTCTCATCATAAGATAAAGCTTTTAATGTAGTAGCTTGAGCATCATCCAATTTCCCCTGATAAATCTGAACATCTATCAATGTAAGTAAAGACCCCATATGCTCTTCTTTTATTTGTAGTGCTAAATTCAAATACTCATAAGCTTTGTCATAATCTCTCATAGCAAAATAGAGTATTCCTAGATTACTAGGATACTCTATAATACTTTGTTCAAAATCATAAGCTTGTAATAAATAATCCTCAGCTTTTGAGAAGTCACTAAGGGCATAATATCCCATACCAATAAGATTTAAAATGGTATGATCATCTTTATTTTGTTTTATCAAATCTAAGAATATATTAATTGATTGGGAATAATTTCCTTTTTTATATAACTCAACAGCATTTTGATACATTTCTTGCAAACTCTACTCCTATCTTTAGTTTCTTGATGGATAAAGACCTTTTAAAGCAATACAATAGTTTATTACACTAAAAGGCATTAAGTTATAATGGGGTTGTCCACCACCTACACTAGAACAAGTTCCACTGTTCATATTAACTAGACTAGCTTCATCCCCATAAATATTAGTTGCACTAGTAAAACTAAGTATATCATTTCCCAAAGGCACACTTATAGTACCTTCTTCTTTATTTCCATATAATGCGTGACTATGAGTTGGTAATGTATTGGTATTTAAAGTAACCTCCTCAACTCCTCCTCTTGTTCCTATATAATATCCATAAGAAGGTGAATAACCTATAGTTACTCTTCCTCTTAGATCAGGAAGGGCAAATGTCGATCTTCCATTACCACCAAAATTTGTTCCTAATAAACTATATAATGTTTGAGTATTAATATCAATACCTAATGTTTGTCCATCACATTTAGCATAATCTTTTGGAGCCCAATTAAATGCAAACATTTTAACCTCTCCTAATAATGGTTCTGCCATTTTATTCTCCTTTTAATTTCTTGAGGGATAGATCCCTATTAGAGCAATCACATACCTAAGTACTTGAAAAGGTTGTCTGTTTTCATGACTCTGACCTCCTCCTCTTAAAGCTAAAGCAGCACTACTCATTGGTTCTATATTATTCTCAGTAGCTGTTGTACTATATATATTTACCGGTATATTACCAGCCACAGCATTTGCAAACCCTAAATATTTATCGATAGGGTTAGTTTCATCACTTGAATCAAAAGCAAAATGAATTTCATGGGTATGTTCAGGTAAATGAGCAGGTGCAAGAGTAACAAGGTCATATCCTCCAAACTCTCCAAGAAATCTAGGTGTAAGCCCAGGTCCTGTTCCCCAATGCATAGGTGTTTTTCCTTTAAAATTTGGTACAGCAAAGTTTGTTCTTCCATCTCCACCATAAGTTGTTCCTACTAAACTAAATAATGCAGTATTTTCAGATATAGGTAATACTTGCCCTTCACAATTAGTAAATCCTCTAGGTGCAAAGCTATAAGGTACTATTTTTATCTCTCCTAAAATTGGTTCTGCCATATTAAACTCCTTTTAATTTCTTGAGGGATATATCCCATACATTGCTATAATAA
Source organism: Arcobacter rhizosphaerae (assembly GCF_049472155.1). Classification (NCBI taxonomy): domain Bacteria; kingdom Pseudomonadati; phylum Campylobacterota; class Epsilonproteobacteria; order Campylobacterales; family Arcobacteraceae; genus Arcobacter; species Arcobacter rhizosphaerae. Next base: position 222,266 of record NZ_JBMOVW010000005.1, on the reverse strand, counting down.
ACGATACTACTTGAAAAGGTTGCATATTATTATGAGCTCTATTTCCACCATTAGACTCTATTCCACGAGCATCCATAGCTTTTAAATTACTAGGATTTAATAATGATGAATATATATTATTACCCTCTGAAGGTTCTGCAACAAGGTGTCCTATTGGGGAACCTGAATTTCCAGTATTAGTACTTCCTTGCATTGGATGATTATGAACAGGCATCTCACTTAACCTTAAAGTAACACTTTCCATCCCTGCCTTTGCACCGATAGGATATATACTTAATCCTGATCCTTCTCCTTGATGCACAGGGACTCTTCCTCTTAGATCAGGTAAAGCAAAACTTGTTCTTCCATCACCACCATAAGAGTTACCTATTAAAGAAAAAAGAGCTTCATTCTGGCTAATAGCAAGTATTTGTCCATTACAAAAAGCCCAACCAAGGGGAGCAAAACTTCCCGCAAACATCCTAATCTCGCCTATATAGGCATCTTCTACAACTTGAGGCATTATTTATCCTTCTTTATTAGATGCAAAAATAGTACATCTATTTGCCATATAATTTAAAGATAAATCCATATCCCAACTATCACCATCTAATCTAGTAACTCTCGCTATAAAACCATCTTTAGTAATATTTGCAACATCTACACTATATCTATCTGCAGTATTTGATAAATCAAATTTACTATCAAGTACAATAGTTGCAACAACAACAATTGTCTGATCTAATTCTTCTGGTATTTCACCAAAGGGTTGAGGAAATTTAATCTCAACATCCTTATAAGCTGTTTTACTACTTCCAATATTTGTATTTATATTCATCTTAATACTCCTTAGCTATTATATTTAAATGGATAGAATCCATTAACAAAATCTCAAAACCTTGAAAACCTTATAGACTTTTATTTTCCACCTCCTGAAAACTAATCTCCATAGAATAATAATATCCTTTAGTGCCCACTATCTTAAGACCTAGTCTCTCATACAATTTTAAAGCCTTAGGATTATCCATACAAACACTTAATCTAAAAGTTTGTTTTTGATTCTTAGCATAAGATATTAGTTTATTTATTATTTTTGTACCAAAACCACAAGACCTTGATTTTTTAACAAATGCAATATCTATGAGATGTATGTTGTTACTTACATCAAAAACTACTCTTCCTATATTTTTTTTCTTCCTGCAAATCAGAAGAAAATGAGCATTATGAAACCTTTTTTTATAATCAACTTGTCTTAACTGGAACTGTTCTTGTATAAAATTCTTTTTTTCTATTTGGTTCATACTACTAATTAATAGTTCATTTTCTCGTGTACTACTATACAAAGATAATAAAAACTCTTTATCTTTTAAAGATTCCTTTTTAAAAAATATATTATTTCCAAAATTTGAAAAAAGTTCATTTATTTTCATTCTCTTATCCATTTTTTCATAATAGGGAAGATTTCATCTTCTTCTTTTGCCATATTTTTTGAGATTGTAAGTTCCATCCAATCCAAAAGAGAAACTCCTATATCTCCACCTGTACTAAAATGTTCTGCTAACCATTTAGACTCACCTTTATAACCTTTATCATGAAAAATAATCCTAGGGTCTATATCTAAAAATTTACCAGCAGCATAAGACCAAGCTAAAGTCGCCATTTCATCACCTGGATTTTTACTTACATCATTGTAAACCTCTACTCTTTTTTCAGGAGTTAAAGTAGCTATATGTCCTGCTTCATGTAAAAGATCACCTTCATATAAAAGTCTTTCTTCATCTATTATCATTGCACCTTTATTTATCAGAATACCTGGTAAAAAAGTTTTTTCACTTATAGTTTCTTTTCTCACTTCAATACCAATACTTTGTATAAAATCTACTATCTTTTGAGTAAGTTGATTTTCAAAAACTAAACTATTTGCTTTCATAACAAACCTTTATATTCTCAAGTGAGATAAAACTATTTTTTAATTTATCGATTCATTCTTTTTTTCTTCAAGTTCTTTTGCCATTTTTAAAGCTATATCTGTACCCATAGCCTTAAAAGAAGCAATAACATCATCTACATTATCATCTGTGATACTTTTGTCTTTGTACTTATAAACACTCTTTTCAAATCCTGCTTTTATAAACACTTCTTCCAACCAAGTATTGACATGACAATCTATGAGAAGATGAACTCTATCTTTATCCCCGTTATTTATAACACTATGAGGATTGTTTGCATTGATATAATAACAAGAGCCTAAATTCATTTTTGCGTTTTTACCTGACAATAAAAACTCAACATTGTCATTTGATTTAATAGGAATATGTAGTCGTGCATAACCTTGTTCAAAACATGAACCTTTATCACAATGCTCTTTTATTATTGAGTTAGCACCAAGTTTCATAAATCGTACTGCTTCAATTTTTGTTTTAAAAGTATTTAAAACTGTTTGTATATATGAAGTTCTTTCTAAAAGTTTTGTAGGTATATAATCTTGATTTTCTATAGCTACTATGTCTTTTACATCTCCACTAGGAGAGCTTAAAGAAGTTATTTCCCAGATTCCATTATAAGCTTGTTTATTTGGATGTGCTGTCCATTCATCTAAACCAACAAGACATAAATCTTTTACTAATTTATCTATTGAAAACTCAAAAGGTAATTTTAAAAAGTCTTGTTTCAAGCTCATTATTTATCCCTACAAAAAATTATTATCATACTTTACAATAAAGTTCTGTCATTTTCTGTCAAAAGTACAAATATTATTTTCTAATAATACTATTTAAGGTATCACTATTTTGTTATAGTAAAGCAAATAGTATATCTTTTTTGATTATTTTTTGGTGGCAAACATTTATGTGCCAATAAAAGTGGACTAAATAGCAGAGCATCTCCTACTTCATAACTATAAGATATAATACTAGTATCAAGGTCTAATTTTTTTAAACTAGAAGATAAATCAAATTTTCTTTTTTCATTTTCTATTGGTAAAAAACCTGCTTGTCTTAGTAATATTGTTCTATCTTTATCTATCATCAAAGTATTTCCACCATGAACTGATACAGGATTTAGATAAATAAAAAGTTTTAAGGTTTTAGATATTCCACCATCAAGATGCCAAAGAGTACTATAGTTACTTTCAAGTGCATTTGACTCTACAACATCAAAAGAAGACCAAAATACTTTATATTCACTCTCAAAATATTTTGATAAAACTTTATGCATTTCTTTAGTGAAAATCATACTTGAACACTCTTCAATAATCTTCTCACTTGTTACTTCTATAGGATTATCAAATGAAAATTGTTCATACTTTTTTATCAATTCTTCACAGGTACTTGAAGAGATTAGATTATCTATTTTTATATATAGATTTTCATTAAAAAATTTTGATTTTTCTTCTATGTTCACCTTTACGCTCCTTATTACTATATTCATTTACTTTATTGTATTTAGTCAACGAAGATCTTTAGGTACTGGATAATTTTCATGACTTACTGGAAATGTAGCATAATAAGCAGGTGTAGGAGGTTCTCTTAAGTTCATGATATTCTCAATCTCTTCTTTATCACTTTTAAGATCACTTGGATAATCAGCTTTCCATTCTTCTGGCCAGTCATCAGGATTGGCACGTCGAAGAACTAAGCCCATAAATCTTTTTCTTAAATCAGCCCATTTTTTAGACTGTTCATTATTTTCAATAATTCCTTCATAAGGACGAATTTCTATGTAAATAGTTCGTCTTACTCCAGGGGTTCTTTTTGGTTCAGAACCATGTAAAATCATCATATCTTGAATATTTATATCTCCTGCATTTGCTGGGTATTCAATAACACCTGGTATTTCCCAGCCATGTTCTTGTGATAAATTTTGAATATCTTGTTTTTCATGTTGAGTATTAGGAACATATTTTAAACATCCATCTCCTTCTTTAGAATCATCTAAAAAAACTCCTACATTTAAATAAGGATGAACTCTTGAGTGTTGTGCACCTTGATGCCAAATAACTACAGGATGAGGATGTTGATGTTTATAAAGAATATCAACTTGAAGAGGTACAGAACCTCTTCCACAAATATCTCTAAATATTGCCATCATAGGAGGTGAAGCCAAAAGATCAAGTGTTGTATCCCAATCAATTGAAAAAATATCATCATATCTCATAAGTCTATCACCTACAGGATCATTTACAATACACGCACCATGCGTTTGAATATTGTTTTTATGGGATGCCATAATATTATCTTCAAACTTTTTCGCCATCTGCTGTAAACGACTTAATAAATCAGAAGATATGGCATTTTTTATACCTGTGTACCCTCTACCAAAATACTCATCTTTTTGTTCTTGAGAAATCTTAAATGTTGACATTTTTAGCCTTTTTTTATTTTGATGTTAAAAATTCAAAAGGTTTAGATTTTACAAACTTATCAGAAACTTCCCCTCCATAATTTGGATAGTCTGATAAATCAAGTTTTTTAACATCTGCACCTTTGTTTAAGTTTAGTTTATTTATATCAACCCAAAATGTAGAAGGTGAAATAGCACCATCAAAATAATACTTTAAAGCTTTTTGATCAGAAACACTTCTCCAAATAGTTGAAGAAGCAGGAAGAATTCTAAAAGGTTTATTTATTCCATTTGGAAGAGAAACCAAAGGAATACTAACACCTAAAGGTACACTAGCTTCCCTTATAATACTAAAGGCTTTTGCCACTGCCATTTTTTCATCTGTTGTATATAGTTTTGATTGTTTTCCTACTACTGGATGATTTGTATAAAAATCAGCTCTTACAAAACGATCAGCTGGTCTGTGAGTTCCTGGAAGCATAGCATTCCCTCCAACTTCTTTCCAATAAGAATCTATTGCTAATTGTTTTTCAAAAGTTGGTGAATTTGTAAGAACTTTGTATTTTTTAGAGTGATTTATCACCATCTCACCTTTTATAAACTCAACAATCGCTGAATCACCCTTTGCATCTGATATTGCTAGGTGCATTGTTGTTGGAAGATGAATAGTTAAAGCCTTTGGTAACTTTACAATATTTCCTTTACCTGTAGGAATAGGAGTACCTTTTGGAAGTGTTATTTCATTTCCTGGTAATGACGCTGATTTTATTTGAAAACTAGTCTCTTTCAAACCTTTTACCGCTTCTTCTACAGTTGCATAACTATCTAAAACATATTGAGCAAATGCACCAATAGAAAGGCTTGGCTTATTTGATTTTCCATATTTTGCTTCACTTAACCAAAGTAAATTTGCTACTAAACCTTTTTCATTCATTCCATCAGCTGTAACTGCATTGTATCCTACAGCTACAACACTTCCATATTTTGAAGTCCAGTTTAAAAAGTTTTTACCAACTCCTCCTTCCTTACTCATACCTCTTGGAAATACCCATAAAGAAGTAGGAATATTTCTTTTCCAATCCATACTCCTAGAAGTAATAACTCTATCACCCTCAGTACACATAACTCTTGTACAAGCTTGTGAACTAGTAGATAAAACCGTTGTAAATAAAAACGCAGATAAACTTAAGTTAGCAATTATTTTTTTCATTTTTTCCCTTTAGTTAAACTATTAAAAGATTATATATTTTACTTCTGTCAAACTCTGTCAAAATTTATATTTATACTTCAACCTTATACCCAAACTTAAAACACGACTTAACAAAATCTTTTTGGGTTTTCTTTCTTAGTCTTTTTACTAGTGTAAAAATTGCATCTTGTGAGTAGTCATTATAATCATAGATATGATTATGTATTTCTTCATAAGAAACTCTTTGATTGACCTTTGATACCAAGCAGTCTACAAAGGCTATTTCATAAGAAGTAAGAGATACTACTTCATCCTTGTAAAGCAAGGATTTATTCTCTTTATTCCATGAGTATCCATTGTTTAAAAGAACATGATTTTTGTTCATAAGTTTTGAAATTGCTGTTAAAATAGTCTCTTTTAACTCATCCATTTTTATAGGCTTAACTAAATAACTAACTAATCCTAAAGGAATTGCTCTTAAAAAATCTTCTGTATTAGTATATGCTGATAAGATTATTATCTGAGTTGTTTTATCTGTTTGTCTTATTTTTTCTATGAACTCTAAGCCTGAAAGATTTGGCATATTTATATCTGAGATAATAATATCTGGTTTGACTTTTTCATATACATTTAGTGCTTCATTTCCATCTTGTGCTTGATATACATCATCACAAAAAATTGATATGTATTTAACTAACCTATCTAATAACTCTACTTCATCTTCAACTACTAAAACTGTTATCTTATTCATATTTATCCTATGTGAAATTATATACTTATAGTAAATTTTGCTCCATTTTTTGTATTGGATGCACTTAAAGTTCCTTGCATACTTTTTTCGATTATTATTTTTGATATATACAAACCTAAGCCTGTACCTATTGATTGATTTTTTGTTGTAAAATATGGATCAAAAATCTTTGTTATTATATCTATGGGTATTCCTCCTGCGTTATCAATTATTTCTAAAATTGCTTTATTGTTTTTAGTGTATGTTTTTATCACAATTTCTTTAGAACTTTTTTGATTTTTTAGGGCATAAACAGCATTTGAAAGAATGGCTATTAAAACTTGGATATACTCTTCTTTAAAGCCATAAACACTATGTCTATTTTCATAATCTAATAAAACAGCTATAGCTTCTTTTTTGATTGAATTATCTATAATCTTTAAAGCTTTATTTACACTCTCTTCAATAAAAAACTCTTCTTTTTTCTTACTTGGAGAAAAGTAACTTAAAAAATCCTCGATTGTTTGCGACATGTGAGATAGGTTCAATTCTATATGGGATAATTCTTCGTCAAACTCTTTATTGCTTAAACGATTAAGTAGTTTTTTTTCTTTTAGAATACCTACTGAAATTCCAATTATTGCAAGAGGCTGTCTCCATTGATGGGCAATATTTCCTATCATTTCCCCCATATCTGCCATTTTTGATTTTTGTAATAGTAAAACTTCTGATTTAGCTTGTTCTTTTTCAGCTTCAACTTTTGATAGTCTTTCTTCTTCTTTTTGAGCTTCAATTATTTTAAATTTATATGATACTAAATATGAAAGCATTAAAGCTTCAATAATAATACCTATACCTATTCCATGTGAAGCAAAATAAGAGTACTCTACTAATCCCATATAAAAAAGTAAAGAATAGCTATTAAAAATCAGATAAAAAGTATGTGCATATAAAAAGATTTTGATGATTTTATTACCCTTTTTATAAATGCTAATACTAATTCCCATAAAAACTAAAAGTGCATAATTTAAAGTTAATGCGATAAAAGCTAAGGCATTAGTAAAATCAAATAAAGCATATATAAAGTTGATAGATAAAACAACAATAATGCTATTTAGAAATTTATTTTCTATAGGATATTTTTCTTTTGTATTAAAAATAGTTTGCACAAACAATGCAAGAAATACAGGTATAAAAATCAATCCAAAGTTAAACTTATATGAAATATTCCCATAGATATTAAAATAGTGAGCCAATGCTCCATAAATATAAAAAATCCAAATAGTTGCAGAAAACAAATACAAAGAGTAGTACAAATACTCTTTATATCTGGAAGAGAGATATATAAATAAATTATAGACTCCTAAAGATAACAACAAGCCTACAAATAATACTGCATCGATTTTTTCAGAAATTAGATATTGTCTAGACTCTTTTTCACTAAAGATTGTAAAATTATAAAAATGATATGCTAAAGTCTCTTGATTTATATATATTGTTTTTAATTCATTTGATTCTAAAGTAAACTTATAAATACTATTAGCCCCATCCATTTCATCTTTTGATTTATTATCAATAAGTGATAAGGAAGTTTTTCTTAAAAGATTGTCATTACTATCTAACTCAAAGTATCTAATCTTTGTATTTAAATATGCTGTTGATTGATGTAAAAATAAAATTCTTTTATTCTTTGAAGTATTTTTAACCTTTATTCTTATCCAAGTATTTGTAACATCAACTCCTAAAGAGTCTTTATTTAATCCTTGTTTAAAAATTTGAGATTTTATTTCTGGAAATTTTATTTTTTTAGAATTATCAATAAAATAGTCAACTTTAAAATCTTTTATTTCAATTTTATTATCATGGACTTCAACAAAACCTTGTGCAAATAAAGAAATATGTAAAATAAAAATTAATACTAATTTATAAATTATTTATCCTTAATATAAAAGTTTTAATATAATACTACAATAATTATATTATCACTATAAAAAGCATAAATAATTTATTATTTAGTCAGTTTTTTTACTTCTCCCAAGAAATCAAAGCCCACTGTACAAACTCTTCTTTTTGTTTCTTTTCTAAATCTAAAGTATCATAATAGTTTTCAAGTCTTTTTATTTCATCTTCACTTAGTCCATCTATACTCCATGAAACTGATTGTATAAACTTTTCTTTTGATGTGTATATAGTGTTTCTTCCTTCACTTTGTATGAAGTTAACAGAAGCATTTATCCCCATTTGGTATAAAATATTTAACACATAAATATAATCTGGTTTTTTGATTATTTTTCGCTGCATTACATCTAGTATTTCATCTGATACAAATGAGCCACCTTTTTTATATGAAATTATTACTTTTTTATTTGCTTTATTATTTAGTTTTTTTAAAGCCTCTTTCATGTCTTTTACTTCCATTGATCTTGAGGCTATTACTAAATCTGTATTTGGTACATCATCCCAAGAGTCATACCAAGATTTATTTATAGTTTTTATATTTGATATATTTTGTTCTTTTGCATTTTGATTTAAAATTTCAAGCATTTTTGATGAATAATCCAAACAATAAACCTCATCAAGTTTTGATGCAAGCCTTAAAGATAGATTTCCAACTCCACATCCTACATCAAGTAAGCTATTTATTCCATCTAAATCAAGTTTTTCTAAAAACTGTTCATTATAGATAGACTTATGTACTTTTTTGTTCATAGAAGGTGCCTTTTCATCCCACGCTTCTTTTCCTTTAGCTTTAAAAGATGTAAGCTCTTTTTGTTTTATATAAAGCTCATTAAAATTTATATCTTCATAGTTCATTTTAAAAACTCCCTTATATTATCAGCCACCATTTCAAGAAGTCTTGTTCTAGCTTCAATACTTGCCCAACCAATATGAGGAGTAAGTAATAATCTTTGTTTATTTTCTACTTTTAAAAGTGGATTATCTTCAAGTATTGGCTCTTTTGAAACTACATCTATTCCAGCATAAATCTCTTTTTCATCTAAGATTTTTGCTAAATCTTCTTCATTTATGATACCACCTCTTCCAAGGTTTAATAAAATAGCTTTATCTTTCATCTTTGACATATTTTCATAATTTAATAAATCTTGCGTGTTTTCATTTAAAGGACAATGAATAGAGATAATATCACTTGTACTTAAAAGCTCATCTAACTCAACTCTTTTATACTCACTATTTGAGTTTTTTCCAGAAGTAGAATAATATACCACTTCACAATCAAAGGCCTTTGCTTTTTTAGCAAAGTTTCTTCCAATATCCCCAAGACCTATAACACCTACTCTTTTATTATCAAGTTCATAAAAAGGTTTATCTATATGAGTAAAGATTGGTGACTTTTGCCAGTTGCCATTATCAACATAAGACTTATAATAATCAAGTTTTGTAACAAAATGAAAAATCATAGAAAAAGTAACTTGTGCAACAGAAGAGCTTGAATATCCTGCTACATTTTTAACAGCTATATTTTTTTGTTTTGCATATTGTAAGTCTACATTATTCATACCAGTTGCAGTTATACAAATAAGTTTCATAGATGAGTTATCCATCTGTGAGCTATTTATAACTACTTTATTAGTAAGAACAATATCAACATCTTTTACTCTATCTTGTGTTTGTTCTTCACTTGTCATATCATAAACTATTAGTTCACCAAACTGTTCAAAAATAGATACATCTACATCATTTCCAAGTGTTGCTCTATCTAATATTGCTATTTTCATTTTTTTCCTTTGCTATTTTTTTAATCTTATCTTCTTTTGACTATCTAGTCAAGTAAATTTATATAAAAAAAGCTTGACATAATGCCAAGCTTTAGATTAGTCTTTTTTTACCCATACCTTGAAGTTCCAAGCAGGAGAAGTTATATTTCCTTCTTCATCTTTTATAGCTTCATACTCTCTTTGTTCTTGTAAATCCCAAGTTGAAAAGTCTATTTCTTTAAGATAAGCATCTGCTTTTCCTTCATAATCAACCTCTGATAAATACATCTTATCAACATAGTCAAATAAAGTTTCATAAATATTTGCTCCACCAATTACAAATAGTTCCTCTTCCCCATTTGCTCTTGCAAAATCAAAAGCTTCTTGTGCATTACTAAAAGTCTCTACACCTTCATAGGAAAAATCTCCCCTTGATAAAACAAGTGAAGTTCTATTTGGTAGTGGTCTTCCGATACTTTCAAAAGTTTTTCTTCCCATTAATATATGATGACCTGATGTGATAGCTTTAAAATTTTTAAAGTCTTCACTTATATGCCATAACATTTGATTATCAAGACCAATTTCCCAGTTTTTACCATAAGCTACAATCATTGATATTTTCATTTACTTGCCTTTGATTATACTGCCATAGCAGCTTTTATTGATTCATGAGATTTATATCCAACTAACTCAAAGTCTTCCATTTTAAAATCTTCTATATTTTTTACAGCTGGATTGATTTTCATAATAGGCTTTTCATAAGGTTCTCTACTTAACTGTAAATTTACTTGTTCATAGTGATTAGAGTATATATGAGCATCCCCAAAAGTATGTACAAAATCCCCTACTTCTAAATCACAAACTTGTGCAATCATCATAGTAAGTAAAGCATAAGAAGCAATATTAAAAGGTACTCCTAAAAATACATCTGCACTTCTTTGGTAAAGTTGACAAGATAATTTTCCCTCTGCTACATAAAACTGGAAAAAAGTATGACATGGTGGTAAAGCCATCTTTTCTAACTCACCTACATTCCAAGCTGATAAAATCATTCTTCTTGAATCAGGGTTTGTTTTGATTTGATTTATAAGTTCACTTAACTGATCAACAGCTTTTCCATCAGCTGCTTTCCATGATCTCCATTGAGCTCCATATACAGGGCCTAATTCTTTAATAGTATCAGTATTTACATATCCTAAATCTTTACCTTGTGCATCAGCATTTGCTGTCCATACTGTTTTTTTACCTATTAGATTAGAAGCTTTATCCCCATAGTGAATTTCAGCAAGCCTTCTCTCATCTGTACTTCCTTCTATAAACCATAAAAGCTCAGAAATAATTGCTTTTAAAAATGTTTTTTTAGTAGTTACAAGTGGAAAACCCTCACTTAAATCAAATCTCATTTGATAACCAAATACAGAAGTAGTTCCCGTACCTGTTCTATCCTCTTTAGTTACTCCATTGTCTAAAATATGTTGTAATAAATCTAAATATTGTTTCAATTATTTTCCTTCTTAAAATACTCATACAAATATAAGTATTGTCTTAGTTCTTTTAAACTTTCATACTCTAAGCCTTGCTCTATCCATTGTGTTATTTCACTTGGAATTTTAATAGGCTCTAATAACTCTTGTTTTTTATTTTGCGAAAGCTTTTTATGTTCGTATAATAGTGATATATGGCTTAATATCGAACTAATCCCTAAATCTCGAATTTGTGCTATTTCTTCTAGTGTTTTTTCATTTTCAATTAACTCTAAAGTTTCCAAATAAGTCTTTGTTAATTTCTTTGAAGGAACTTTATTTTCAAGCTCTTCTTTGTTTTCTTCTTTTATTTTCTGACAAGCTTGTAAAAAAGCATTTCCATACTTTTCAAACCTTACTTTTCCAACTCCATTTATTTCAAGAAACTCTTCTTTTGTAATAGGAAGTTTTTGACTTAACTCTTTTAGGGTTTTATCTCCAAAAATCACATAAGCAGGAACTTCATTTTCATTTGCTATTTCTCTTCGCAGAGTTTTAAACTCTTCAAAAACCTTATCATCAAAGCTTAACTCTAATTCTTCCTCTTCTTGTTTTACTAAAAGTCCAAGTTTATCACTATCTATGAAAAGTTTCTCTTTTCCTTTTAGTATGTTCATTCCTAAATCAGTGATTTTTAAAGCTCTAAATTCGCCCAAATCTAAAGCTTGTATGTCTATAAGCTTATCACAAATTGCTATCCATTCATTTTTACTTTTTTGAGCGCCTATATTATAAACACTTAACTTATCATGACCAAATTCTAAAAGCTTTTGATTTTTCGAACCTCTTAAAACATCAACTATATGATTGATACCAAATCTTTGTTCACATCTAAAAATAGCTGAAAGAAGTTTTTGAGCATCTACACTTACATCTACTTGCTCAACCTCGCCTTTTGTACAGTTATCACATAAAGTTTCACACTTAGGTATCTCATCTTCAAAATATGAAGCTATGATTTTATGTCTACAATTATTTGAAACACAATATCTATACATAAACTCAAGCTTTTCTAAAGATGTAGATTTATAGCCATCATCAATTGCTTCTTCTATTTGTATTTTTCTTTTTACCTCATCAGCTTTTGAATAAAGTAAATACACATAAGACATCTCGCCATCTCTTCCTGCTCGCCCTATTTCTTGATAGTAATTTTCTAAAGTTTTTGGAATAGAAGTATGAACTACAAATCTGATGTTTGATTTATCAATTCCCATACCAAAAGCAATAGTAGCAACAACTATATCAACCCTTTCATATACAAAATCTTCAAAAACTCTATTTTTTACATCTACACTAAGTCCTGCATGATAAGCTGCTGCTTTATAGTTTTCATCACATAAAAATTTAGCAATACTTTCAGCCTCTTTTCTAGTAAAAGTATAGATTATTCCACACATTCCCCTATGAGTTTTTAGAAAGTTCAGTATTTGTCTTTTTCCATTTGAAACTCTTGGTTCAACTTTTATATCAAGATTATCTCTTTTTGTTTTTGCTCTAAAGTGTTTTGGATTATTTAGTCTTAAACTATTTGCTATATCAGCTTCTACTTTTTTTGTAGCAGTTGCTGTAAATGCACATATAGAAGTATTTGGAAAAAACTGTTTTAATCTATCAAGATTTCTATATTCAGCTCTAAACTCATGTCCCCAAGCAGAAACACAGTGAGCCTCATCTATTACGAAATAGTTTATATTTATTCTTTGAAGAACCCCTACAAACTCATTTGAAGTAAATCTCTCAGGAGCTACATATAAAAACTTTAGCTCCCCTTGCAAAAGCTTTTGAAGAGTAAAACTGTTTTCATCACTACTTTGAAGTGAACTAATCATCTCAGCACTTATATTTAAATCATTTAGTGCTTTAACTTGGTCTTGCATAAGTGCAATAAGTGGAGAGATTACAACTGTAACACCAGACATAAGTAAAGTTGGAAGTTGATAACAAAGTGATTTTCCACCACCTGTGGGAAGGATAGTTAAAACATCTTGCCCACCTATAATAGTATCAACAACATCTTCTTGAAAAGACCTAAACTTCTCATGTCCGAATATATCTTTTAGTATTTCTTGTTTTTTATTCATGATAGAATACTATCATAGTTTATTTAAATCTATTTTCTATTTATTAAAATAATAGAAACCAATACAAAAACAACACCTATAATTATATTAATATCAAAACTATTTTTTAATACAAAATATCCAACAACAGCAGCACTAATAGGTACTAAGTAAAACATGGATGATACTTTTGAAACATCACCATTTCTAATCATTATATATAATATGGATAAAGCTCCAATACTTACAGCAACACTCATATATAAAAGAGCAATTATAAATTCACGATTAATATTAAGATATATATCTTCATAGAATAAAAGTAAGGGTAGAGCTAATATAGTTGAAGCTAAAGTCTGTATTGCACCACCTGAAAAAAGATTCATTTGTGAACAATATTTTTTTTGATAAATATTTCCAAAACTAAGACCAAGTAAAGCTATTATGGAAAAAACAACCCCCAATAACTGTGTGTCATTATTTGATGTTTTTGATGAGACAACAAATGTAACACCTATAATGCCTATAACTAAACCTATAATAATTCTTTTATTTAGTTTTTCACCTAAAAAATATGAAGCTAAAAAAGTCACTAAAATAGGTTGTAGTGCAATAATTAAAGCAGATAATGAAGCACTTATTCCAAAATCAAGAGACAAAAATACACCAATTGAAAAGACTCCAACAGTAAGCATCCCTGCAAAACTCACATGAAAAAACTCTTTTAAAGATTCTGGCCAAGATACTTTAAAAATATATGCAATAAGTAAAAGTATAAAAAATGCTATAAAAAACCTCAAAGCCAAAAAAGCCATAGGACTTGAGTTTTCTAAACCAAATGCTGTAAATACAAAGCCACTTCCATATAAAAATATAAATAATATAGGAAGGCTTAATTGTCTAATAATAGTATTCATTGCTTCTCCTTGACTATATAGTCAAGTAAACTATATCACAAACTTGACTAATTAGTCAAGTTTTTTTGTTTTTTATCTATATTGCTTTAATAAACTCCATTAGTTTTTCTAAATCAGATACTTCAAGTTCCATAAATTTATCTCTTGCATTTTGAGCTTCTCCACCATGCATTTCAATTGCTTCTTTAATAGAACTTGCCCTACCATCATGGAAGAATCTAGCTCCTTCTTTTTGTTCAACAATTCCTATTCCCCATAAAGGTGCTGTTCTAAACTCACTTCCTCTAGCATCTTTTTCTTTTACACCATCAGATAATTTTTCACCCATGTCATGTAAAAGTAAATCTGTATAAGGGTATATTTTTTGATTACTTAAGCTAGAAAATTTATTGCTTATTCCTGTTGTCATTGTAGGTCTATGACAAGAAGCACAACCAATTGTTTCAAATATTTTTGATCCTTCATTAAAGTTTTCTTGATTATTTATTCTTCTACTAGGTACACTTAATGCTGTCATAAAATCAACAACTTGTTGTAATGCTACTTCACTTACTTCAGGTTCTCCTCCATTTGGTTCATCTTTACATATAGTTTGTGTGTCTGTACAATTCTCTTTTGGATTTACAGGGGTAGTAAGTCCCATATCTTGATGCATTGCACCTGCATTTTGAGTTCTTAAACTTGAATTTATAGCTTTCCAACCAAATCTTCCAACTCTTCTCTTACCTTCTTCCATAACCCAATGCGCTCGTCCTGATATACCATCATTATTTGAATCATGAATATCTTCATACTCTAAGATTGTTTTTTCACTTACTAAATCTAATAATCCCATTCCAATTAAATGAGGAGATATTCTTCCACCGATATTAAAACCACCTGTTTTTACGTCACTTGAAGATATAAACTCAATTTCATTTGAACTATTTTTAACCCATGTCATTGAAGTTTCAGCTAAACCACTTGTGGCTTGTGTTTGTAACTGTCCTCCAAAGATTGGATGAACATCACCATTTTCATTTCCTACTCTAAATAAAAAAGATTTATCAGTAGTTCCATCATTATTATAAGGAGATACTCTACCATCAGATATATGACATGAAGTACAGGCATTTGCATTAAACAAGGGACCTAAACCATCAAGTACTGGTCTATTTCCAGGAGCCTTATTCCATTGAGCAATAAAAAGCTCCCTTCCTTGAGAGACTCCTGATATTTCATTTTCACTAATATTATTTGAAATTTTTAAAAAAGGATTATTTTGTGTATATTCAACAGTAGCATTACCCCCAGGGGCAGTCAATTTTGACTGATCTGTTGGGTTATTACTATTATCTCCACCTGAGTTATTATCTTCATTTGGAAATTTTGGAATAATTGGATAATTATAGAACCAAATATTAGTAGTAGAATCTCCACCACCTAAATTTCCTTCAAAACTCCATCTCCATGTAAATACTGTATTATTATCTTTAATTGCAGTTACATGTAAAGCACCTGCTGCCATATCCTTTACAGAAGTAATAGCAGTTAACTTATCTTCTGGAAAATCAAGGTCATTATATTCTTGTTTTCCATCAGGTGTTGTTTCTCCATACATTCCCCATGGATATACTTTTCTATTGGCTCTTAAAATATAACTTGAATGTCCACCAGCATATATTTGTAATACAGGATTATCTTTATAATTAGTTAAAATCTTAGTTGGTGTATAAATACCTAAATCCCAAGCATAATTAGTATTTCTAAATTGATAACCTCTATATCCAACTTGACTTGCAAAATTATTTCCCCAAGCATAAACATCACCACTTTGAGTTAAAGCTAAAATATGCCCAGTACCAGCAGCAATTGAGGCTATTTTTTCATTATCACCAATCTTTATTTTTAAAGGTATTAACTGATTATCACCTTTAGTCCCTTGTGCCATTTGACCATAGTTGTTTTTTCCCCACGCCCATACGTCACCATTTTCATCTATAGCCATAGAGAAATCAGAACCAGCTGTTACTTGTACTATTTTTATATTATCTTGTGGGAAAAGTACTTTTACAGCAGTTGCATCTGATATAGTTGTACCATTTCCTAGTTCACCATCATTATTTGTACCAAAAGCATAAACATCACCATTTTTATCTAAAGCAAGAGTATGACTTAATCCTGCATCAATTGCAACAATATTAGATAAGCCTTCAACTTTTCCAATACTTAATCTACAATCTGCTATTTTTGAACAATTATCTCTATTTTCTTTACCACGACCTAATTCACCATTTTTATCATATCCCCAAGTATATACATCACCTTTTTCATCAATAGCAACTGAAAAGTTTTGCATGAATGAAATAGATACAAATTTAGTAGGAGTTGTAACTTCTATAGGTTTTTTTGGATGTATTCCATTTGTTTCATCACTTAATTTAGAAGTATAACCCAAGCCTGCTTGTCCATAGTTATTTCTACCCCAAGTATAAAGTTTATCTTCTTTTAATGCACCAGAGTGAGAACCCCCTGCTGTTGTAACACTACCTAAATAGATTGTTCCTTGTTTAATCTCTTTTTTTCCTGTGTTATCTTGAGCAAAAATTTTAAAGCTATTTTTTCCTAAGTTTAAACTTTTTGAAACTGAAAATTTTCTATCAATAAGATTAATATCTTCAACTGTATCATTAAACTCAAGAATTAATTTTGATAGAGTTATGTTTGTATTTAATTCTCCTTGAAACTTCCAAATTGAAGATAAACTTACAATATCTGAATTTTCAACATTTGTTTTTACTAAATATTCACTATTTGAACTATCTAAATCAACTGTTATTTTACCCTCAAGAAAAGTCTCATTTCCTTCAATATCTAAAACACTAATTTTATAATTGTTTTCACCTATATTTAATTGACCATCAATATCAAAAAAATTATTTTTCAACTCAATATTTGAAGAAAGACCATTTAAAGTCAAATTAATACTAGAAATTCCACTATCATCTCTAGCCATACCAGAGAATGTCCAATTTGTAGTTGAAATACTAATATTTTTTGATTGATCCATATTTGTTTGTAGTATAGGTTTTACAGATTTAGCACTAAAAGAGATAGTTATATCATCATTATTATTACTATCATAGTTTTCTATTTGTGATACTTTTATAGTGATAATATACTGTTCAGATTCTGTTAAGTTTTGTGCTGGTATTATCTTAACAATATCATAATTATACTCTAAATCATATTCTAAAATATTTCCTTTAGAATCTTTTAATATAAAAATATCTTTTTTTATATCGTCTTTTTTTATATCTTTAGTAAATTCTATATCAAAAGATGAGTCATACTCAACTTCATAGTCTCCATTTTTTACTGATGTGTTTTTTATTTTTAAGATTGTCTCATCATTAACTACTTTATGATGTTTTAAAACATTATTTAAGTGTCTTTTTACATCAGTTTGAGAAACTTTTGAAATACCTTTCTCACTTAATAAAGCATCAATATCAACATCATCTATATCTTTATTTGATTGTTCATTAAATTTCTCAAAATCTGAACCATTAATTTCAATTTTATCTGTTTTACTATTAGAGTCTAAAGATTGTAATAAAGTAGCAATTTTTAAAACTTTTTCATTCTCGATATTATTTCTTTCTATTCCAACTATATCTTGAATAAATACTTTTCCATCAGATTTTAAAGATTCCACTTCTCCAATTTTTATGCTTCCTAAATAAAATTCTACAACTCCACCAGTATAAGGAAATTCTCCATTATCATTTGTTAAACCAGTGTTATTACCATTTACATATTTTATTCCTGATACCACATCATCAATAAATATTCCATTTTTATTAGTAGCTTGTGAACTGCTGTTTCCACAACCTGCAAAAAAAAGAATCAATATTGACAATACTAATAATTCTCTAAATTTATTATTCATTTATTTCCTTTTCTTATATTAAAAAGGAATTCTAATGAAGTTATATTTAAACTATTCTTAATATTGAAAACTATTATCAATATCATAAATAAAACAAATCTTATTTATTGACTTGCTTTATTTTTATTTTTTTAAAAGATTAAGATAGTTATGAAGTTGCTTTATACATATATCATAGTATTTTGAATCAGATGATTTTTTGGCAGTTGTTAAACCACCTTGGATAGTTGCTAAGATGAACATTCCTACAGCCTTAGTATCTGTATCTTCTTTAATTTCTCCAATTTTCACTGCTCTATCAAGTGCTTTTTGGAAAATTGCTTCAAATTTAAAATAAGATTGTTCAAGTGCTTTTTTAAAATCCTCATCTTTGTTTGAAAGTTCATGTACAAGGTTATTTAGCCTACATCCAAAATAAAAATTATAAGAAGGTTTATTAGTTAAAACACTCATAATAGCTTCTATCATATTCTCTTCACTTTCTAAGATAACTCCATATTTATTTTGAATATATTCATCAACATGAACTTCAATAATTGCTAAAATCAACTCTTTTTTTGATTTAAAAAAATGATACATACTTCCTTTATTCATAGAAGCTTTTTTGAGTATTTTATCCACTGATGTTGCATGATAACCATTTTGAAATATTTCTTCAAAGGCTACTTTTAATAATTTATCTCTACTATTCATAATTTTCCTTGATTAGTTTCTTCTTTGTCCTGATTTTGGTTCACTTACTTCTTTTTGTAAATCTAAACTCAAATTATGATAGAAAAGTTCTCCATAATCAGTTGTTCTATTTATTGTTTCATAAGCTTGTTTTATATCATTGTTATATTTTAGGGCATCTTGTAAAATTTTGATAATTTTAACTGATTCTAAAAAGTTTACATGAGATGGTGCTTCAATTGGTGAACTATAATACTTGTGCATTCTCTCAACTAAATTCTTATTTCTAATTTCTATAAATACTGATTCAATTGGTGACTTAAAGAAAAGTATTTTTTGTTTTACATTTATAGATATATATGTTGTTTCCATTCCATATATTTTTCTTGAAAAACTATCAAATAAAAAAAGCTTTTTATTATAGTTATTATTAAACAGTTCATATATAAGCTCTAAAATTTTAATCTTCTCTTCTTTGCTATAAAAGTTTCCAATAGATGCAAAACAAAATGATAAAACAGACTTAATTGAGTACCATTCAGTTGTATCATAATCATATCTTAACATCTGCTCAATTCTTTTTTGTTTTAAATCTTCTATATCTTTAGATGTTTTTGTTCTGTACACTTTTTGTACTGCTGTATCTCTATACATAGGTCCAGGAAACTGTGCTTGAATAACAAATCTTCTATTTTTCTCAACATCCATGATGTATTTTAATCTACCATGATAGTCTTCATCTATAATTCTAACTTCTTTTTGTGGAATTTGAGTGATTGATTTTAAGAACTCTTCATCTACACATCCATCTTCCCAAATATAATCTGGATATCTAAATATTTGACAGATTTTATCTTTTACATCACTACTTGGTTCTACTTCTGTTACGTTATCTATCCATGATGTCACAGTTCTTCTGTCTTTATTGATTAATGATGCGAACTTTGATATACTTAAATTTGATCTTTTGAAAATCTCTATAAACTTATCTATTGAATTTTTATAATCCATTTATATTCCTTAGAATTAACTTTATCTTATATTGTACCATTTTAAAACATAAGAACAAATATTGTACATTAAATCGCTTTATTAAAAAAAATTGTGTTTTCTCATACAAAAGTTATACACTAGCCAAATGTCTAAATCATGTATAATAATAGTAATTTCAAATTAAAGGATGTGTATGAGCGCAGGAAAAAAATTTAGAGAAGCACTTAAGGAAGAATCTCCTTTACAAATTGTAGGAACTATTAACGCATACCAAGCATTACAAGCTACAAAAGTAGGACATAAAGCTATTTACCTTTCAGGTGGAGGAATTGCTAATGCATCTTACGGTTTACCAGATTTAGGTATGACTATGATTGAAGATGTATGTATTGATATTAGAAGAATTACTTCTATTTGTGATACTCCTGTTATCGTAGATGCTGACACTGGTTGGGGACATGCATTTAATGTTGCTAGAACAGTAAAAGAATTTATTAGATCTGGTGCTGCTGGATTACATATTGAAGATCAAGTTGCTGCTAAAAGATGTGGACACAGACCAAATAAAGAATTAGTATCAACAGAAGAGATGTGTGACAGAATTAGAGCTGCTGTTGATGCAAAAATGCAATTAGACCCAGACTTCTATATCATCGCAAGAACTGATGCACACGCAAGTGAAGGACAACAAGCTGCAATTGATAGAGCATTAGCTTATGTTGAAGCTGGAGCAGATGCAATTTTTGCTGAAGCAATTCACACATTAAAAGAATATAAAGAATTTACAGACAAAATGTCTGTGCCTGTATTAGCAAATATTACAGAATTTGGTGCAACTCCAATGTTCACAACTGAAGAATTAGCAGAAGTTGGTATTGATATGGTTCTTTACCCATTATCAGCATTCAGAGCAATGAATAAAGCTGCATTAAATGTATATCAAGAATTAAAAGAAAAAGGTACTCAAGAAGGAGTTCTTGACACTATGCAAACAAGAATGGAACTATACGATATGTTAGGTTACCATGATTATGAGCAAAAAATGGATGAATTATTTTCAAAAGGTAAAGCTAAGTAATTAGCTTCACCTTTAAAACAAAAAAAGCACAAAATAAAAAAACAACACAATTATAAGGAGAGAATATGAGTGGTTTAGCAGGTGTTACAGCAGGTCAATCAGCTATTTGTACATGTGGTTTAGGTAATGGTCTTAACTATAGAGGTTATGATATTGCAGATTTAGCTTTAAAAGCTGACTTTGAAGAAGTTGCATTTTTACTTTTAAATGGTGAGCTACCAAATAAACATGAACTTAAAATGTTCAGAAGAAAAGTTATTGCAGGTAGACAATTACCAGCTTCTGTAAAAGAAGTATTAAAAGCTATTCCAGCTTCATCTCACCCAATGGATGTTATGAAGACTGCTACTTCAGCTTTAGGTTGTATTGAACCAGAAGCAGAAGATTTCTCTGATCAAATGGATAAAATTACAAGATTATTAGGAGCTTTCCCATCATTCTTAGTTTACTGGCATCACTGGCATGTAAATGGTAAAGAAATTGAATTAGCTTCTGATGAAGACACAATTGCTGGATACATTGTAGAAAGATTAAAAGAGACTAAACCTTTAGATGTTGAAGTTAAAGCTATGAATGCAATGTTAACATTATATGCAGAGCATGAATTTAATGCTTCTACATTTGCTAACAGAATTACAGCTTCTACATTATCAGATATCTACTCTTGTATGACTACTGGTATTGGTACATTAAAAGGTCACTTACATGGTGGAGCAAATGAAGTTGCAATTAAATTTGTACTTGGGTTTGACAATGTTGAACACGCATTAACTTCAGTTGATGAATTATTTGCTAAAAAAGAAAAAATCATGGGATTCGGTCACAGAGTATATAGAGAAGTAGATCCTAGATCTCCTATTGGATTTGAATTAGCAAAAGAATTAAAAGAGTTAGAAACTTCTGATCCTAAATTATTTGATATTGCTAAAGCAGTTAGAGATAAAGTTAAAGCTGAAAAAGGTTTACCAGATAATATCGACTTCTTCGGTGGATTAATTTATCACTATATGGAAATCGAAAGATTATATTATACTCCATTATTCATTATGTCAAGAGCTGCTGGATGGGCTGCACACGCATTTGAACAAAGAGCAAACAACAGAATTATCAGACCAAGTTCAGAATACACTGGACCTGAGCCAAGAGATTTCGTAGCATTAGAAGATAGATCTTAATTCTTTCTTCTTTTATAAAAAGCACAAGAAACATTAAAAACTTACATAAAAAAATAAAATAGCCTCTTTTTAGAGGCTATTGCAACACAAGTGCCACATACAGTGGATAAATTACAATAAAAAATTTAGCACTGTTTGGAAACATAAATAGAACTAAGGTTCTTAACAAAATTTAAAAATGGATATAAATAATGACAAACGAAAAATATCTTAAAAACCTTGATGGTGTAGATGGTGTTAAATACTACGATGTTAAATCAGCTGTAGAAGACATCACTCCAGGTTCATTTGAAAAACTAAACTATACTTCAAGAGTTTTAGCTGAAAACTTAATTAGAAAGTGTCCTAGTGAAGATTTAGAAGATTCATTAGTACAATTAATTGAAAAAAGAACAGATAAAGACTTCCCTTGGTTCCCATCAAGAGTAATCTGTCACGATATTTTGGGATTAACTGCATTTGTTGACCTTGCTGGTCTTAGAGAAGCTGTTGCTTCTAAAGGTGGAAACCCTGATAAAGTTAACCCTGTTGTTCCAACACAATTAATCGTTGACCACTCATTAGCAGTAGAGTGTGGTGGATTTGATCCAGATGCATTCCAAAAAAATAGAGATATTGAAGATAGAAGAAATGCAGATAGATTCCACTTCATTAACTGGACTAAAGAAGCATTTAACAATGTTGATGTTATTCCTCCAGGAAATGGTATTATGCACCAAATCAACTTAGAAAAAATGTCTCCAGTTGTTCACTTAAATGATGGAATTGCTAGCCCAGATACATTAGTTGGTACTGACTCACACACTCCTCATGTTGATGCACTTGGTGTTATTGCTGTTGGTGTTGGTGGATTAGAAGCTGAAAACGTAATGTTAGGTAACCCTTCTTATATGAGAGTTCCTGAAATTATCGGTGTTGAGATTGTTGGTGAAAGAGCACCTGGAATTACTGCAACTGATATTGCACTTTCAATGACTTCATTTTTAAGAGAAAACAATGTTATCTCTGCTTATTTAGAGTTCTTTGGTTCTGGTATTAAATACCTTAACTTAGGTGATAGAGCTACTATTGCAAATATGACTCCTGAATATGGTGCATCTGCTGGTATGTTCGCTATTGATGAGCAAACAATTTCTTACTTAAAAGTAACAGGTAGAGAGCAAAAACAAGTTGAATTAGTTGAAGCTTATGCTAAAGCAAATGGATTATGGGCTGACCAATTTGAAAATGCTACTTATGCAAGAACATTAACATTTGATTTATCAAAAGTTGAAAGATCATTAGCAGGTCCATCTAAACCACATAAATTAGTTCCTACTTCTACTTTAAAAGATGAAGGTATTGTAAAAGAGTGGACTCAAGAAGGTGATTTAATTCCAGATGGTGGTATTTTAATTGCTGCTATTACTTCATGTACAAACACTTCTAACCCAAGAAACGTTATTGCTGCTGGATTACTAGCTAAGAAAGCAAATGAGCTTGGATTAGAGAGAAAACCTTGGGTTAAGTCTTCATTAGCACCAGGTTCAAAAGTTATTGAAGTTTATTTAAAAGAAGCTGGATTATTACCTGAAATGGAAAAATTAGGATTTGGTGTAGTTGGTTTTGCTTGTACTACTTGTAATGGTATGTCAGGTGCTTTAGATCCAAAAATCCAACAAGAAGTAATTGATAGAGATATTTACTCTACTGCTGTATTATCTGGAAACAGAAACTTTGATGGTAGAATCCACCCTTATGTAAAAGAGGCATTTTTAGCTTCTCCTGCATTAGTTATTGCTTATGCATTAGCAGGAACTGTTAGATTTGATATTGAAAATGACTCTTTAGGTAAAGATGCAAATGGTAATGACATTAAGTTAGCTGATTTATGGCCATCTGATGAAGAAATTGATGCTGTTGAAAAAGAGTTTGTAAGACCTGAAATGTACAATAATATTTATGAACCAATGTTCGCAAGAGATGCATTAGGAGATATAAAAGTTGATCCATTCTATAAATGGAATCCAAACTCAACTTATATTCAAAAGCCACCATACTGGGAAGATGAATATATGCAAATGCCAGCATTAAAAGGTATGAGACCATTAGGTGTATTCCCTGATAATATCACAACTGACCACTTATCTCCATCAAATGCTATTTTACCAGATTCAGCTTCTGGTGAGTATTGTATCTCTAAAGGTCTTCCAATTCCTGACCTTAACTCTTATGCAACACATAGAGGAGATCACAATACTGCTTCAAGAGCAACTTTAGCAAATCCAAAACTATTTAACGAAATGGTTAAAGATGAAAATGGAAATGTTAAGCAAGGTTCATTAACTAAGATTATGCCAGAAGGTACTGAGTCAAGAATGTGGGAAGCTATTGAAGAGTATAACAATAGAAAACAACCACTTATTATCATCGCTGGTACTAACTACGGTCAAGGTAGTTCTAGAGACTGGGCTGCAAAAGGTGTAAGACTTGCAGGTGTTGAAGTTCTTATTGCAGAAAGTATTGAAAGAATTCACAGAACTAACTTAGTTGGAATGGGTGTATTACCATTACAATTTAAAGAAGGTGATACAAGATTTACTTACAATATTGATGGTTCTGAGACTTTCGATATTGAAGGTGAAATCACTCCAAGATGTGACTTAACTGTTGTTATGACAAGAGCAAATGGTGAAGTTGTTAAATTCTCTGTATTATGTAGATTAGATACTTCTGCTGAAGTTGAAGTTTACAAAAATGGTGGTATTTTACAAAAATTCGCTAAAGATGTTGTTGCTGAGGGTAAATAATTATCTTTATACATCAAAACTTTTAGGGCTATGCCCTAAAAGGATTTAAAAGAAATCAATAGATTTTTTTTAAGTCCTTTTATTAAGAACTTACAACAAAAAACAAGGAAATATATAATGTCTTATCAACCACAATTTAAAGTAAAAGCTACATATATGAGAGGTGGTACTTCAAAAGGTACATTTTTTAATATAGCTGATCTTCCTAAAGAAGCACAAGAAAATCCAGCCAAAAGAGATAAATTACTTCAAAGAATCGTTGGTTCTCCTGATGTATATAAAAAACAAATGGATGGAATGGGTGGAGCTTCTTCATCAACATCTAAAGCTATTTTAGTTGGAAAATCTGATGTTCCAAATCACGATGTAGATTATTACTTCTGCCAAGTTGCTATTGATAAAGACTTTGTAGATATGAGTGGAAACTGTGGAAACTTATCATCTGCTGTTGGACCTTTTGCTATTCATGAAGGATTAGTTGATAATGTACCTGAAAATGGTGTTTGTTGTGTAAGAATATGGCAAGCAAATATCAAAAAAACTATTCTTTGTTATGTGAAAATGGAAAATGGAATGGTTAAAGAAATGGGTGATTATGAAATTGATGGTGTTGCTTTCCCAGCAGAAGAAATCGTTTTAGAATTCGTTGAGCCAGTAGATCCAAGTGAAGAGTTATTCCCAACTGGAAACCTTGTAGATGATTTAGAAGTTGAAGGAGTTGGAACTCTTAAAGCTACTATGATTACAGCTGGTATTCCAACTGTATTTGTAAATGCTGATGAAATTGGATACAAAGGAACTGAACTTCAAGGTGACATAAACTCTGACACAGAAGCTTTAGAAAAATTTGAAAAAATTAGAATTGCAGGTGCTTTAAAAATGGGTGTTATGAAAAGTGCAGAAGATGCAAAAACTCAACAACACACTCCAAAGATAGCATTTGTTTCTCCTGCACAAGACTTTATAACTTCTTCAGGTAAAGAAGTAAAAGCAAATGAGATGGACTTACATGTAAGAGCATTATCTATGCAACAATTACACCATGCTATGATGGGAACAGCTTCTGTTGCTATTGGTGTTGCAGGTTCAATTCCAGGTACGCTTGTAAACTTAGCTGCTGGTGGAGGAGAAAGAGATACGGTAACATTTGGTCATCCAAGTGGTGCTATTAAAGTTGGTGCAACAATTACAAAAGATGGCGATAAATATATTGTAGAAAAAGCTTCAATGAGTAGAAGTGCAAGAGTAATTATGGATGGTAATGTTCACGTTCCTGCTGGAACTATGGACATATAGTATAAACTATATTTATAAAATAAAAAGGGGATTTATAGAGTCAAACTCTATAAATCCCCTTTTTTATTAGTAAAACTTTAATCACACAAAAATGGTATTTCTATTTTAAACTCTTCACCTTTACACTTTCTTCCATCATATTCATATTCTATAGTTTTATTTGATAAACTACCTTTAAAGTGCTTTTTTATAATCTCATTGGACATATAAAGACCAAGTCCTGTTCCTTGTGATTTATGTTTTGTTGTAAAATAAGGTTCATAGATTTTTTCTGAAATTTTATCTTCAATACCACCTGCATTATCATAAATTATTAATTCTAATTTATCTTCAATTATATTTGATTTTATAAAAATAAACTTATCCATATCTCTAATAGACATTTTAGAAACCAAAGCATCTTTTGCATTATTTATAATATTTATTACAACTTGCATTAGCTCAAATTTATAGCCTTTAAATTTTATATTTTCTACATCTAAAAATAACTTTATGTTACTTGACTTATATGAAGATTCAAAAATAACAAGATTCTCTTTTATTACCTCATCAACATAAAACTCTTCAATCTTATTATTAGGATTAAAAAAGTTCCTAAACTTATCGATTATTGAAGATAAGTATTCAATATTTCTTTGAAGTTTTACTAAGTTTTCTTGAGCTTTATTTTTATCAAATTTACCCAATTGTAACTGCATATTCATAGAAGAAGCAAGTACACTTATTATAGTTAAAGGTTGTCTCCATTGATGGGCAATATTACCAATCATTTCCCCCATAGATGCAAGTTTTGATTGCTGGTATAACATTCTTTCTTTTTCTTGATTTTGTTTTTCTAAAAGAACTAAATCATTTATATCAGTATGAAAACCTGTTATACGAGAAGGCTTGTTATTTAAATCATAAAAAACTTTTCCTCTAATTTTTATCCATTTATATGAAAAATCTTTACATTTAAATCGATATCCTATCTCAAATATTTCTGATTCTCCTTTTAAATGCTTTCTTAATTCTTCCATAGTCTTGTCATAATCTTTTTTATGGATACTTCTTTGCCAAAAACTTTTATAAGCAATTTTATCATCAAAATCATAACCTATCATTGATAAAAATCTAGGTGAGTAAAATATTTTTTTATTTTTTAAATCTATATCCCATAATCCATCTTGTACTCCATCAATAGCTCTTGAGTATTGTTCTTTTACATCTCTAAGCTCTGATATAATTTCATTTAATTCATTAGCAAAAGTATCAAACTCTAAAACATTTGTATTTTCATAGCTTATATTTTTATCATCTTTTACTTTATAAGCATAATTAACTAATTTTGAAAAAGGTTTAATAATAAATCGATTTGATAAATAATATAAAACTATAAAACATAACACAACTAATAATATTAAAAATAGAGTCTGATGAATAAAAGACTCTTTTAAGACCTCAAAAGAGTTATTTTTTGTTACAAATACTATATCAAGACTATTTACATTCATAATTTCATATTTCATTTTTGAATACACTATTCTATCTTTTACAAAAACATTTGATTTTTTGAAAATAGATAAATCAATAGCTTCTTTATTTTTAGTAGAAGCAATTAAATTATTTTCAAAATATAAGTGAATATCCAATAGTTTTGATTTTGATTTGATATGATTTAGTAAACTAAAATTATCATTAAATATTTTACCAACATAGACTGTACCTTGAACTCTTCCTGTAGTACTATCAATTATTTTTTCTTTACTAAACATTAAAATTAAATTTTCATTATTTATATTAATTCTAATAATTTCATTATTGATTGAAGGCTGTAATTTTTTAATACTATTTATAATTGATTTTGAATCAAATAAAGAGTTGCTATAATCATAAAAATAATCATCTTTTTTTAGAAATAATAAGTCAATTGTATCTACAGAAGGCATTGTTTCCAACTTATAAGTTACATTCCTTGGAATATCTAAATTATCTATACTTTTAAATTCTTTTGATACTTCAACAGCAATATCTTTTAAATTTTCCTGTTCATTTTTAATAATTAGTTTTGTAATATTATATGTTTGATTAAAATAGTCATTAATGTTTTTATCAACAACTTTTTGTGTATTAATATATGAAGAAAGAAGTAAAGCAGTACTTAATACTATAAAAAAAACTAAGAGTAATAAACTATTAAGTATTGATAGTGATAATTTTTTATTTTTCATTATCCGCTGTATACCTAAATGCTCTTTGTTTAAGCTTTTCTAAGTCTTTTTTATCAATACCTTTTTTAACTAATGCAAAATCTCCAGAAAAAATTGTAGGTACTTTATGGATACTACCTTCTAAATCAAGTTTTATTGCTTCTGCCATTGCTACACCATTATCATCATTCATTCTCATAACAGTAACATCCATTAGTCCCTTTTGAATAGCTTCAAGTTCACTAGTTCCTCCACCCCAACCATTTACTAAAATTTTTCCTATTAAGTTTTTTTCTTTAAGTGCTTCTATAACACCTAAAGAAATATCAGTAGAACAAGCATAAATAAACTTTATATCTTTATCTCTTTTTAATAGATCAAGTGTAGCTAACTTTGCTTTTTCTTTGCTAGTATTAGTAAAGTATTCATGGACAACTTTTAAATTAGAATTTGATGAAAGATAATCAATAAATTTAGTACCCCTCATATAACTTACATAACCATTTGCTGTATAAAGCACAGCATATTTACCTTCACCTTTTGTTTGCTTTATATAATAATCAGCAAGCATTTGGCTTCCTATCATGTGATCAAACCCTACATATAAAAAAGGTTGTCTTTTTTGCCATTTTCTAAGAGGTGTAGTAATATTTTGTAAAATTAATTTTGGTTTTTCTCTACTTATTATTCTTTCTATAAATTTAGCATGTTTACTTGCATCTAATACAAATACTAAATAATCTGTATTATCTTTTATAGCTTTTAAAAGTAGTTTTGATTGAACTCTTGTCTCAACATGAGGTCTAGTAAAGTGTAGAACAAGTTCGTAGTTTATTCCTAACTCATTAAGTCTTTTTTCAAATGAAACTTTACTTTTCATCCAATAATCAGTCAATTGCTTTCCTGGATAAACTAAAACAATTTTTACTTTTTCATTCTTTTGTTTTATTTTTACTGCATCTTTTTGAATTATAGAAAAAAAGTCTTTACTAATTTTTCCTTGATTTGTAAATGCAATGTATTCGTCAATATCAAAATATTTTGAGTTTTGGGCATTACAAACACTAAATGCCAACATTAAAATAATTAATTTGAAAAGGTACTTTTTCATTGTTTTAGCCTAGTAATAAAGTTGAATTACAATTATTATACCATAACAAACCAATTCTTTTAATGATGATATTTTTACTTATTTAACTAGTTTTGATATTTCTTTAAATACTGGATTTTTAGCATTTAAAGTTAACTCAAATAAAATAGATTCATAAGTAGTAGGAATAACACCTGCTTGTATTAATCTTTGAATTGCAACATCAGTATCATTTTGTTTTCTTGAAGTCACACAATCAGTAACTAATATTGGTTGTAGTCCTGCTTCTAATAAATCAATACAAGTTTGTAATACACATACATGAGTTTCAATACCTGCAACAATTACGTTTTTTTTACCAGTACTTTTTATAGCTTCCATCGTTGGTTCATTTTTACAACAAGAAAATGTTGTTTTTTCAAAATGAGGATACTCACTTACAAGTTCTTTTAAAGAAGGTATAGTCTCACCTATTCCTTTTTTATATTGTTCATTTACTATAAAAGGAACTTCTAAAACTTTTAAACCTTGTATTAATGTAATTAATTTTTTTTCAATCTCTTCATTATTTGTTACATGAGGAAATAATCTCTCTTGAACATCTACTAAACAAAATAATGAATCTTCAACATTTATTCTCATATATCACTCCTTAATATATTATAGAAATATGATACTAAAATTATTATTTAATTTTCTTGGAAAATATTGCTTTTTTGAAATTTTCTGAAGTCTTGACAAAAGAGAAACTCTTTTGTCAATTTATGTAGTTTTTTAAGCTTTTTTAACAAACTCTTGTTTTAATTTTATAGCTCCAACACCTGGAACTTTACAGTCAATATTATGACCATCATTACCATCAACTAATCTAATACCTTTTACTTTAGTACCAACTTTAATACCTGATGAGCTACCCTTTACTTTTAAATCTTTAATAACTGTAACATCATCACCATCTTCTAAAATAGCTCCATTTGCATCTTTTACAATCAACTTATCTTCATCTTCTTCTAAAGAAGCATCTTTTGACCACTCATGGGCACATTCAGGACATACATATAAATCCATATCCTCATAAGTATATTCGCTGTCACATTTTGGGCAATTTGGTAAATTTTCCATGTTTTCCTTTTCTTATTAGATTTAATTTTTTATTTAAAAGCTATTTCTTCTGCTTTTTTAAGAAGTTCTTTAGCACCTTTTTCAATAAACTTATTTGCTATTTTAATACCTATTGTTTCATAATTTTCAATTGGCTCAATTACTTCTTCTTCAATCATTTCACTTGCATCTGGCATTCCAACAATTGCTTGGAACTTTACATTTTTTCCATCTTCTAAAATTGTTGCTTTTGCTCCAATAGGAACTTGACAACCACCCTCTAATGTTCTTACAAAACTTCTCTCAATTGTTGCTTCAATATGGGCATTTTCATCATTTAAAACTGATAAAAGTTCAATTAGTTCTTTATTATCAAGTGTTTCAATTCCTAAAGTTGCTTGTCCCATTGATGGAATCATATCATCTGTAGAAATTGGATTAAAGTAATTTACTTCATCTTCAATTTGAAGCTTTTGTACACCAGTTGCTGCTAAAATAATTGCATCATATTCACCTGCTTT
The DNA here is from genome assembly GCF_049472155.1 of Arcobacter rhizosphaerae. NCBI lineage: Bacteria > Pseudomonadati > Campylobacterota > Epsilonproteobacteria > Campylobacterales > Arcobacteraceae > Arcobacter > Arcobacter rhizosphaerae. Next base: position 190,973 of record NZ_JBMOVW010000005.1, on the reverse strand, counting down.
TAATTTAGCAATTCTTGTATTAATATTTCCTCTTAAGTCTTTTAACTCAACATCAGGTCTTAGCATTTTAATTTCCATTCTTCTTCTAAGACTTGTAGTTCCTATTACAGCACCTTGTGGTAAAGCTTCAATGCTTTCATACTTTTGGCTTAAAAATGCATCTCTTGGGTCGAATCTTTTTGTAAGTGCAGCTAATACAAACCCTTCTTCAAACTCAACAGGTACATCTTTTAAACTATGTACTGCAATATCAGCTTCTTTATTTAAAAGTGCAATTTCTAACTCTTTTGTAAATAAACCTTTTCCACCAATTTTTGCTAAGGGTACATCTAAGATTTTGTCTGCTTTTGTTGAAAATGTTTTTAATTCAATCTTCATATCTGGATAGTGTTTGTTTAGTTCTGCTTTTATATATTCACTTTGCCATAATGCTAATTTACTTTGTCTTGTTGCTATTACTAATTTTTCCATATTTATTTCCCTAATGTTTTATATTTTTCTCTTGTTGTATCTTTTATTCCATTTACAAAAATAGTTGGTGTACCTTGAACCATCACATTTTCACCCATATTAATATCTTTTTGAATATTAGCTTTTCTTAGCTGTTCTAATGTGATATTTGTCTTAAGTTCTTTATTAAATGCCTCCAAGATTTTATTTATATTAGTAGACTTTGAATCAAAATATTTATCCCAATCAATTGAATAAACTTTTAACTCTAAATCTTTAATATTTTTATGTTTAGCCACTTCCATAATTTTAGATAAAGGTCCTGCTGCTGGATGTATTCTAAGTAAAGGAAAATGATAATAATATAAAGCAATATTACTATTATTTTTATTTACATAATTAATCACATCTGGTACATAATCCATACAAAAAGGACATAAAGGGTCAGAAAAAATTACAACTTTATTTTTTGCATTATGATTCCCTGCAATTAATTTCTCTTTTTTATAATAATTATCAGATAGAGTTGGAGTAACTAAACTTTTAAGAGATTTTCCAGTTTTAATATCTTGTAAATCAAGTGAAACATACTTACCATTTGAAAAAACAATATCTTTTACGCTTATAACTTTAGTAGAGTCTTTTGAAGCTTTTACTTCCGCTTGAACATCTAAAATATATCCATACCAATTTTTTAAAGGCATTTCTTTTTTAAAACTTACGCTCACATCTAAAACTTCTACATTAGGATTTTGAGAAACTCTTTTTTTCTCAAACTCTATAATATTTTCATCATTAATATTAGCAAAAAGTAATGTTGTACATAAACTTGTTAAACTTAAAAATTTTAATGCTTGTTTCATATTTCTCCTTTAACTTCTTGATTTTACTGTAATTTTCTTCACATCTAAAAGCTCTTTAGCTTTATTTAACATAGGTGAATTTAAAATATCATTTAGTTGTAATTCCCTTTGTGAAGGTTTAGGATCTGCTACTTTTTGCATATCTGCTACACAGCCAGAACCTACTTCAACATCTTCAAGCATAGAACTTGTATCATTTGAATTATTTTGTTCTAAAAATCTCTTTGCTTCATCTATTGATATATCATTTACCATAGATGTAGTAGCTATAGATTCTTCAGTTATAGCTTTCTTTTCACTCTTAGTTTTAGCTAAGACTTCCCGGGCCTGCTCCTTTGTAAAATCTAGCTCAACTTCATTTCCAAAAACATCTTGAGCAAATGTTCTTATCAATCCAAAATGTTTATATAAAAACTTCCTATCATCACCTTGTGCTTTTGAAATAATATATAACTTATTGTCTTCATATCCATTATAGATAAAATTTTGTTCAAAACATTCACCTAGAGAATAATCCCTATCATATACTTTTTGAGTCAATTTATCATATAAGTCATTTGTTTTAGGCTGTTCTTGTATTGGTTCTTCAAAAGGTACAGCTTCTACTTCCATATTTGGATTTACAGCTACTTGTTGTTCTACTGCTTCTACTTGAATTTCATTTGAACTATTTATTTCTTGAGTTAAAGGCTTAGACTGAGATGGTTGAATACTCTCTTGTACTGTTTGTTCAAAAGGATTAGAATCTATATTATTTACAACTAATTCATTGTTTTGAGGCATATTAGTTTGAATATTTTGATTTACTTGTGGTTCTTGAGTATTAGTTACAAACTCTTCATTTTTCTTTTGCTCTTGTGTATTTGAAATTGGTGCACTTGTTGGTAAATCATCAAATGGCGTTGGATAAGACACGCTCTCAATTGCATCTGTTACTCCTAAATCAACAATATCACCCACACTATTAGCATAAGCTAAATCTTCAGGAGTAGCTTCTTCTATTTTTGTTTCAGATTCAGATTCAAATGGGTTTTTGTTTATTGTATTATTTTCTTGCATTTGAGCTTGAATTGTTTGTTCAACTTTTTGCACAACATCTTCAACATTTTGAGTTGGAACTTCTTGTATCTTTGAAGGTGTTGGCATTTCTTGAGTAACTTGTTGTTGTATTTCAGGAGTTGTTTGAGGTTTTATCTCTTGAACTTTATTTGGTTTAGATTCAGGATTTTGAACACTAGGAGTTGTTTGAACTGGTTCTACTTTTTCTTTTATTTTTTGAACTTGATCAATTATTTCATCTATAGTTTTAATATCAACAGCTTCAATCATTTTCATTAAAGTTAGAATAAGTACAAATCCTCCATCAGAATTCATAGCTAAAAGATGTTTTGCATCACTTAATATTCTAAAGAATCTATCATATAAAAGTAAATCAAATCTTGAATCTTTTTCTAGCATTCTATGTTTTAAATAAATAGTCATTTCATCACAAACTTGTGATACTTCATAGTTTTCAAGCTCTTTAACAATAGCTGTAATATCTCCTTTATTTAATACAACTTGGAAAATTGTATCCATTACTTCTGGATCAATAAGACCTAACATATCAACAACTGCTGTAGTTGAAACTCTTCCTTTAGAGAAAATAATAGCTTGGTCAAGCATAGTTAAAGTGTCCCTTAAACTACCTTGTCCACTTCTTGCTAAAATCTCTAAAGCATCACTTTCAAAATCTATTCCCTCTTCATTTAAAATATGAGATAAATGATGAATAACATCAGAATTAGATATTTTATTAAATCTAAAATGCTGTGTTCTTGAAAGTATAGTTGCAGGTAGTTTTAAAGGATCAGTTGTTGCTAAAATAAACTTTACAAAACCAGGAGGTTCTTCTAAAGTTTTAAGTAAAGCATTAAAAGCTTGAGTTGTAAGCATGTGAACTTCATCGATTATAAATACTTTAAATCTTGCACTACTTGGTTTATATTTTGTATGTTCAATTAAATCTTTAATATCATCAATACCTCTATTTGAAGCAGCATCCATTTCTATAATATCTAAGTGTCTTGAAGCATTTGCACTTTTACAGTTATCACATACTTCACATGGTTTTGAAGTAGGCCCTTGGCTACATAAAAGAGCTTTTGCCATAATTCTAGCTGTACTTGTTTTTCCACTTCCTCTAAGCCCACTGAATAAATAAGCATGAGATAATCTATTTGAGTCTAATGCTAATGATAAAGTTTGAGAAACAGTACTTTGCCCTACTAAATCTTCAAATCTATGCGGTCTATACTTTAAAGCTAAAACTCTTTTTTCTATTGATTCACTCATACTTCACATTTCCTTACCATTATTTCATCTTGTTTTTTATATTCTCTAAAAATCATATCTACCATATTTTTATTTATTTCACCTGTATAACAAATTGATATTTTTAAATCGCCAAGATTATTATGCCCTTTTTGGCTACTAAGACTTAATAATCTATTTGCAATTGCTTCACCTGTTTGAACTAAGTTTATACTCTCACCCATAATAGTTTTAATTGCTTGAGATACTAAAGGGTAATGAGTACATCCTAAAACAATAGTATCAACACCATTTTCTTTCATAGGTTGAAGCCATTTTTTTAACATCTCATTTGTATCTTTATCTAAAACTCTTCCTTTTTCAATCTGTTCTACCAAACCAGGACACTCTTGCTCAAAAAGTTTTACTTTTTTATTACGTGCAAGAGAATCAACTAAAGTTTGATACTTAGCACCTTTTAATGTAGCAGGAGTTGCTAAAACTCCTACACTTAAACTTTTACTATTTTGTATAGCTGGTTTAATCCCAGGTTCTGTTCCTATTACCATTAAAAAAGGAAAGTTTTCTCTTAAATGCTTTATAGCAGCAGAAGTTGCAGTATTACAAGCTACAATTAAAACTTCTATATCATGTTTTTTAATAAAATAGTTTGTAAGTTCAATACATCTTTGAAGAATTTGTTCATGGGTTTTTACTCCATAAGGAGCATAGGCTGTATCAGCAATATAAAAAATATCAGCACCATTAAAAACATCTTTGATAGCATTTACAACAGTAAGACCACCAAGCCCAGAATCAAATACACCTACTTTCAACTTTTGCCTTTTATAAATTTATGAGATTATATCTAAAAAGGTCAAAAAAGTAGATGAAAACAATTAGGGTATTTTTATAATAAAAATGTTAAAACTAATAAATCTTTGTAAATAAAATATTTTAATAAAGGCTAACTTTGTTTTTTCACTTTCATCCTTATGAACCATTTTTAAATGAGCATACTAAAAAAGTAATAGTAGGAACGTTACCTCCTCCAAGATTTTGTAAAAAAGAGTTTAAAAGTAAAGATGTAGATTTTTGTTATGGTTCCCAAGATGGTCTTTTATGGAAATGTATTGATAAAATATTTGATTTAAATTTACTTTATGAAAATAAAAAAGAAGCAATTACTCAAAGAAAAGAATTTTTAATAAAAAATCAAATAGGTATTTGTGATATTGTCCAGTCCTGTCAACGAGAAAAAATTGATGCAAGTGATTTAGGAATGAGTGATGTTAAACTTCGTGATATTCTAAGATATATAAAAAAGTACAAAAATATAGAAACTCTAATATTTACAGGTGGGAATAGTAAAAATGGTCCTGAATATTTTTTAAGACAAATTTTAAAAGAGGAAAAAATAAAATTAAACTTAGTTTGTAAAGACATACCTAAAGTTCATAGTTTCACTTATGACAATAGAATCATAAATACTATAAGTTTAACATCTCCTTCAAATGCAGCAAATAGATATATAGGTTCAAATGCTTTATATAAAAAAAGAAAATTAGAAAATAAAAGTTACACTACTTTTGATTTTAGAGTAGAACAGTATAAAAAAGTTTTTAAAGATAAAATTTAAGAAAGTATTGAATAGAAAAGAAAACTTTTCTATTCAATATAAAGATTTTATTAGAAAGCTTCTACAATAGAACCTTCATATTTTTCAGCAATAAAGTTTTTAATCTCAGTTGAGTTTAATACCTCATTTAAAGCTTTAATAGCTTCACTATTTTCATTTCCTTCTTTTACAACTAAAATATTTGCATAAGGTGAATCTTTTGGTTCAATAATTAATGCATCTTTTAAAGGATTTAAGTTAGCTGCTAAAGCATAATTAGTATTAATAATAGCACCATCAACTTCATCTAAAACTCTTGGTAATTGAGGAGCATCTAACTCTTTGATTTTTAAGTTTTTAGGGTTATCTTTAATATCTAAAGCTGTTTTAAATTGAACATCATTAAATGTTAATAAACCTTTTTTTTCTAAAATATCTAAGGCTCTACTCTCATTTGTAGGATCATTTGGTACAGCAATAGTAGCACCATCTTCTAATTCACTTAAGTTTTTTAATTTATTTGAATATAATCCCATTGGCTCTAAGTGAACATTTACAGTTTTAACTAATTTTGTGTTTTTACTTTTATTAAACTCAATTAAGTATGGCTCATGTTGGAAGAAGTTAGCATCTAACTCACCCTCATCAACTGCAATATTTGGAGTTACATAATCTGTAAACTCAACAATTTGTAAATCATAACCTTTTGCTTTTAATAAAGGCTGAGCTATTTCTAAAATTTCAGAATGAGGAACTGGTGTAGCTCCAACTTTGATAACTTTAGTTTCAACTTTCTTCTCTTCTTCTTTTGAATCAGTACAAGCTACTAATCCTAAAGCAACTGCAACAGTAAGTAATAATTTTAATAAATTTTTTAACATATATTTTCCTTTCTTTATTTTTTTGTAATTTTGTATAAATAATCCCCTGCACTCTGACAAGCTTGAACAAGTGCAATAAGAATAATAACTGTATAAATCATAGTATCAGTTTGGAATCTATAGTAACCATACTTAATAGCTACATCACCTAAACCTCCACCACCAACAGCTCCTGCCATAGCAGAAAAACCAATAACTGTAATTAGTGTTAAAGTAATTGCTGAAATAATACTTGGTAAAGCTTCAACAAGCATTACTTTAAAAATAATTTGTGAATCACTTGCACCAAAGGATTTTGCTGCTTCAATTACACCCTTATCAACTTCTTTAAATGCACTTTCAATCAATCTTGCAATAAATGGAGCTGCACCAATTGTAAGTGGAATAATCGCAGCTGTCGTTCCAATACTCTTCCCAATTAAAAATTTTGTTAAAGGGAAAAGAACAATCATTAAAATAATAAAAGGGAATGATCTTAAAGTGTTTATAACAACATCTAAAATAGCATACACTTTTAAATTTTCTCTTAACCCACCTTTTGAAGTTAGAATTAAAACAATTGCTAAAAGAAATCCAATAACTACAGCTAAAAAAGTAGATACAAATGACATATATACAGTTTCACCAAGTGCAGGTAATAAAATATCAACCATTATAAAACCTCCCATACAATATCATGTTCTTTAATATAGTTTGTAACTATTTCTTTATTTTTACTGTCTATATTTATAACCATATTTCCAACAATATGAGAGTTAATCTCTTCAAGTTTTCCCCATACGATATTGAAATCCATATCCAACTCTCTTGCCATTTTTGTAATAAATGACTGATATGCATTATCTTTTGGAAAATATAATTTTATATTTACACCATCATTAGGAACAACTTCTGTTTCTCCTAAAAAGTCTTTCATTTTTTCATCAGGTTTTAAAAACAACTCTTCTGTGTCATCAAAACCTATTATATTTCCATGCTCTAAAAGTAAAGCTTTTTGAGCTATTTGTTTTACAACTTCCATTTCGTGAGTTACTAAAACAATAGTAATATTTAGTTTTTCATTTATCTCTTTTAATAGATTTAAAATAGATGTAGTTGTATTTGGATCAAGTGCTGATGTTGCTTCATCACTTAATAATACTTCTGGATCTAAAGTCAAAGCTCTTGCAATGGCAACTCTTTGCTTTTGCCCTCCACTTAATTGGCTAGGGTAAGCATTCATTTTTTGCTCTAAACCAACTAAAGACAATAAATCTTTAACTTTTTTTGAAATGTCTTCTTTTTTATAACCCCAAAGTTGCATTGGAAGTGCTACATTTTCAAATACAGTTTTTCTTTGAATTAATGAAAAATGTTGAAATATCATCCCAATATTCTTTCTAAATTCTCTTAACTGCTGCTTATTTAAAGATTTTATTTCTTTATTATTGACCTTTAATGAACCTTCACTATAATCTTCAAGTCCATTAATACATCTAAGAAGTGTAGATTTTCCAGCACCACTATGCCCTACAATGGCAAACATCTCACCTTTTTTAATATCTATAGAAATATCATTTAAAACTTTTACATCACCATAGTATTTATTTAAGTTTTCTATAGTTATCATGATAAATCCTTCATTAAGTGATGGAATAGTATTAAAATTTGAATAAAATATGTGTTAAATGAAAAAGAAAAGTAGCATTTTTTTGAAATTAATTGTAATTTTGTGTAGTTTAAATTTGACTAGTTTAGTATTGTTTATATTTTGAATAAAAGAGAAAATCTCTTTTATTCATTCATTCCTGCAAAAAACTCTTCATTATCTTTAGTTTTTTTCATTTTAGAATATAAGAATTTAAGTGCTTCAACTTCATCCATAGATGCAATTGCATTTCTTAAAATCCATGTTTTTTGTAAAATTTCAGGAGTAAGAAGTAACTCTTCTTTTCTAGTACCAGATTTTGTAATATCAAGAGCAGGATAAACTCTTTTATTAGCTGCGTCTCTACTTAATACAACTTCACTATTACCTGTTCCTTTGAACTCTTCAAAAATAACTTCATCCATTTTTGAACCAGTTTCAATTAATGCAGTTGAAATAATTGTTAAAGAACCACCTTCTTCAATATTTCTAGCAGCACCAAAGAATCTTTTTGGTTTATGTAAAGCATTTGCATCAACCCCACCTGAAAGTACCTTTCCAGAACTTGGTGTTACTGTATTATAAGCTCTAGCTAATCTTGTAATAGAATCAAGTAAAATAACTACATCTTTTTTCATCTCTACAAGTCTTTTTGCTTTTTCAATAACAATTTCAGCAACTCTTACATGATTATGTGCAGGTAAATCAAAAGTTGAACTATAAACTTCACCTTTTACACTTCTTTGCATATCTGTAACTTCTTCTGGTCTTTCATCAATTAAAAGAACCATTAAAGATACTTCTGGATGATTTTTTGTAATACCATGAGCTAACTCTTTTAATAACTCCGTTTTACCAGTTTTTGGAGGTGCAACAATAAGACCTCTTTGACCTTTACCCATTGGAGCAAATAAATCAAGCATTCTTCCTGTCATTCTTGTAGATTCATATTCAAACTTAAACTTATCAGTTGAATATAAAGGTGTTAAGTTATCAAATAATGGTCTGTTTTTTGATGCTTTTATAGGTAAATAATTAATTGCTTCAATTTTTAATAAAGCATTATATTTTTCACTTTCTTTATTTGGAGGTCTAACTTGTCCAGTTACAATATCTCCAGTTCTTAATGCAAATTTTCTAATTTGAGTTGCACTTACATAAGAATCATTTGATGTGTCAGAAAAATTCCCATCAATTGCTCTTAAAAATCCAAATCCACCCTCTTTAATCTCTAAAATACCTGTGAATAAAATAAATCCACCTGCATCAATTTGATTTTTTAAAATCGAGAACATTAAATCTTGTCTTTTTAATTCTTGGGGATTTTCTACATCTAATTCTTTTGCGATATTTAAAAGTTCTTCTAAAGGAAGTTCTCTTAATTGTTCAATTTTATACCCTTCAACAGGTATATGAGTTCTAGTTTTCCTAGTGTTTTTTGTTTTACTTTGAGTTTTAGACTCTTCCATGAGTAATCTTAACCTTTGATTTTACATATTAAGTATGTAGTTTTTTTGTAGTTTTTGTAGTTTATAAAGTAATAGTGTAATTGTAGTGTTAATTTAAAAAAAAGTCAATTAAATTGATTTGTACTAGATAATAAAGGTGCAAAAGCACCTTTATTTAAAATACATTTAATTATATATTATAAGTCACCTTCGTGCTTACCTAAATATTCAGCTACACCTTCTGTTGAAGCTTTCATACCTTCATCACCTTTATTCCATCCAGCAGGACAAACTTCACCATGCTCATTTGTAAATAACATTGTATCAACCATTCTGATCATTTCATCAATGTTTCTACCTAATGGTAAGTCATTAATTACAGCATGTCTTACTGTTCCATCTTTATCAATTAAGAAAGAACCTCTTAAAGCAACTGAATCTCCGAATAATACATCATAATCTCTAGAAATTTGTTTAGATAAGTCTGCAACTAATGGGTATTGAATTCTTCCAATTCCACCATTTTCAACAGGAGTTTCTCTCCATGCAAAGTGTGAGAATTGTGAATCAACAGAAACACCAATTACATTGATACCTCTTGAAGAAAATTCTTCAATTCTTTTTGAGAATGCAATAATTTCAGAAGGACACACAAAAGTAAAGTCTAATGGGTAGAAAAATAATACCGCACCATTTTCACCAATGTTTTCATATAAATTAAAATCTTCAACAATTTGTCCGTCTGCAAGTACAGCTGTAGCTGTAAAATCTGGAGCTTTTTTAGTTACTAACATATTTAATTCCTTTATTAATATTTTATTTGTGATGTAATTATACACCAAAAACTTTCAAATTAAGCTACAACTTTCCTTAAATTTTGAAATTTGTGAAAATTTATCCTAAGATAATTTTTATCCTTGATATATAAGTATATTTATATAGCTTTATTTATCTCAATAATCATTATCATTTTAAGTTTAATAAATGGCCAGTGTTACCATAAATGCTACATTTTTAGTATCAATTGATAATTTTTATTTTTTAAAGTAAATTTTATATTTACTGTGATAAAGTTTTACTAAATTTATTATAGGAGATTTACTATGGCAGTAAAAATTACTGATATTTGTATTAGCTGTGACGCATGTTTAGATGAGTGTCCAGTAGAAGCAATTGTTGATAACGATGATAACCCAACTGGTGAAGATGTATATTATGTATACTCTGACAAATGTGTTGAGTGTGTAGGTCACAATGATGAGCCAGCATGTGCTGACGCATGTCCAACTGAGGGATGTATTGTATGGGATGAAGCTGGTTCAGGTTCTGTTGAAAAAGAAGACAGAGGTGAAGCTGGAACTCCTGTAGTAGAAGACTAATTTTTAGTTTTAACTATATCCAAACACTATAAAAGGTAAGTAGTTTTTTTAACTACTTGCCTTTTTTTATTTTTTTAGGTATAATCCGCGACTTAAAAAAATATTGAGGGATATACAAATATGGAACAAACACTATCAATCATCAAACCTGACGCGGTAGCTAAAAATGTTGTAGGTAAAATCTTAGACAGATTTGAATCAAATGGATTAAGAATTGCAGCAACTAAAAAAGTTCAATTAAGCAAAGCTGATGCAGAAGCATTTTATGCAGTACACGCTGAAAGACCATTTTTTGGTGAATTAGTAGAATTCATGATTTCTGGACCAGTTGTTGTAACTGTTTTAGAAGGTGAAGATGCAATGGCTAAAAATAGAGACTTAATGGGTGCTACAAATCCTAAAGAAGCAGCAGCTGGAACAATTAGAGCAGATTTTGCAGAATCAATTGATGCTAATGCAGTTCACGGTTCAGATTCATTAGAAAATGCAGCAAATGAAATTAAATTCTTCTTCTCTGACAGAGAAATTTGTTAATAAATTAAAAGTTTTTATAATTTAACATGAAAATAGAATTTAAAAAAGTACCACAAAGCCCTAAAGAATTCAGTGCTTCACTTGCTTCAGTAGAAATTGAAGGTACTTTTTGTAAAATATCGCAATCGTTAGTAAAAATTGATGCTGTATTAAAAGGTAATACACAAATCGATTGTTGCAGATGTGGTATTACAGATACTATTACTTTAAATGAAGAAGCAAATTTTTTATTAAGTGATGGTATTTATAAAGATGATTCTGAATCAGAAGATTTAGTAATCGAAATAGACAATAATACAATTGACTTTGATGAAATAATTCAAAGTGAATTAGAATCAATTAAAAGTGATTACTATCTATGTGAAAACTGTTCACATGACGATAGTGAATTTCAAAAAGAATTTTAAGGAGAAAAAAATGGCAGTACCAAAGAGAAGAGTATCTCATACTAGAGCAGCGAAAAGAAGAACTCACTATAAAATAACTTTAAAAAAACCAGTTAAAGATAGTGATGGTTCTTGGAAAATGCCTCATACGGTTAACCCAAACACTGGTGAATACAAAAGCTAATGTTAAAAATCGCAATAGATGCAATGGGTGGGGACTTCGGTCCTGAGCCTATTATTCAAGGCCTTGTTGCAGCTTTAAAACAAAATAATAACTTCACTGCAATTGCAGTTGGTAAAAAAGATGAAATTGAAGCTTTATTACCAAAACAATTTTTATCAAGAGTTGATATACTAGATACAGATGATGTAATTAGTATGCATGACTCAGCTACAGATGCACTTAAAAGAAAAGATTCTACAATTTATAAAGCTATTGAATTAGTAAGAAACCAAGAAGCTGATGCTGTTGTTTCTGCTGGACACTCAGGTGCCTCAATGTCTTTAGCAACACTTAGAATTGGAAGAATAAAAGGTGTATCAAGACCTGCTATAGCAACACTTATGCCAACAAGTGAAAACCAAAATACTTTAGTATTAGATGTTGGAGCCAATGTTGATAGTGACGCTAAAAATTTATTTGAATTTGCTGTAATGGGACAAGTTTATGCACAAGATGTACTACAACTTGACGAACCAATTGTTGGATTACTTTCAAATGGGGAAGAAGAAAGCAAAGGAAATGAAGTAACAAAAGAAGCTTATAAACTTATATCAAAAGTTCCAAATTTTGCAGGTAATGTAGAAGGTAGTGATATCTTCAAAGGAACAGTTGATGTTGTTGTTTGTGATGGTTTTGTAGGTAATATTTTACTTAAAACAGCCGAAGGTGTTGCAGATACAATCGGACAAATCATCAAAAAGAATTTAAAAAGATCTCTAATTTCAATTGCTGGTGCAGTTCTTATGAGAAAGGTATTCAAAAACTTAAAAGTAAGAGTTGATTATGCAGAATATGGTGGAGCTCCATTACTTGGAGTAAAAGCACCTGTTATTATTGCCCATGGGAAATCAAATCCTAAAGCAATACAAAATGCAATATTCCAAGCTATAAATGCAGCTAGCTCTAACTTAAATAGTCATATTGAAGAGAGATTATCACAGTATAGTAATTAATTAGATATAATAACTATACTTTTATTTAAGGATATGTAAATGACATATGCAGCTTTTAGATCTATTGGAGCTTATATTCCTCCAAAGATTATGACAAATGCAGATTTTGAAAAAATTATTGATACTAGTGATGAGTGGATTACTAAAAGAACTGGTATTAAAGAAAGAAGAATTTCTGAAGAAAACGAAGCTTCATCTGATTTAGGAGCAAAAGCAGCACAAGTTGCTATTGATAGAGCAGGAATTGCAAAAGAAGACATTGATATGGTTATCTGTGCAACTGTAACTCCTGATTATTTATGTATGCCTTCAACGGCTTGTTTAATTGCATCAAAATTAGATTTACCTCCTGTTCAAGCTTATGATATTAGTGCCGCGTGTACAGGTTTTGTATATGCTGTATCTGTAGCAAAAGCATTTATTGAATCAGGAATGAAAAAAAATGTTCTAATAATCGGTGCAGAAACTTACACATCAATTTTAGATTACACAGATAGAGGAACTTGTTTTATCTTTGGAGATGGAGCAGGAGCAGCTATAATATCAGCAACTGATGACAAAAGTGAAGCAATCGTAGATGTTAATTGTTCAAGTGATGGGAACTATGATGATTTAATCAAAACTCCTGGTGGAGGAAGTAAACATCCATGTTCACAAGAAGTAGTTGAACAAAAAATGGCTTGTATAAGAATGAAAGGAAATGAAACTTTCAAACTTGCAGTTAAAACTCTAACAGCTGATGTTGAAAAAATGATGGAAAAACACAATATTAAAAACAATGATATTGACCACTTTATTCCGCATCAAGCAAATTTTAGAATTATAAATGCAGTAGGAAAAGCTTTAGGATTAAGTGATGAACAAACTGTAGTTACTGTAGATAAATATGGTAATACATCAGCAGCTTCAATTCCAATGGCAATGAATTATGCTTATGAGCAAGGAAAAATCAAAAAAGGTGATAATATCTTATTTGATGCCTTCGGTGCAGGACTTACTTGGGGAAGTGCTTATTTCCCATTCTCACCTAAGAACTAAATAGAAGGCTAAAGCCTTTTATTTATTTTATAATACTTTCTTATTTATTTCAAAAAAATACTAACTTTGATACTATAAATACTGGACTAAAGTCATATAAAAAATTGTACCAGCAAAAATAGAAATCAAATAATTCTTAAAAATTATATGCAAAATTGCAGTAAATAAAATACCACCTATTTCTTTTAAACCATAAGGTGCAAGGGAAAAATCTACATCTTTCACGGAATAAACTATTAAAATTGTCATAATTACAGCAGGGAAAAACTTCTCAATAAATACTACATAAGAAGGAAGTTCATTTTTTCTAAAAAATAAAAATGGAAAAACTCTAGTAAAAAAGTTTACTACTGCCATTATAGCAATTGCTATATATATTTCAATTCCACTCATTGTTCAATCTTTCTTCTAAAAGTAAACATCAAAATAAGTGCAACAACAATTGAGACAATTAACATCTTATCACTTGGTATAAAAATAAGTGAAAATACAGAAGCTATACCTCCTACGATAAAAGGAGTTATATTTTGTAAACTTTTATACTGTTCAATACATAAAACTACAAAAAGTGCTGTTAAAGAAAACTCTAATCCTGCTGTATTAAACTCTATATTTGAACCAATTATGGCTCCAAAAGTACATCCTAAGAACCAATAAGATTGATTAAAAGCTGTTAAAAAAAAGTAATACCATCTTTTTTTTAACTGTTCATCATCTTTAATTGTTGTTAAAAGCGCATAGGTTTCATCAGTTAGACCAAAAATCAAATAAGGCTTTAATTTTCCTGTTTTTTTAAATCTTTTAAGCAAAGATAATCCATAAAAAGATTGTCTTATATTTATAAACCATGTTGCTATTGCTATATCTACATATCCAGCTTTTAAATTAAAAAAGTTTATAGCTACAAATTGTAATGCACCTGCATAAATGAAAAGTGACATTATAGGAGCTAAATACCAAGGATAATCAAAGGATACAAGAAGCAAACCAAATGCAAAGCCTAAAACTGCATATCCCATCATAACAGGAATTGATACTTTAAATGCAGTTTTTATCTCTCTTTCATACTTCAATACTTATACCACCTATTTATCAAACTTTTTATTATTTGGATTATTTTTAAAAATATTCATTGATTTTTCTTTAGGATCCTTGTTAAACTTATCAACAGTTGCCACTGAATTAATATATAAAATTGATTCATCAACAACTATTTGAAATACACTATGAAGTGGTATCTTAACAACTGAACCAAAATTTTCACTTCCAAAACCTGCTTCAAAACTTATAGAATCATTTGTTAACTCTATTGTTGTATATGTATAATTACTTAAAATAAAAAGTGAAAATTTTTGAAGTTGTTCTTTTATAGAGTTTGGTAAAGTTGGGTTAAACTCAATTGGTTCAATATTTGCTGTTATTGAAAACTCTTGATTTTTTTCTAAAAGAAACTTTATTGTTTCAAACACTTGTTTTTGTACTAAGTTTTTATAATTTACATCTTCTATTATATTATTTATCATTCTATTAATATCCATTTTAAAATTTTAGTGGTATTATAACCTATGAAACGAATATTTTTGCTTATTTTAATACTTTATAATATTACTTTTGCTTATGAGTTTAAACTAAATAAAGATGATATTAAATATATTCAAGAATCAAAAAAACAATCTTTTATAGTGAATAGATTGAAAAAGTACAAGACTCTAAAAGAGGAAGTTGTTGATTATACTTTAATTAGAAAACTTTCACATATAAATGCTTTCTTTAATAAAATTCTACCAAAACATGATATTAAAGCAAATTCATCAATTGATCATTGGGCAACTCCTAAAGAGTTTCTAATACAAGGTCATGGGGATTGTGAAGATTATGTTATAAGTAAATATTTCACACTACTAGAACTTGGTATTAAAAAGAAAAATCTTTATTTTGCAGTTGTAAAAGTAAAAGGTGAACGAGATTATCACATGGTATTACTTTATGTAGAAGATAAAAAGAAAAGCCCTCTTGTTTTAGATAATCTTAGTTTTAAAGTAATTCCTTTTAACAAAAGGAAAAAACTAATTCCCCAATTTGCATTTAATGAAATAGATGCTTATAAATTTACAAAAGATGGTTTTACTAAAAAAGTAAAAATAAATTGGGGAAATGAAAATAAATGGCAAAAACTCCTTATAAGAGTTTATGAAAAAAATGAATAAATCTCAAGTTCGTCAAAATCTATCATTGCATTCATTAAAGCAAACTTTTCACACTTTTGAAGCATCTGGATACTTATATCTTTTTCATATAGTTTTCCTTGTGATATAAGTCTTGCTCTTGTTGTACCTTTTAGTAAAGGTTTTTTTGGACTTATCCATCTATTATCATAAAAAATTGCTATATTAGCAATGGAAGTATCTGTTATAAATCCATCTTTAACAATGATTATTTCATCACAATTATCTTTTTTAGCATATAATTCATCTAGTTTTTCTCTATTTAGATATTTTTTTGAGTAGTCTATATTTTCATCATAAACTAATTTAAAAGTTTTTATATCTTTTTTCTTATACTCAAAATAGTTTACATCTAAAACACCTGACTCATCATATATTAATTTACATCTTAAAAGTTTATTTGATAAAGGATATATATATTCATTTAAATTTATATTTAAACCAACTGTTTTAGCAATTCTTTCTTGATGATACTCTAAGTTAAAAACTTCAAAATCATCACACTTAATAGTTTCAAAATACACTTTTTCTTCTTTTATAATCAATTTAAATTTAAAAGATATAATAGCTAAACTTTATTTTAAGGCTTCTCATGCAAAAGAAATATCAGAAGATTATTAATAGTTTTAAAGATTTTGATAATACATATAAATATGCTTTTATAGGAATTCCAAAAGGTTTTGGTGGCTTAAAAGAACACTATTTTGGTACACTTCAAAATTTTAAAAAACTATATCCAAACTTTAAAGCAAAAAATAAAATTCCTACAGTTTTATTTTTACATGGATCTGCTGGATTAAATAAGGGTGTTATTTATAGAAAATGGATTGTTGAAAAAGCAAATTTTATTTTCTTTTGTCCTAATTCGTTTAAAGTAAAAAATAGACCAACGTATGAAACACCTACAAAACTTAAAAATTACGAAAAAGTTCATAAGTTTAGACAAGCAGAAATACACCACAACTTACAAAAACTTCAAAATATAAGCTTTATAGATATAAAAAATATATTCTTAATGGGTAATTCAGAAGGTGGTTTAGCCGTAGCTTCATTTAAAGGAAGAGAGTTTAAAGGTAGAATTATAACTGCATACTCTTGTGAAAACTCATACTATTCAAAAAATTTTGAAATAGGTGCAAATAAAAATGAACCTATTTTAAATATTATTGGAACACATGATGAATATTTTTCAAATAGTGCAAATCCTACAAAAAATTATGATGTGGAAGGGCACTGTACAAAAGCTCTAAGAAAATATAAAAATGCAAAGGTTATAATACTGCCTCAAACTAAACATGATATCATTTCTAATATCTATGTAAAAGATGATATTATAAGCTTTTTAAAGCTTTGGAGTAAAGAAGCTTAAAGACTTCTTTTACTTTACAAACACTTGTGCTACATCTTTTGAGTATTGAAGTTCACTAGTAATTCCAACACAAGAGCAATTAATCTCTGATAATACATATTTATCAGACCCATCTTTATTATAATCTAAAATATAATCCATAGTCCATAATAATGGATAGTTTTGACCTCTTAGATATGGTTTTAAAACTTCTAAACCTTCTTTAGTTAAATCAATTACATCTTTCCATTTAGGTTCATCTGGCGATTCGTATTTATATTTAGCCCCAGAAAAAAGTGTTGCAGAGAATTGACCTTCTTGAGGTTTCTTATGTACTACAGAAATTGGTTTATCATTTACTAATAAAACTCTTATTTCACCTTCCTTAATTCTTTCTAAATATCTACAACCAACAAACCCTACTTTTCCTTGGAAATATTCAGCATACTCACTATCATCTTCAAAGTTCTTCTCAAATTTTGAGATAAACTCATGAATATCATCAAAAAAGAATTTTTCATTATTTACAGCTTCTGTGGAAATAATCGAACCATCTTCTTGTTGTCGTACAAGATAAACACCTTCACCTGTTGAACCATAATTTGTTTTTAAAACTCTTATTCCATGTTTTTTTAAATCAGCTGGAAATTTTGATGCGAAGTCAGGAAAGTTATGGTAAAAATATGATTCATCATCGCCTAAAACACTACCTTTTAATTTTGCTAAGATATCTTTAAAATCTAAATTAATCATAACATCAGGGTGAGTATGAATTTCAACACCACTATCCCCTAAAGCTTTTAAAAATTGGAAATATTCATCAACTTGTTTTAAATTACCAGGATTAATCCTTGAAATTACAGCAAAAGCATTTTGTTTTAAATACTCTAATAATTGATATTTTTTATTTGGCTTAAAAAATACAATTTCAGTTTTAAAAGAAGTAACTTCTTCTATTGCTCTTAAAATTGGTTTAGTATCCGGTCTAAAACCATCAAAACCTTTATCACTACCCTTTTGATACTCAATAATAAAAACTGTATCTGCTTTTTTCATTTATTACTATCCTATTTAAAATATAAATAAGATTATAAAATTATTTGATTACATTAAAGTTACAATTTAAAAAGGTAAATATATTTTGTCAAGTAGCTCTTCATACTCTAAATTGGCATTAGAATCACAAGTTATTCCACCACCACTTTTATAGTATTGATTATTATTTTTATCTTCTTGTATAAATCTTATCATTACAGAACTATCAAAGTTTTCACCATCATACACTCCAAAAATACCTGTATAGAAATCTCTTTCATAACCTTCTATTTCTTTTAAAAGTTCAATTGTCTTTTTCTTTGGAGTTCCTGTTATTGATCCAGCAGGAAGCATCGAGGTTATTATTGTTCCTAGTTTTTTTTGCCAATTTTCTTCTAAATTTGCAGATATCTTAGAACTAACTTGTAAAAGTTTTTTATTCCCAGCATTTATCTTATCAATATATCTAAACTCATCTACTCTAACTTTTGAAGCCACAACTCCTAAGTCATTTCTTAATAAGTCAACTACCATAGTATGTTCAGCCATTTCTTTTACATCACCTAAGATTTTGGCTTTTGCATTAGATATACTTGAATCAATAGTTCCTTTCATCGGATAGGTATAGATTTTATTTTTTTTTATTTTTACAAATCTTTCAGGAGAAAAACAAACAAAGTTATCATCTTTATTTTTATATCTTAACTTAAATTTTGCATCTACTTTCTCATATATTTCATCAAGAGAAAAATTAGTTTTTATTTTTGTTTTAGCAGTAAGATTTAAAAGATATGTATTTCCTTCTCTTATTTGATTTTGTAAAAAATCAAATTTTTCTTTATACTCTTTAAAAGATATTGGATATTTTTCTACTTTTGTTTGATGTTTATTTTTATTCTTACTTTTTGAATTAATTTCAAACTTTATTCTATTAGGTAAGGTAGAAATCTTATTTATGTAGAATTTTGTAAAGTCATAAGATATTGTAAAAAAAAATGGCTCATTTAATGAGCCATATTTATTTATTTCTTCTTCAATTAGTTTTTTATTCAATTTCTACTTTTTTATTGTAAAACTAGTTTTTTAAGTGCAGCCATTCTAATAGCAACACCATTTGTAACTTGTTCTAATACTTTATTTCTAGGGTCTTTTAGCATTTCATCTGAAATATCTACATTTCTATTTACAGGACCTGGATGTAATAATAAAATATCTCTATTTCCCATTACTTCACTTGTAATACAGAAATCTTTTGCATATTCATTTAAAGACTCAAAATATACTTGGTTGTGTCTTTCTAACTGAGTTCTTAAACTCATAATAATATCTACATCATCAATTACATCATCTAAACTTGTATATGTTTCAAAATCATTACCTTCATATCTAAAACATTCAGGAGATACAAAACAAACATCAATACCAAATTTTGGTAATAATCTTTTATTTGAACCTGCAACTCTTGAAGTTCTTACATCACCAACGATAGCAATTTTTTTACCATCAGTTTGACCTTCAAAGTGTTCATGTATTGTAAACATATCTAATAGTGCTTGTGTAGGATGAGCGTGTTTTCCATCTCCTGCATTTAAAATAGGACAATCTACAAAATCAATTAGTTTATCAGGAAGTCCACACTCAGAATGTCTTATGATTAAAGCATCTGGTTTCATCGCATTAATATTAGCAACTGTATCAAAGATTGTTTCACCTTTTGAAGTTGAAGAAGTTCCAACATCTAAAGATACAACCTCAGCACCAAGTCTTTTAGCCGCTATTTCAAAAGAACTCCTAGTTCTAGTTGAATTCTCAAAAAACAAAGTAACTATAAGTTTTCCTTTTAAAGTTTCATTATATTCAAACTTTAAAAACTCTCTTGCGTCGTTAAATAAACTTAAAATCTCTTCTTTAGAAAAATCAGAAGTCCTGATTAAATGCTGCATTTTTTCCCTTTAATTTTAGTTTTTATTTTACCCAAATTGAGTTTAAAGAAAAAATAGTCTTTTCAAAAGCAATTGTTAACATATCGTTTAAATTATTTTGATATAATCTTTTCTAATTTATAAAGTATTTAGGAAAAAAAATGATAGAACAATTAGATAAAGATTATGTACTTCAAACTTATGCAAGAAACTATGTAAACTTTAAAAAAGGTATAAATGCAACTTTATTTGATGAAAATGATAAAGACTATATAGATTTCACATCAGGTATAGGTGTTGTTTCAGTAGGTCATGGAAACAAAGAAGTAGCAAATGCTATTTATGAACAAGTAAGTAATATTACTCATATTTCAAACCTTTTTGCTATTGAACCACAAGCAAAATTAGGTGAAAAAATTGCTAAATTATCAGGGATGGATGTAGCAACTTTTTTTGCAAACAGTGGAGCTGAAGCAAATGAAGGAGCTATTAAATTAGCAAGAAAATATGGTGAAACAAATTTTGATAACAAAAGATATAAAGTTATCACATTAGAACACTCTTTTCATGGAAGAACAATAACAACAGTAAAAGCTACAGGTCAAAGCTCTATGCACACACCAAGCTTTTCTCCATATCCAGATGGTTTTTTATATAATAATAAGATTGAAGATATTTATAACTCTATTGATAATGAAACAGTAGCTGTTATGATAGAACTTGTTCAAGGGGAAGGTGGAGTTCAACCTTTTGATAAAAAAGAGATACAAGAATTAGCAAAGTTTTTAAAAGAGCAAGGAATTTTACTTATTATTGATGAAGTTCAAACAGGAGCTTATAGAACAGGAGAATTCTTAGCAACAAATCTTTATGAAATTGAGCCTGATATTATTACAATGGCAAAAGGTTTAGGTGGAGGTGTTCCAATTGGGGCAGTTGTAACAAAACATAAAGATTTATTTACTTATGGGGATCATGGTTCTACTTTTGGAGGTAACTATTTAAGTTGTGCTGCTTCATTGAAAGTATTAGAAATTTTAGATAACTACAAAGATTCAGGTAAATTAGATGAAACAATCATTTATTTTCAAGATAAATTAAATGAAATTTATGAAGCAAATAAAGATATCTTCACACATAGTGTTGGATTAGGACTTATGAGAGGACTTAGAGTAAAAGATGCCAATACTCTAGCTTCTATTATAAAAGAAGCATTTAATGAAGGTTTATTAGTTTTAAGAGCTGGTAAAAATACTTTAAGAATGTTACCTGTTTTAACTATTTCAAAAGAAGAAATTAATGAAGGATTTAAAAGGCTTGAAAATGCACTTTCTAAAATCAAATAAAATTAAACTACTTTTATGTAGTTTAATTGGTGTAAATTTATTAGCAAATAGTAGTTTTGATGAAGAGATTTTATCAGACAGTAGAAAAAAGACTTTTACATTAGATGAAAAACAAGCAAAAGAAGATAGTGCAAAATTAAAAAAAGATTGGATAAATCCCATAACTTTGCAGTACAAAAAAAATTTAGGTGATGATTATAAAGGTGAAACATCTTTAATATCTATCAATCAGCCTATTTTTCAAAGTGGTGGGATTTATCAAGCAATTAAATATGCTAACTCAACATATAAATATTCTAATCTTCAAATACAACAACAAAGAAAGCTTTTAATAAAAGATGCTTTAAATTTACTTTTCCAAATAAAGAAGCTAGATTTGAATATTCAAAAAACAAAATTAACTTTAGCAAATGCAAAAATAGATGTAACTAGAAAAAAAGAACAGGTTTTAAATGGCTTTTTAGATAGTTCATTTTTAGATAATGCCCTACTTACTTTAAATAGTTCAAAACACACTTTAGTTGATTTAAAATATCAAAAACAAGAGCTTATAAATAGTTTTAATAATATTGCCGCAGGAGATTATAAACAATTTAAACTTCCTAACTTTGAACTAATTTCAAAAAAAGAGTTCTTAGAAAAGAATATAGAACTTGATAAAGCAAAAGCCTCTATTGAAAAAAATAAAAACTATTCATATATGACTATGGCTAGATATTTACCAAGTGTAAATGTCTTTTATAACTATTCTAAAACACATTATACAGATGGAAAGCCAAAAGTAGGTCAAACAAATGAACAAACTTATGGTTTATCAATTAGTATGCCACTTGACTCAAGAGCTTTCAATGATATAGAAAGTAAAAGAATTGAATATTTAAAATCTAAATTAAATCTAAAAAATAAGATTGATGATGAAAAAAGTTTTTTTAAAACAAAAATAGATAAACTTAATATGTTAAACGAAAGATTAAAAATTACTAAAGAAGATTTAGATCTTTATAATTCTATTTTAAAGATTATTAAAGAAGAAAAAGAAGCTCAGATTAAAACACAAAGTGATTATGATACACTTAAAAACTCCAGAGATATTAAATTTTTAGATGAAAAAATTTATAAAATAGATAAACAAATTATTCTTTTGGATATGTACGCTAAAATTTTCTAAACAAAAGAAGGGAAGTTTATGAAAAAACTAAACTATATTACTTATTGGATTATAATACTTCCCATTGTAGCTGTAATTTTAACTTCTTCTATTTTAACTTATGAATTTATTTCTTATGAAAATAAAAAACTAGTTGAAGAGATTGAAGATACTAAAAAAAAGCATATAAAAGAAATTAAAAACCGAATTAAAAACCGAATTAATAGAACTATTACTTTAATTCAAACACAAGTTGAACTAAATAAAATTGAAGAAAAAAAAGATATTAAAAACATTGTAAATATAGCTTATGAAACAATGAGTCAAATATACAAACAATATCAAGATAAACCCAAAGAATTCATCCTAGAAAAAATAAAAAAAAATTTAAGAGAACAAAGATTTTATGCTAATTTAAGTGGTTATTATTTTTTAATTGATTTAAAAGATAAAGTAATTATGCAACCTCAAACACCTTCACATGAAGGTAAAATTCTTACTAAACTTCAAGATGTAGAGGGTAAATATTTTATACAAGAGTTTAGAAATATTGCCCTAACAAAAGAATCTGGTTTTATTACTTGGCATTGGCATAAACCGCAAACAAATAAAGTTGGAGAAAAACTTGGGTATATAAAACTATTTAAACCTTTAGGGGTATATATAGGTACAGCAAGATATAAAGAAGATATTAATAAAAAAATCAAAAAACAAATACTTAGTATTATTGATAGCATTAGATTTAAAAAAAATGAATATATTTTTGCCATAAATTCAAAAGGAACAACACTTTCACATATAAATAAAGCTTTTGTAGGGAAAAAATATGAAGAACTTTCACAAATAGAAAAAAAAGTTGTAGATATTGTACTAAAAAAAGCTATTAATAAAAATGGTTCATTTTTAAACTACACACCAACTAGCCATAATATTTCTAAAAACTTATCTGAAAAAATTTCTTTTGTAAAAAAAGTACCAAATTTTGATTTAATTCTTGGAACAGGTCAATATACACTTACCATTCAAGAAGAGTTAGAAAGAAAAAAAAGTGAATTAGAAAAAGAAGTTAGAGTTACAAAAAATAAGATTATAATTATATCTACAATTATTAGTTTATTCCTTATTCTTATACTTATTTTTATTTCAAGAAAAATTGATACACAATTTAATATTTATGAAAAAGAACTTCTTAAAAATAATTTAAAGTTAAAGAAACTAAATGAATCTTTAGAATCTAAAGTAAAAAAACAAGTATTAGAAATAAGAAGAGCTGATGATATTTTAAATCAACAATCAAAACTAGCTTCTATGGGGGAAATGATAGGAAACATTGCACATCAATGGAGACAGCCTTTATCAACAATTTGTACTATCGCATCTGGAACAAAATTTGAAGATGAATTAAACACTTTAAATAAAGAAAAACTTTATAAAAATTTAGACTCCATAGTTTCAAATACTAAGCATTTATCTCAAACAATAGAAGACTTTAGAAGTTTTTTTAAAAAAGACAAAGTAAAAAAAAGCTTTTTTGTAAAAGATATTATAAAAAAAGTAATAAACTTAATGTCTGCAAGTTTTAAAAATAAAGAGATTATTATTGAAGTAGATATAAAAGAAAATATTAAAATTTGTGCCTTAGAAAATGAATTAACCCAAGCTATATTAAATATACTAAATAATTCAAAAGATGCTTTAGTAGAAAAAAACTTAGATATAAAAATTATAAAAATAAAATCATATATAAAGAATGAAAAGGTTTATATTGAAATATTAGATAATGGTGGGGGAATAAAAAAAGATATTATTGATAAAATTTTTGAACCTTACTTTACGACAAAATTTCAAGCACAAGGTACAGGTATAGGCTTATATATGACAAGAACTATAATAGTAAATCATATACAAGGACAAATAGATGTTAAAAATATTAATTTTAAATATAAAGATAAGACCTATAAAGGTACATTAATGAGAATAATAATAGATAATAAGTAAAAAGAGATAAACTCTTTTTACCTTACTTACTTTTAAAATTTAAATAATATTCAATTTCTGATGGAGTTAAAATTTTAATAGTATTTGTACTTCCTGGCATTCCAACTGGATAACCAACAGTTGCTACATAAGTTTCACTTTTATCAAGTAAACCTTTTGAATCTAAAGCCTTTAACATTTTTTGGAACATTTTAGAAGCCTGCCCTTCTTTTATTGTATCTACAGGTCTTACACCCCAAATTGCTGTTAATGATGATAAAACCTTTCTTTTATGTGTAAATGCATAAATTGGTGTTCTAGGTCTGTATCTTGACATCTTAATAGCTGATTTACCAGAACTTGTTAAGGCTAAAATTCCTTTTGCACCTAAATCATCAGCAAGTCTAGTAACAGTTGCTTGAATTACATCAAAATGATCTAAATAATCAAATTTAGATTGTTTGTCAAAATTATAAATATCTTCTGTTCTTGCGATAATATTACTCATTGTATCAACAACATTTATAGGATCTTCTCCTACAGCACTTTCTTCACTAAGCATAACAACATCTGTTCCATCTAATACTGCATTTGCTACATCTGAAATTTCTGCTCTTGTTGCTCTTTCATTATGAGTCATAGATAAAAGCATTTGCGTTGCAGTAATTACAGGCATTCCTACGCTATTTGCTTTTTTGATTAACATTTTTTGAATAGTTGGAACATCATAATAAGGTACTTCAATTCCTAAATCACCTCTTGCTACCATCAATCCATCAGATGCTTCAATAATTTCATCTATATTTTCAACAGCATCAAATTTTTCAATTTTTGCTATTAATTTACCTTTATAACCTTTTAGAAGTTTTCTAGCTTTTTTCATATCTTTTGCATTTTGAACAAAAGAAATAGCAAAATAATCAACTTGATTCTCAACACCCCAAGCAATATCTTTTTCATCTTTTTGAGTAATAACATCAATATCTATTACAGTATTTGGGAAATTAACCCCTTTTCTTGAAGATAAAATACCGTGATTTTCAATTTTTGCTTTTACCTCATCACCTGTACTAATTACTTTTGCTCTAATAGTTCCATCATATAAGTAAATATACTCATCTACTTTAACCTTGGCTAAAATATCTGGATAGTTTATTGATACTATATATTTTTTATCAGCTTCTTTATATCCAACTATCTCTTCTTTTAAAAAAGTTATGATATCTCCTCTATGTAATTCAAAAGGTTCTTTTAAATCTCCGATTCTAACTTTTGGACCTGAAATATCTTGTAAAATACCTACTGTTCTATCTAGGTTTTTCATTGCTGCTCTAATATTATCAATAGTTTCTTTATGGTATTCATGACTTCCATGAGAAAAGTTTAATCTAAACATATTAGCACCTGCTTTTATTAAACCTTCAATTACTTCAATACTATGGCTTGATGGCCCTAATGTTGCCAAAATTCTCGTTCTTTTTTCCACAGTTTCTCCTTTTTTTCGTAAGAATATTATATCAAAATTTAATTACATATTAATTACGTTTTATAACACAATTATTTCACACTTGATATGTTAAAATATTAATATCAAAAATAAAGGTTTCAAAATGAAATATTTTAATTTAAAAACTTTTGTATCATCTCTTGCAGCTATAGCATTACTTAGTGGATGTACATCAGGTTCAACAGGAAATCAAACGATAGACAACAATCAAAGAGCAATAATAGGTACAACAATTGGTGCCTTAGCTGGTATTGCACTTGGTAACAATATTGGAGGAGGAAGCAAAAGTAGAAATAAAACTGTTGGTGCTCTTGCAGGGGCTGCTATTGGTGGATATATTGGATATAGAATGGATCAACAAGCAAAAGAAGTTGCAGATAGTTTAAATACAACTGTAAATAATAATCCAAATGCAGTACTTGATCCAAGCCAAGACTTAATAGTATCCCATACAGATAACTACGTAAAAATCATGTTTAGAGATGATATGATGTTTGCTACAAACTCTTCAATACCAACACAAAGTGCTAAAAATAAAATAGCGAAAGTAAATAGTGTTTTACAAAAATATCCAAATACAATAGTTCAAGTTGTAGGACATACAGATAGTAGAGGAACATATCAATATAATAAAACATTATCTGAAAAAAGAGCTACAAATGTAGGTAATACTATCTATAACTCAGGAGTTAAAAACCAAATCTTCTCAAAAGGTTGTTCTTTTTCAAAACCTGTAGCACCTAACACAAACTCTACAAATATGGCTTTAAATAGAAGAGTTGAGGTATTTTTATATTCTAATGCAAGTGCTGTAATTGATACTTGTAAATAAATAGAAGTTTTACTTCTATTTATCATTTCATCTTCAAATAAACTTTTAGATACAATACTTTTATGATTAGATTTAATGACTACTTTAATGACTGGCTATATGGGGAAAATGGATATTATTCAAACTATAAACAAATAGGAAAAGAAGGTGACTTTTTCACATCTGTTTCTACAAGTTCTTTTTTTGGTGGAACAATAGCAAAAAAACTAATTGATTCTATTGAAAAAAATATTATTCCCAAGAATACTACTTTAGTTGAAATTGGTGCACATCATGGATATTTATTTGCTGATATAATTCAATTTATTTATACCTTAAAGCCTGAATTATTAAATACTTTAAACTTTGCGATAGTTGAAAGGTTTGAAAATTTACAAACTCAACAAAAAAAATATATTCAAGAATCTTTTGGAGATATAATAAAACTAAAACACTATAATGATATAAGTGAAGTAAAACTTGAAACTGCTTTTATAGTAGCAAATGAAATTTTTGATGCCTTTGCTTGTGATTTAGTATATACAAATAAAGATGGTATTTTACAAAATGCCATAGTAGATAATCACAAAATAAAATTTGAAGACTGTTCAGATTTAAAACTACTTGAACACTGTGAAAAATATAATATTGAAAAAGGTGAGGTTTGTTTAGATTATAAAAACTTTGTTGAAATATTATGTAAAAATATACAATCTTTTGAATTTATAACTTTTGACTACGGAGATAAATATCCAAGAAATGATTTTTCTACAAGAGTTTATGAAAAACATAATGTTTACCCTATTTTTGAAGAAGAAATAAATTTAAAGCAACTTTTTAAAAAAAGTGATATTACTTATGATGTTCATTTTAATTACCTGCAAGATTTATTTGAAGAGCAAAATATAAAGAAGGCTAGTTTTAATACTCAATTAAAATTCCTTGTAGAATTTGGTATTTTAGATTTATTAGAAATATTAAAAGTAAATGTTGATGAAAATACCTATTTAAGAGAAACTCAAAAAGTTAAAGTTTTACTTGAACCAACAGGAATGGGTGATAGATTTAAAGTTTTAAACATAATAAAGTAGATTATATTATACTTTATTATGTCAATTAGTTACAAATTTTATTCATTGAGTTTTTTTTTATTATATTTTAAATCTTGTAAATCTTAATTTGTTATAATTTCGTATGAGAACCTATAACTTCAAAATAGATAATAAATGTTCTAAAGAAGAAATTGATTTTAAATTTTTTCAAGACTATAAAAATGTTTTAATACAAGTTTTTTGTGGAAACAATAAAGAACACTTTCAAAAAACTCTTAATTATATAAAAAAACAATTACCAAATGCAATTTGTATAGGAAGTTCTTCTGATGGAGAAATCTATGAAAAAGAAGTATTTACAAAATCAACTATTGTTTCTATTTCTGTTTTTGAAAATACTTTTATTAAAGCTGCTATTAGTACAAATAAGAACTCTTATAATAAAGGCGTAGAATTAGCAAAAAAACTAATAGTTGATAATACAAAACTTTTAATACTTTTTACAAACTCTTTAAATATAAATGCTGAAGATTTTTTAAATGGTATAAATAGTGTAAGTAAAGATATTATAATTTGTGGAGCTATGGCAGCAGATAATGGAAAGTATAAAAACACTTATGTATCTTGTGAAGATAAAATATACAAAAGCTCAGCAGTTGGAGTATCTTTAAATTCAGATATCTTAGAAGTAAAAAATGATTTTAGATTTAATTGGTCTTCAATTGGAATTGAGCATGAAGTTACAAAATCAACTAATAATAAAGTATATGAGATAAATAATTTAAACGTAAGTGACTTTTATAGAAAATATTTAGGTTCAAATATACATAAAACTCTTCCTGAGAGTGCAACTACTTTTCCTCTTTTAATAAAAGATAATAAAAAATTTAAAGCAAGAGCTTTAATGAAAATAAATAAAGATGGAAGCTTTCAATACACTGGAAATATAAAAAATAAAGACAAAGTTAAATTTGGATTTGGGAATGCTGAGGTAATTTTAAAAAAACCAATTATTAAAGATCTAAAAAATTTTACAAATACTGAAAGCTTTTTTATATATTCATGTTTAGCAAGAAGAAGATATATGCCTCATTTAATCTCTCAAGAAAGCAAAGCTTACGCAAATATAACTAATACTTGTGGTTTTTTTGCAAATGGTGAATTCTTTTATGAAGATGAAAAGGCAAAACTTTTAAATCAAACTTTTACAGTTATTTCATTAAGTGAAAACCCTCATCGAAATAATTTTTCGATTAATACTCTAAAAGATACAAATAAACAAGATGATTTTTATACAAGAAATATTAAAACTTTAACTCATTTAATAGAAGCTTCATCAAAAGATCACGATGAGCAATCAAGAAAATTAGAACTTGAAAAAATAAACTCACAGATGCTTTTAACATCTCAAAAAATATTTTTAAGACATGCTGTACATGAAACAAATACACCCTTATCTGTAATTATGAGTAATATTGAGCTTTTTGAAATGCAATATGGTAAAAATAATTACCTATCAACAATTGAAGTTGCCTTAAAAAATATTTTTAATATTTATGATGATTTAAGTTATTTAGTAAAAAAAGATCAAGTTTTATATCCTAGAAAAAAAATAGATTTAGTGGATTTTATTCGTTCTAGAATTGATTTTTTCTACCAATCTGCAAAACAAATTGGCTCAGAGATTAAATTTTTTAGTGAAAAAAACTCTTTAAATTTTGAATTTAATGAAACGAAACTTCAAAGAATTATTGATAATAATTTGACAAATGCTATTAAATATACAGAAGAAAATTCAAATATTTATATCTCATTAAAAAAGGAAAAAGAAAACTATGCCCTAGTTATCTCAAGTTGTTCTCAATACATTCAATATCCAGAAAAAATATTTAAAGAATATTATAGAGAGACATCAACTAAAAAAGGTTTTGGATTAGGACTAAGTTTAGTCAAAAGAATATGTGACGAAGAAAATATTGATATTAAAATAGATTCTAATGAATACTTTACTTCATTTAGATATCTTTTTAAGGAAAGAGAAATAATATGAGAATCTTACTATTAGAAGATGATGTAATGCTAAACAGAGCAATAACTGAATTTTTACAAAGTAGAAAATATGAGGTTAGAACAGCAAGAGATGGAAATAATTGCCTTAGAATTCTTGAAGAAGAAAGCTTTGATTTACTTATTTTAGATATAAATGTTCCAGATATAAATGGCTTTGAAGTTTTAGAATTTTTGCATGAAAGGAATAAGGTAACTCCTACTATTTATATATCTGCACTTATAGATATTGAAGATATTTCAAGAGCTTTTGAACTTGGTTGTTATGATTATTTAAAAAAACCTTTTCATTTAAAAGAGTTATCACTAAGAATTGATAAGATAGCTCAAGCAAAAATGTTACCACAAAAAGACAAAAAATTATCAAATTCTTATACATTTAACCCAAATACCTTAACTCTTTTGTATAATAACGAAGTTCAAAGTTTAACAAAGAGACAAATACAAATTATTCAACTTTTAACAAAATTTAAAAACTCTGTTGTAAATTATGACATGTTTAGAGAATTTGTTTGGAATGACGAAATTGATAATGCCACTATTAGAGCAGAAGTTAATAGAGTAAAAAAATCTTTAAAAGAAGATTTTATTACAAATGTTAGAGGTCTTGGATATATGATTGAATACAAAAAAGAGAAGGTTTAAATATGAATTTAATTGTGAATGGTGAAACAAAAAATTTTGCTACTAATTCAACACTACAAGATATAATCACATCATTAAAAATTGAAGATAAAGTTATGGCTGCTGCTGTGAATATGGAAATTGTAAAAAAAGACAACTGGGATACATTTACTCCAAAAGAAGATGATAAAATTGAACTATTACAGTTTGTTGGTGGTGGATGATTTTTTATGAGTAAGCAAAAAGGAGATTTTGCAGAAAAAAAAGCTCTTAGCTTTCTTGAAGATAAGGGTTATAAAATAATAGAGCAAAATTTCTATGCTAAGAAACTAGGAGAGATAGATATTATTTGTAAAAAAAATAATGTCTATCATTTCTGTGAAGTAAAATCTGCCCCTGATTATGAAACTGCTATAAATAATATTCACAAAAATAAATTATCAAAATTAAAAAGAAGTATAGATTATTATATTCAAACAAAAAAAATTAATCCAATTTTTTGTATTGATGCAATAATAGTATGTGAAGATGAACTTGAACATTTAGAAAATATTACATTGTAAAAAAAATAAGCAATTATTTCTTGTTAAAAAATATACTTTTGGATAAAATATAACCATGGAATCTATACTATTTATACTATTTTTATCATTAGCTATATCATCAATATTAAATATTATTTTAAAAAAATTTGAAATTTCACATATCATTGGATATATTGCTACAGGTATTATAATAAGCTCTATTTTTAATTTAACTAAAAATCATAATTTAGATGCTTTAAATTTAATAGCTGAATTTGGTATTGTATTTTTAATGTTTACTATTGGACTTGAAATGTCTATAAATAGGCTTAAACAAATAAAAGAACTTCTTTTTGTAAATGGCTTTTTTCAAGTTGCAGGAAGCGCATTATTAATATTTATAATATCAAAATTTCTATTTAATATTGAAACTATTTCTGCTGTTATAATTTCTTTGGCATTTTCATTATCATCAACAGCTATTGTATTAACTTATCTTAAACAATCAAAAGATATTTATACACCTTATGGGGAAAAAACAACAGCCATTTTAATCTTTCAAGATTTAGCAGTTATTCCTATTTTATTGCTAATTAGCTTTTTATCAAATGATACCTTAGCTATTAACGAAATAATTATAAAAACAACATTTGCAGCTATTGTTATTATTACTTTTATGTTTACAATAGGTAAAAAGATAGTTAATTGGCTATTACAATTTTCAACTAAAGCAAGACTTGAAGAACTTTTTATAGGTTCTGTTTTATCTATTGTTTTTGGTGCTTCTATCTTAGCACATGAGTTAGGATTTACTTATTCACTTGGAGCTTTTATTGCTGGAATGATTATTGCTGAAACAAAATACCATATAAAAGTTGAATCAGATATTGCTTCATATAAAGATTTATTATTAGGGACATTCTTTTTTACTGTTGGTACAAAAATTGATTTAATATATCTTTTTGAAAATATTATATATATAATTTTAATTTTTTTAGGAATATTACTTTTAAAAGCAATAGTTATTTATTTTTTAATAAAAAGAAAATCAAATAAAAATGACTCAGTAAAAGCAGCACTTGCTTTATGTCAAATAGGTGAGTTCTCTTTTGCTGTTTTTGCCTTAGCTTCTGCTAATAATCTTTTAGATGAAAATTTAAGTAAATTTTTGATTTTAGTTACAGTATTATCTATGATAATCACACCTTTTATAGTGAATAATATTTATAAAATAGCTTCTGTTTTTGCACAAGAATATTTTGAGTCTGATAAAATTACACCTATTAATGAAAAAAACCATACAATAGTTTGTGGTTATTCAAATCTTGGGAAAAGAGTAGCTAGTAAATTAAAAGCAAATAATATACCTTTTGTAATTATTTCAGATAACCTAAGACATGTTTTAAATGCAAGAAAAAGTGGACATAAAGCTTATTTTGGTCACTTAGAAAAGGTTCAGGTACTAGAATCTCTTAAAGCTGATGAAGCTTCAAGTATTATAATTACCTTAGATAATGTAAATAAAAAAAGACTAATTTGTGATTCTATTTTAAAATATAGACCAGATATAAATATTGTTTTAAAAATCAATAATTTTCATGAGAAAAAAGAGTTTGAGGATTTAAACATTGTAAATTTTGTACACGCTCATAATAAAATAGCTTCACTACTTGTGAAAAAAAGTCTATAAGAGAAAAAATCTCTTATAGATTAATTACTAGAAGCAATTGCTCTTTTAGAAAAAAGCAATAACAAAACTCCAAAAGATACTATTGCAGCTGTTAAATATAATGTATAATCATAATTTCCTGTAAGTTTTGTAAGACTTACGGCATATAAAGGAGCAGCAACCTGCCCTATTCCATAAGCAGTTGTTAAAGCACCCATTAACATAACAGGGTTTTTCTTAGCTAACTGACCACCTAAATTCATAAATAAAGCAACTAACCCTACAAATGTACCTCCATATAAGACACCACATAAAAGATTTAAATACATATTAGTTGTAAGTGTGGGAATTAAAATACCAATAACTTGTAAACTCATAGCCAAAATAATTATATTTACACTTCCATATTTATATGCCAGTCTCATCCAAATTATAGAAGATGGAATTCCAGCAAGTCCAACTAAAAGCCAAGATAAAGCAGCAATATTTTCTAAACCTTCAATTGATTTTAAAATAGTTGGCAAAAAAGTTCCTTGAACAACAAAACCAACACCTTCTGTAAAATAAGCAGCAATTAAAACAACTACAAAAGGTGAAAAAATAGCTTTATTAAAGGGATGTTTTTCATTATTACTAGCAACTTTTTTATCAAATGATAAAATATACAAAGGATAAAAACAAACAAGAGTAGCAATTAGAGCTAAAACAACCCATGAGTTTTCCCAA
This sequence comes from Arcobacter rhizosphaerae, assembly GCF_049472155.1. Classification (NCBI taxonomy): domain Bacteria; kingdom Pseudomonadati; phylum Campylobacterota; class Epsilonproteobacteria; order Campylobacterales; family Arcobacteraceae; genus Arcobacter; species Arcobacter rhizosphaerae. The sequence continues at coordinate 157,301 of NZ_JBMOVW010000005.1, read as the reverse complement.
GTAGAATAAGAAAGAACATATCTACTTATAATATCCGAACTAGCTAAAGCTATACCAATACCTGAAAAATATATTCCCATGGCTTTTGTTTTATCTTCAAAATCTAGTTTTACCATAACAATAGCAGCACCAACAATCAGAGCCATAGCAGCTGCAAACCCAGCAATTATTCTTGAGATAAACCATAAAATTTCATTTGAACTTATTCCTAAAATAAGTGTTGTTAAAATACATAAAACAATACCTAAACGAAAATATTTAACTTTAGTATCTATATCTTTTATAAATATGGCAAATATTGCACCACTTAAATAACCTACATAATTAACCGAAGCTAAAATTCCTGAAAAAGTTAAAGATAAAGCTTCATCTTCAAGCATTGAAGGAAGTAATGAAGTATATGAAAATCTTGCTACTCCAACACCTATAAACAATCCTATAATCCCTGCAAGTAATATATTGAAATTACTATTTTTATCAAGTAAATTAATTTTCATTATTTCTTATTTCCTTTTGATATGCTTTAGGAGTTATGGCAAATACCTTTTTAAATACATTTGTTAAATGACTTTGATCATAAAAACCAACTTCAAGGGCAACTTTACTTATTTCAACTCCCTGTGATATAAGTTTTTTTGCTCTATGTACTCTTTTATTTACAATATAAGCATTTGCAGATAAACCAAAATCATGATTACAAACTCTAATAATATGATAAGGACTATATCCTAACTCTTTAGCTATTTTTGAAAGAGTTAATTTTGAAGCTATATTCTTTTCAATATACTCTTTAAAATCTTTTGCTATTTGAGTTGTCTTATCTAACTTTATAAATTCATCTTTTTTAGTATAATTTACAAACAATTCTTTTAAAAACTCTAATAAAAGAAGTTCTTTTTTTATACTCTCATTTTCTTTATTTAAAACAGAAAACAAACTAAAAAACTCTTTTAACAATTTTTTATCATCAATTTTATTTGGTAAAAGAAAAATATCGTTATTTTTATAAATTAAATTTTGTAAATCTTTATACCATGTTCTATCAATATAAATTACAAAATAGTCTTCACTTTTTTCATTAGATATTGAAAAATGTACTTCATTTGGATTAATAACTACCAAACACTCTTTATTTAATATAACTTCTTTATCTTCAATTACAATTTTTGCACTACCTTTTTTTAAAGCTAAAAAGCAAATTAAATTATGATAATGCTTCTGTGAACACTCATGAAATTGTTTACTATATTTTAATTCTAAATAATCTAAATCTTTTATTTTTAATATTTTATTATTCATATTAAAGATAATACAAAATTATTTGTTAAAAATCTTGGAAAATATTGCTAAATATAAGAAAGATGAATGTAATGAGCGGTACATTCATCTTTTTTAGGACGTATATAAAATTAGTAAGATAAGTATAACTATACAAAATAGCATTAAACTAGCATCATTGTTATTGTAAAGTTATTCAACTAATTTTTATGATTTATTAGTTAATATAAACAAACACTTATGGAGAATTTTTTGTATTCAAAAGAACTACTTTCAATTAAAAAATCAAATCGATTTAGAACTAGAGATATATTTGATGAAGGTTTGATTGATTTAGCTTCAAATGACTATTTAGGTCTAGCTTCTAATATAAATATTTTTCAAAATGCTTATGAAAGAGTATTAAAACAAAAATACTACTCACCCAAAGCCTCAATGCTTGTAAATGGTTATAATTCAATTCATAAAGAGTTTGAAGAAAAGCTTTGTGAAGTTAATAAATTTGAAGCTGCTGTTTGTGTAGGTTCTGGATTCTTAGCTAATGTCTCAATGATTGAAGCTCTATGTAGAAAAAATGACACTTTATTTATAGATGAAGATTATCACGCAAGTGGTATCTTAGCTACAAAACTTCTAAAAGATGAACAAGTTATTGTATTTAAACACAATGATGAAAAAGATTTAGAAGAAAAATTAAAATCTTGCCAAAGAAAGGGAAGAAAAATTGTAGCTATTGAAGGTGTTTATTCAATGGGTGGAGATGTAGCAAAAGAAGAAATTTTTCATATCTCAAAGAATTATAATGCTTTACTAATTGTAGATGAAGCACATAGTTCTGGTGTTTTAGGTGAAAACTTACTAGGAATATTTGACTACTATAAAATAGCCCCTGATAAATCTCATATTAAAATGGGAACACTAGGTAAAGCTTATGGCTCTTATGGAGCTTATATTTTAGCTTCAAAAGAAATAATCGAATTTTTACAAAACAGAGCAAAACCTATTATTTATTCAACTGCGCCTTCTTTGTTTGATATAGCCATGGGTTTAGAGTCTTTACATTTTATAGTAAACAATAAAAAAACACTAAAAGAAAACATAAATAAAAATTTAAATATAGTAAAAGAGATTTTAAATATTAATTCAAAAAGTCTGATAATTCCTATTGAAATTGCTGATAATAAAAAAGTTAAACAAATACAAAAGCAAGTTCAAGAAAAAGGTTTTATAGTTGGAGCTATTAGACAACCAACCGTAAAAATAGCAATTATTAGACTAATAGCTAAAATTGATATAGAAGAAAAAGATTTAAGAAATGTATGTGATTTAATAAAGGAACTATCATGAAAATAGTACTTTTTCTTTTTATGATTTTTACATTTTCTTTTTCAGCAGAGTTTGAAAAGATGAAAAATTGTGAAAAGGTTCAATTATCTAGGTATACAGTTTTAGTGTCTTGCCATCAAATAGATTATATTATTGAATATAAATTAGAAGATGATGAAGAAAAAGACAATATTAAAAAAATTACAGCTTTAACTGTAAATGACAAAAAAATAATAATAAATAAGAGTAAAATAAAATGATTTTAAAACAATTAATAAAAGGACATAAAAAGTTCCAAGAAAACAAAGTTCCTAAATGGCAAGATGAATTAAATGAATTAGTTGTAAATGGACAAAAACCTGAGGTATTATTTGTAGGATGTTCAGATAGTAGATTAACTCCTGATTTAATGCTAAATACAAAACCAGGTGATATGTTTATTTTAAGAAATGTGGGTAATTTTATTCCTCCATTTAAACATGATGAAGACTTTCACGGAAGTGCTGCAGCTATTGAATATGCTGTTGCTGTTCTTGGAGTAAAACATATTATTGTATGTGGACATACACATTGTGGTGCGTGTAGAAGCTTATATGAATATGATCAAATTCCAGATACAGACTCTTTAGTTCATGTAAAAACATGGTTAAAACTTGGTATGGCTGCAAAAGAAAAAACCTTAGCGGATAAAAGATTTAACACAGAAGAAGAGATGTATAGAGTTACAGAAAGAAATTCAGTAAAACAACAACTGAAAAATCTTTTAACATATCCTGATGTAAAAAGAAAATTAGAATCTGGTGAACTACAAATTCATGGATGGCATTATGATGTACAAAATGGACAAATAGATTATTTAGATAATGAAGAAAAAAAGTTTAAACCACTAAAAGAAATGAAAATAGAGGATTAAGAAAATATGAATGAACCCCAAGTAAGAAAATTACCTAAAAAAACTATTGTTATGATAACTATAGTTATAGTAGCTGCTTTAATAGTATTTTTAGTTCTAAAAGATTTAAAAGAGAAAAAAATGGTAGAAATACTTACTACTTTAGGACATAAAAATGTAAGTAGTATGGAAGTTATCAATAAACTAAGAGTAGAAGATACTAAAACAAGATATAAAAGTACTGTATATAAAGTAAGATTTCTTGATGGTAATTCAAATAAAACTTGTATTGGTTTTATTCATATTGGAAAAGATAAAAAATATAGTGAAGATTTAGACTGTAAATAGGAAAATTATGAGTATTATTGAAAAATTAGAAAATGGGCAAAGATTAAGTTATGAAGATGGTGTGGAACTTTTCGATTTAGATTTATTTACCTTAGCTCATTATGCAAATAAAATTAGAGAAGAAAAGCATGGTAAGAAAACATACTTTAATATTAATAGACATATAAACCCAACGAATGTTTGTAAAGATGTTTGTCAATTCTGTGCTTATAGTGCTAGTAGAAAGAATCCTAATCAATGGACTATGACACATGAAGAGATTTTAGATATTGTTAAAAACTCTTCAAAAAATGACATAAAAGAAGTTCATATTGTATCAGCACATAATCCAAATACTGGTTTACAATGGTATATGGATGTTTTTAAAAAAATTAAAGAAAACTATCCCTCAATTCATGTAAAAGCTTTAACAGCAGCAGAAATACACTTTTTAAGTAAAGAGTATAATGTATCTTATGAAAACTTAATTGAAATGATGAAAGCCCATGGTGTTGATTCTATGCCTGGTGGTGGAGCAGAAATTTTTGATGAAAAAGTACGAAAAAAAATCTGTGGTGGAAAAGTAAAATCTGATGAATGGTTACAAATTCATAGACTTTGGCATAAAGCAGGAATGCAAAGTAATGCAACTATGCTATTTGGACATGTAGAATCAAGAGCACATAGAATTGATCATATAATTAGATTAAGAGATTTACAAGATGAAACAGGTGGTTTTAATGCTTTTATTCCTCTTGTATATCAAACTGAAAATAACTATTTAAAAGTGAAAGAACCTTTAACAGGTCAAGAGATTTTAAAAACTTATGCCATTGCTAGAATTATGCTTGATAATATTTCAAATATCAAAGCATATTGGGCAACATCAACAGTAAAACTTGCATTAATTGCTCAAGAATTTGGTGCAAATGACGTAGATGGAACAATTGAGAAAGAATCAATTCAAAGTGCAGCAGGTGCTTCTAGTGCAGGAGGAGTTGCGTTAAAAGAGTTTGTTGAACTTATTCAAAATACTGGTTTTATTCCAGTTGAAAGAGATTCTATTTATAATGAATTAAAGGTTTGGAATTAACCTTTAATTCTCATAATTATTTAAATATTATTGTGGCTGACTAAACTGTACATTAAACTCTATTTCTATCTTGCCATCTTTATTTTTTATCATGCTTATTGGATATGATATACTAATAGAATATAATTCATTATTTATTAAATCAATTAAAGCAAAAAACTCTTTAGGAGAAAAAACTTCTATATTAACTAAATAATTAAACTTAGTAATTTTATTGTTTTGACTAGATTGGAATTTGACAATGGCATTTTCAGGCATCAAAATTTTTAACTGCTCTGTTACTCTTGATATAGGGAAAAACTCATCTACTATATATTTATTAGTATATGTTTTGTATTTTATGTCCTCTAAATCTAATAAGTCTTTTGCCATTACAATTCCATCAACAAAATATTTTTTATCTTTTGATTCCAATTGAACTTCTATCGTTTCATATAAAGAGCCTAATTCAGGTTGTAATGATTTTATAAAAGTATCATCTTTTAAAAACTTTGCTTTTAAAAGTAAGGCATCACCATCTACTACCATTTCATTTAAAACTACATCATAAGGAATAGAATCAAATATTGCTTCTATTCTTTTTGTTATTTTATCATTCTTATTAACATGATCAGGTAATTTAACTTGGCTTCTTACGTTTTTTTCTACTTTTACTTGTGTTTCTTTACTATCTTTTACTTCATCAAAAAGTAAATATACCCCATAGAAAGATATAAGAAAAAATAAAATTATAAATATAGTGAAATAGTTATTCTTCTTCTCTTTTTTTCTAGGTCTAATAAAACTTTGCTTTTGATGTTTATCTTTTGATAACTCAAAAATTTCTTCATCAATGTTTATAGGTTGATAATCTATAGTTAATAAAAGTTCATTGCTTAAATTATCTATTTGTTCTTGACTTAATTGTTTTAAGGTATAAAGAATTGTAATTTTATCAATAAATGTTTGGGATTCTTTTTCATAAAATTCATTTAGATTATTATGAATTATTTCACTTAATTCTAAATAATAAATTTCATCAAAAAGTTTTTGTCCTACTACATCATCATCGTAAAAGTGTGTTTTTTTAACACTTTCAAAAGTAGGTAATTCAACAGTTTTGCTATATACAATTTTAGAGTTTTCATCAAGTATTAAAATAAATGCTTTATTATTGAATAAAAAAATCAATAGCTGATTTTTACAAACTTTTTGTTCTATATGTAAATTTAAAATGTGAAATGCTGAATAAATATAATCTATTCCTGTTTTCTCAAAATAGTGTTGTGTTTCAAATAAAGTTGTTTTTAAAACAGCAATATCATAATCACTATTAAAATGTGCTATTTCACAATCATTAGGTTTTTTTGTATTATTTTTAGGTATTAATTTTGTTGTATCACTAATTAATAAAGTAGAAATGTAAGTAATAGGTGTTTGCTTTTGAGATGCATTTATTTTATGAGCAATTTCATGAGACAAAATTTCATCTTTAACCAAGAAGACAGAATTATTAGCCTCAATAATTTGTTCATCATCTAGTTTTTTATAATCTAGTTTTAATTGAGTATCATATTTAATAGCATTAATATATAAAGACTCTTTACTAAACATTTGCTTCCTACTAAATTTAATTAATTGCGTTAATCATCATTTTCTCATGAATTAACGCTTTTGCCTCTTCCATATCCAAGTGACTAATATCAAAAGGTTCTTGTATAAAAAACTCTATTGTACCAAAAGGTTTAGGAATAATAAATTTATCCCATGAGTTTAATTGCCAATATTTACTTGGTTTACAATTAAAAACACATATCCTTGCTTTACTTTTCTTAGATATAGCTACAATACCATCCGCTACGGAAAATCTAGGTCCTCTTGGACCATCAGGAGTAATTGCTATATCTTTTCCATTTTTAAGTTCTTTAATTGTACTAATTAAAACTTTAGCCCCACCTTTGGAAGATGAACCTCTAATAGAACCAATACCTAAATATTCAACAGTTTTTGTAATAGCTTCCCCATCTTTATGCTCACTAATAATAGCTTTAGCAAAAGATTTTGGTCTTAACTTTTGATAATTAAAAGGTTGCATTAGAAGTTCACCATGCCAAAAAGAGATTAAAATAGGTTCATTTTCTTCTATTTTAGCATGATGAAAAACTTTTTTATTTGTAAGATAAATAAATCTAACAATTAATTGTAAAATAAAAGGTGCAAGTTTTGTTGATAAAAAGTTTTTAATTCTTTTTTTCATAATTATTGTACTACTTCACCTTTTAATGCTGTTCTTGATACATCTGTAACTTTTACATCTACAAATTTTCCAAGTAATTCATCACTACCTTTTGCAAATACTTGAAGATAATTATCTGTATATCCAGAAATTTCGCCATTTGGCTTTAATGACTCAACTAAAATATTTACAGTTGAACCAATAAGTTTTGGCATAGATTCTTCAAGATGTCTTTTATGCAATTCAATTAACTGTGTTAATCTAGCACTTCCTATTTCATCAGGAATTTCTTTATCTTTTAGCTCTAGTGCTGGTGTTTCTGGTCTAGGTGAATATTTAAAGTTAAAGATTTGATCAAATCCAACTTTTCTTACTACATCTAAAGTATCTTGATAATCTTCATCAGTTTCTCCAGGGAAAGCAACAATAATATCAGTTGTAATTCTAAGATTAGGAACAAGCTCTCTCATTTTAGCTGCTCTATTTAAGAACCACTCTTTAGTATAACCTCTTTTCATTGCTCTTAAAATCGAAGTTGAACCACTTTGTAATGGCATGTGAATACATCTTGAAATCTTCTCATTTTTTGCGAATTCCTCAATAAATTCATCATCCATGTGTAAAGGATGAGGAGAAGTAAATCTAATTCTTTTTAAGCCTTCAATCTTAGAAACATCTTGTAAAAGTTTTGTGAAAGAATACTTAGGTCTTTTATCTGAAAATCTTCTACCATAAGAATTTACATTCTGACCTAAAAGCATTACTTCAACTGCACCCTCATTAACTGCATTTTGAACCTGTGTTACAATCATTTCAGGAGGAATAGAAATTTCTTCACCTCTTGTATTTGGCACGATACAGTAAGTACATTTCTTATCACAACCTACTGAGATATTAACACTTGCTCTATATTTGTTTGTTTTTGCAGCAGCAAATTCATACATAGATTCATCATTATCAATTGAAATTTCAACTGCACCTTTAACATCAACAACATCTTTAATTTTAGAGATATTTCTTGCACCTACTACAAAATCAACGTAAGGTGCTCTTTTAATGATGTCTTTTCCAAGGTGTGATGCTGTACAACCACATACTCCAATTTTTGCACCTTCTTTTTTCTTAACATTAAACTGTCCAATTTCAGAAAAAAGCTTTTGTACAGGCTTTTCTCTTACAGAACATGTATTAATGATAATTAAATCAGCGTCTTCAATTTTTTCAGTTTGAGTATAATCTTTATGCTTTTCTAATTCAGCTGCAATATGTTGGCTATCAGTGTCATTCATCTGACAACCTAATGTTTGAATAAATAATTTTTTGTTTGAACTCATTTTGCTAAACTACTTTCTATTAAAGTGCATGAACCTCATACATATATTCATCGTCAGCTAAACCATATTTAACTTCTCTGAAATATACATTTAAGCCTTCATCTTCTAAAGCATCAACTAATGCCATCATATCTTTGTGAGAATTATCTCTATCAAAATAGAAAATTTTTTCACCCTCTTTTTGTAATTCTTCTTTTATCTTATCTAATTGTACTTTTTTGGGTTTTTCATTTAACTCATTTCTAGCAAATAATAATTCCATTTATTAAGCCCTTTTCTTTTTTAATGTAACTATACATTTTATCTTAAAATTGCTTTAATTTGTATAAAAGAACTTTTAGATATAATAACTGCCTACATTACATTGGAAATCAAAACAATCATTTCAATGTCAACACAAAAAAGGTTATTAATGGACAAAATAATAGATATTTTAGATTCAATTGCCTATGAAAAAGGCTTAAAAATTGAAGATGTTGAAAATGCTTTAAAAGAAGCATTAATCAAAACTGCCCAAAAAATGGTAGATGAGACATTAGTATTTGATGCAAACATCGATAGAGAAAATAAGAAATTAGAACTTTCACAAAAAATTGAAGTTGTTCCTGATGGAGATAATAGAACTTTAGGTTTAGGTGAAGATGAATGGGGAAATAAATTAAATCCTGAAAACTTCATTGAATTAAGTGAAGCAAAAGAAATTGACCAAGATTTAGAAATTGGAGATACAGTAGATTACGATCTTGAATTTGAAAATATGGGAAGAAATGCAGCTACAATTCTTCATAATAATTTTGAATATAAAATTCAAAGATTTATTGAAGAAAACTTAGTTAGTAAATACAAAAGCAAAGTTGGAAAAATTATTTCTGGAACTGTTACAAGAGTAGATAGAAGTGAAAATACTTTTATTGAAATCGGTGAAGTAAAAGGTATGCTTCCTAGAAAAAGTAGAATTAAAGGCGAATCATTTAGAATTGGTGATACTATTAAAGCAGTTGTTAAATCTGTAAATATAGATAAATCAAATGGTTTAATAATTGAAATTTCAAGAACAAGTCCTAAATTCTTAGAGTCATTATTAAAACTTGAAGTTCCTGAATTAAAAGATGAAAAAATTTCTATTGAAGCAAGTGCTAGAATCCCAGGTTCAAGAGCAAAAATTGCTTTAGTATCAACAGATCCACAAATTGATCCAATTGGTTCAGTAGTAGGTGTAAAAGGTGTTAGAATTGGTGCAGTTTCTCAACAATTAAATGGTGAAAACATTGATTGTGTTGAGTTCTCAACAGTTCCTGAAATGTTTTTAGCAAGAGCTTTATCTCCTGCAATTATTTCATCTGTAAAAATAGATAAAGCACCTGAGGGAAATGAAAAAGGAAAAGCAACTGTTACTATTCCAAGTGATCAAAAATCTAAAGCAATTGGTAAATCAGGTTTAAATATTAGATTAGCTTCAATGCTTACAAAATATGATATTGAATTAATTGAAATTGAAGGTAGAACTTCAACTTCAACTATGGATACTAATCAAAGTGAAGAGAAGACTACAGATACGTCTTCATTAGAGGCACTATTTAAATAACATGAACACTATAAATATATTTGATTCAGTAAAGAAGAAAAAAGTTCAATTTGAAGCTATCAAGAAAAATCAAGTAAAAATCTATGTGTGTGGGCCAACAGTATATGATGACTCACACTTAGGTCATGCAAGAAGCGCTATTGCCTTTGATTTACTTCATAGAATGTTTAAACTAAATAACTATGAAGTAACTATGACAAAAAACTTCACTGATATTGATGATAAAATCATAAAAAAAATGTATGAAACATCAAAAAGTTTAGAAGATATCACAACTGAATATATAAATGCTTATAAAAATGATATGCATGCTTTAAATGTATTAGAAAATACACTAGAACCAAAAGCAACTCAAAATCTAGAAATTATGAAAGATATGATTAATAACCTAATGTCTAAAGATATTGCTTATAAAACTAGTGATGGTGTTTATTTTGATACTTCAAAAGATGAAACTTATGGTTCTATTTCATCAATGGCAAGTGATGAAAATTCTCAATCAAGAGTAGAAACAAACACTGAAAAAAGAAATTCATCAGACTTTGCTTTATGGAAATTTGCGAAAGAAAACGATGTAAGTTTTGAAGCACCATTTGGTCTTGGTCGTCCAGGATGGCATATTGAATGTTCAGCTATGATTAAAGAACATTTAGCTTATAAAGATAGTGAATATCAGATTGATATTCATGGAGGTGGAGCTGACTTACTTTTCCCTCATCATGAAAATGAAGCTGCACAAACTAGATGTGATTCAAAACAACATTTAGCTAAATACTGGATGCACAATGGATTTGTAAATATCAATGGTGAAAAAATGAGTAAATCACTTGGTAACTCATTTTTCTTAAAAGATATTTTAAAATCTTATTCTGGCGAAGTTGTAAGATTTTATCTTATTACAGCTCACTATAGAGCAAACTTTAACTTTAATGAAGAAGATTTAATAGCTTCTAAAAAAAGACTAGATAAATTTTATAGAGTAAAAAAAAGAGTTTATGGTGGTGGAAAATCTACTGTAAATAAAGAATTTAAAGAAGCAATTATTGAGGCTTTAAATGATGATATGAATACTTCAAAAGCACTTGCAGTTATTGATGAGTTTATAAATAATGCAAATGAAAAACTAAATGACAATCCAAAAGATAAAGCTTTCAAAAAAGAGCTAGTAGCATCTTTAGAATTTATTGAAAATGCTTTAGGTATTGGAGGAAATGATGCTTATGAATATTTCCAATTTGGGATTGATGAGCAAACTAAAAATAAAATTGAAGAGCTAATTTCTCGAAGAACTGAAGCTAAAAAAGCTAAAGACTTTGAAACAGCTGATAAAGTAAGAGATAAGCTATCTTCAATGAATATCAACTTAATGGACACACCAAATGGTGTTGTTTGGGAAAAACAGTAAAGCCTAAATTAAAGAGGCTTTACTTTATATTTTATCTAAATAATTAATCTATTACCTTACTATTATATTTTTTTTATATAATGTAAATCTAAAATTTTATAAAGGAAATATAAATGACCAGTAAATTAAATAAAACAGTATTTTTTATATCTTCTGCTTTGATTATAGCTTTAGCACTTTTTGCTTCTGCTTTTCCAAAAGTAGCTGATAGTTTTTTTAAAAGTTTACAAGCAGTTATAGTTGAAAATGGTAGTTGGTTTTATGTATTAACAGTAGCTATTATTTTAATTACAGTCGCTTTTTTAGCCTTTTCAAAATATGGAGACATTAAACTAGGACCTGATCACTCTACATCTGATTACACAAATCTATCGTGGTTTGCGATGCTATTTTCTGCTGGAATGGGTATTGGTTTAATGTTTTTTGGTGTTGCAGAACCTGTAATGCACTTCTTAAATCCTCCAGTAGGAGATGGAAGTAACGTAGAAGCAGCTAGACAGGCAATGAGAATTACCTTCTTTCACTGGGGATTACACGCATGGGCTATTTATGCTATAGTTGCTATTATTTTAGCCTTCTTTAGTTATAGACATAATCTTCCTCTTACATTAAGATCAGCACTTTATCCAATTATTGGAGATAAAATTTATGGTCCAATAGGACATGCTGTTGATATTTTTGCAGTAATTGGTACTTTATTTGGTGTTGCAACATCACTTGGGTATGGAGTTCTTCAAGTAAATACAGGTTTAAATTATTTATGGGACATACCAGTTGGTACAACAACGCAAGTAATACTAATCTTAGGTGTTACTGCATTAGCTACACTTTCTGTTACTACAGGTCTTGACAAAGGTATCAAAAGATTATCAGAAATAAATCTTTTATTAGCTGTAGGTTTATTATTATTTATTTTAATAGTAGGACCAACTGTATTTTTACTTCAAGCTTACGTTCAAAATATTGGTTCTTATGCTTCAAATCTATTAAGTAGTACATTTAACTTATTTGCTTATGAAAAAACTGATTGGATTGGTGGATGGACTATTTTATACTGGGCATGGTGGATTTCATGGTCACCATTTGTAGGTCTATTTATTGCTAGAATTTCAAGAGGTAGAACAATTAGAGAATTTACACTTGGTGTTTTATTAGTACCAACTGGATTCACTTTAATGTGGATGACATTTTTCGGAAATTCTGCTATTAATCTAATTTTAGCTGAAGGGATTACACAACTAGGAACTACAGTATCAAATGATGTTACAGTTGCACTTTTTGCATTCTTAGAAAACTTTCCATTTGCTTCATTTACTTCAGTTGTAGCAACTGTAATGGTAATTGTATTTTTTGTTACTTCATCGGATTCAGGTTCAATGGTAATTGATATGCTTTGTTCAAATGGTAATGATGACACTCCAATTTGGCAAAGAGTTTATTGGGCAGCAGGAGAAGGTGTTATTGCTTCAATTTTAATACTTGCAGGAGGTTTAGCAGCACTTCAAACTATGACTATAGCTAGTGCCCTACCTTTTAGTATTGTTTTACTTGTAGCAACCTATGGACTTATAAAAGCTCTTAGATTAGATATAGCAAAAAAAGAGAGTTTACAATACTCAACAGCAATTGCAACATCAACAACAAATGCAGATGATTGGGATAAAAGGCTTAACAATATTGTAAATTATCCAACTAAAAAGAATGTTAGAAGATTCCTTGAAAAAGTAGTTATGCCTGCATTTGAAGATGTTGCTAAAGTTTTAAGAGAAAATGAGTTTGATGTAGAAGTAAAAATGAGTGAAACAAAAGATAAAGTAACCTTAGTTGTAAATCTTGGAGAAGAGACAAACTTTGGTGAAAATAAAAACTTCTTATATCAAGTAAAAAATATTTCAAGAATTAAACCTGCTTTTGTTCATGATGATAAAAAAGAAGAAGATAGACAAGAAGATGAATTATACTTTTGTGCTATTGTTCACTTAATTGAAGGTGGTCAAGACTATGATATCATGGGTTGGGGTAAAGACACAATTAGAAATGATGTAGTAGATCAATACGAAAAACACATGCATTTTATGCACTTAATTAACTAAAATATAAAAGAGGTTTCACCTCTTTTATAAACTCTTTTTTAATAGCTCTGGCATTTTTTGTGCTATTTGTTTAAAATCATATTTAAAACTCTCAACTACAACATCATATAATTTATGATCTTTATATTTTTTATGCCACTTTTCTTCTTTACTTTCATAGATATTATAATATTCAAATCTAAGACGTAAAGCTTCTTTTAGTAATTTATCCATATTCCAAGTATAAAAAAAGGGAAGAGACAAAAGCCTCTTCCCTTTTTGATTTATAAAATCTCTACTTACTTAGCATAAGCTGCGTCAGTAACGTTTTTAGTATCAACAATGTAAGGAACTAAAGCCATGTGTCTAGCTCTTTTAATTGCTTTTTCTACCATTTCTTGAGAGTTTTTAGAGTTTCCAGTAAGTCTTCTAGGCATAATTTTACCTCTTTCAGACATTGAAATCTTTAATAAATCTGTGTTTTTGTAATCAATGAAATCAACTTTCATTTCAGTATATTTACAATATTTTTTTCCGTATTTTCTTCTTTCAGCCATTTTATAATCCTTTTTTTCTAGAACGGTATTTCGTCTTCATCTATATCTATTTCAGGTATTTTTTGCTCAGGCATTTGTTGTGCTTGATTATTCATACCACCATAGTTGTTTTGCATATTACTATTTTGAGAATTCATATTATTGTATTGATTTGAAGCTGGTTGATTATACGATCCACCTTGTGGATTATAACCTTGGTTATCCCCAGCTGTATTATTCATTGAATCACTCTTAGAATCTAACATTTTCATAGTATCAACTCTTAAAGAGTGTCTATTTCTATTAGTTCCATCCTGAGCAGTCCATTGTTCAAATACAAGTCTTCCCTCTAATAAAACTTTAGAACCTTTTCTTAGGTACTGATTAGCAACTTCAGCTGATCTACCAAAGATATTAAAATCTAAAAAACAAACTTCATCTTTTTGCTCACCCGTAGATGTTTTATATTTATATGAAGTTGCAATAGCAGATTTAGCAATAGCTGCACCTGATGGTAAATATCTTAGTTCAATATCTCTTGTAAGGTTTCCAACCATAATTACTTTGTTATACATAAGTGGTTCCTGTCTTTATTTTATTAGTTAGCTTTTTTAGCTGCCTCATCGCTCATTTTAGTCCATGCAGCGATTTCTTTTTTGTTTTCATATTTAATGAAAATGAATCTAATGATATTTTCGTTAAATTTGTAATTTCTTTCAAGTTCTTTGATACTTGATGGTTCACCTTTGAAGTAAATTACATAGTAATAACCTCTTTTGTTTCCTTCAATCTCATAAGCTAATTGCTTAGCTCCCATATCATCACAAGATACAACTTCTCCACCATTTTTAGCAATGTTTGCTTTTACAGTTTCAATTTGAGCTTGAGTCTCTTCTTCAGTTAAAGTAGGTTTAACAATAAACATTGTTTCGTAATGTTTTAATTTTGACATCTATTTTTCTCCTTATAGTGTGTGCCGGTATCTTTACATTTCCTAATATCAGCAAGGATGAATTTTTGTAAAGTCCGTGATTTTATCTAAATAAAACTGTAAACTTTCTTAGAGTTGCTTGTAAATACAAGTTTTGATTAGTAATTTTTGAAGTTTTAAAATCTAGCTCTATATCAAGCAAATATTCCATCATATCAGCAAAAACTTCAGGTTTAATATTGATAGCAAGTTTTGATTTCTTTTCCCAAATATTTTTAGGAGGAATAAAACCTAATATTTCTTTAGGATTGGGAGCACCAATAGTTCTGGCATAAGCACTTATCATAAATAATTGTTGAACATAAGATGTAACTTGAGTTAAAAGATATACTTCATTTACTCCCTCATCTAATAAAAGTTGTAAATCTTCACTTATATCTTTTCCTTGAATCAAATCATTTAAAAAATCTTCAAAGGATACATCACCAATCCCAAAACAATGACTATTTACAATATTTGAAGTTATTGTTTCATTTAATACAGCAAGCTTTTTTAAATCATTCATACATAAAGCTAAATCATTTTTATGCATAAAGTATAAGTGGTTAAGAGCGGGGATTTCATATTTTATAGCTAAATTTTTAGCTTCATTTTCTAAAATTTTTATAGCCTCATGATTTGCAGGAGAGAACATTCTAATACTAACAGAATTTGTTTTATCACTAAAATAAGTTCCCATAGTTTTAAATTCACTATCACCTAAACAAGAGAAAATAACTGTACTATTTTCATTTGTATTACAAGCTTCAATTAATTCTATTACTTCTTTTTTAGGTCTTTTTTTATCTAATTTTATTAAAAGTATATTATTGTTAGAAAATAGTGAGGATTGTAAAAGCTTATCTTTTGCATATTTGAAGTCATAATCATCAAAATATAGTTTTTCAACATCATCTTTACTGCCATGTAATTTAGCAACTTTTGAGGCATAATACTCAACTAAAAAAGTTGATTGGCCAAAAAACATATAAGCATTAAATTTTTTATTCTGTTTTAAATGATTGTCAAATTCGTTTCTATACATAAAATATATCATATCCTAAGTATACTTTCAATAAAATTGAGTCACTATAAAAAAGGCTTTAAATGTATGAAATTACAATCCCTTTACTTGGCTTTGATGATATTAAGAAGATTAAAATTGAAAAAATAGATAATTATTTTTCAACATTAGTGCTTGATGAAAAAAATCTAATTAATTTTACAGTAGTCAATATCAAATACCTACAGCATGCTGCTTTTGATTTTAAAATTGAAGATGAAATAATAGAAAAAATGCATATTAGAAGAAGAGAAGATTTTGATATTTATTTTTCTGTAGTACTTCAAGACCCTATTGAAAAATCAATAGTAAATCTTGTAGCACCTATTTTAATAAATAAAAAGCATAAATTATTAGGACAATATGTTATAAAAGAGAATATTCCTAGTTTATTTACAAATTTAAAATAATAAATTAGTATTTTATTGAAGCAATAATCTGCTTTGTAACAATATTAGCTTCTTTAATTTTTACTCTTAACTTAGTATATAAATTTTGTCCTTTATAGTTTTCTAAAGTTACTTTCATTCCCTTAGCCTTATCATAACAAACAGCTTTACTTCTTTCAATATCTATAATTTTTACTTTTATTTCAACACCAATATTTTTAGCTGCCCACCTTGCATATTTTCTATCTTCAAAGTCCCAAACAAGTTTATCAACTTCTCGCTCTCTTGTTGAAATATATTCACAAATTTCATCTATATTTTCAGGTGTATTTTTTGTTTTTAACATTCTATGTAAAACTAAATCAGAATATCTTCTAATAGGACTTGTGAAATGTGAATATGATTTAAATCCTAAACCAAAGTGCCCAAGATTTTTTGAGCTATATTTTGCTTGAGTTTGAGCATGAATAATAAGTTCATCTATTTCTTCACTTAAAACACTATGAGAGGCTTTTTCTTGAATATGAGTAATTGTATCATGAACATCACTTTTAAGTTTAACTTTAACACCTAAAATATTTACATCATCTACTAATTGAGAAATTGCTTTAAAAGGTGGTTCTTCATGGATTCTAAAAATCCCTACACTATTTACTTTTTTACTAGCTTGTATATTTGCTAAAAGCATACACTCTTCTATTAACTGATGAGAGGCTGTTGATTCTTCTTCATCTATTCCAAAAAGTTCACCATTTTTAAGTTTTAGTCTAAATTCACTTGTTCTAAAATCATAACCCTTTTCAAGTCTTTTTGCTCTAAAACTTTTTGTAACCTCATATAAAGGAAGTAAGTAATCAAAAATTTCTTTTTCTACACTACTATACTGATCTAAATGCCCTTCTAAAACCCTATCAATTCTTCCATAAGAAAACTTCTTATGAGAGTTTATAATCGCTTCAAAAAGTTCAGCTTTTTTTACATCTTTATTTTCTAAATCTAAATACATTTTAAAAACATAAGAGTATCTATCAACTCCTTCTTTTAATGAACACATATCTTCACTTAGTTCATTTGGAAGCATTGGTAAAACTTTTCCAGGAAGATATACAGATGTTGATTTTTTATAAGCTAGTTTATCAAGAGCACTTCCTTGTTTAACAAAATAGGAAACATCAGCAATTGCCACATATAAAACTTCATTTTTTTCATCATAATAAATTGCATCATCATGGTCTTTTGCACTATTTGGATCTATTGTACAAAATGGTAAATCTCTTAAATCAACTCTTTGTTTTTCATCATCCATAACTGCATTTACTTCCAAAGGCTTCTCAAGTCTAATAGTTTCATTATAAAGATGTAAAGAAATAAATTCATCTACTTTTGGATCTTTTATATTTCCAATATTTTTTATTAAATCCAATGTCTTATTATCAACAAGTAAAACATCTCCATCTTCATATTTAGAAGCACCTTTGTTTTCTAGTTCTATATTCTCTTTTATTGTATAAAACTTCTTATCGTTTACATAAAGAAGTACTTCTCCATCTTTCCCATCTAAAACTCTAATAACTTTTGCTTTTACTTTACTTCTTGGATTAAATACTCTTTTTGCTAAAATAAAATCTCCATCATAAGCCCCATATAAATGCTCAAAGTCCAAAGTAATATCTTTATATTCATTAAATAAATCTTTTAAAACAGCTCTTTTACTTTGAAGCTTTATAAAACCTACTTTATATTTTGAATTTAATAAGTATTTATTCTCATCTTTTTCAATGATACCTTCATTTAAAAGCTTGTCTAAAATAGTTTTTTCATCGGTGTTAAAATCATTTTCATTTTGTAATATTTTTTTAAATATTGAACTATACAATTTATAGCTTCCTTATATATTTTATTTAATTTTAATATATATTTTATCTAAATTTATTTGAATTATTGTTATTTAGTATTATTGAAATGTTATTTTTTAGACTAATTAGTCAATTTTTGATGTTTTTCTCAAACTTTTAGTTTTTTTTAGTTATACTCTCAAAAAAATTTTTTACTGAGGGTTAAGTAATGGCATTAAATGTATACTACGACAAAGATTGTAATATTGAATTAATCAAATCTAAGAAAGTTGCAATGATTGGATTTGGTTCACAAGGACACGCACACGCAGAAAACTTAAGAGATTCTGGAGTTGAAGTTGTTGTTGGTTTAAGAAAAGGTGGTTCTTCTTGGGCTAAAGCTGAAGCTAAAGGGTTTGAAACATTAACAGTTGCAGAAGCTACTGCAAAAGCTGATGTTGTAATGATTTTATTACCAGATGAAAATCAAGCTGATATTTACGCTAACGAAATTAAGCCTAACTTAAAAGCTGATGCTACTTTAGCATTTGGACACGGGTTTAACATTCACTATGGAAGAATTGCACCAGAAGCTACTAATGATGTAATCATGGTTGCTCCTAAAGCTCCAGGTCACACTGTAAGATCTGAATTTGTTAAGGGTGGGGGAATTCCTGATCTTATCGCTATTCACCAAGATGCATCTGGTTCTGCTTTAGAATTAGCTAAGTCTTACGCTTCTGCTGTAGGTGGAGGAAGAACTGGTATTATTGAAACTACTTTCAAAGACGAAACTGAAACTGATTTATTCGGTGAGCAAGCTGTACTTTGTGGTGGAGCAACTGCATTAGTTCAAGCTGGTTTTGAAACATTAACAGAAGCTGGTTATGATCCAATGATGGCATACTTCGAGTGTTTACATGAGTTAAAATTAATCGTTGACTTAATGTACGAAGGTGGAATTGCAGATATGAGATATTCTATTTCTAATACTGCTGAGTACGGAGATTACATTGCTGGTAAGAGAATCATCAATGATGAGTCTAAAGCTGCTATGAAAGAATTATTAGCTGAGATTCAAGATGGTAGATTTGCTAAAGACTTTATCTTAGAAGGTCAAGCTGGATACCCAAGAATGAATGCTGAAAGAAAGAACAACAGAGCTTCTTTAATTGAGCAAACTGGTTCTCAATTAAGATCTATGATGCCATGGATTGCTGAGAAAAAAATCGTTCAACAAGACAAAAACTAATATAATTTAAGGAAGTTCTCTTCCTTAAATTTCTTTCTTCTATGACTAAAAAAACAAGAAAAAAATCATCAAAAAAAACTAAAAAAAATAGTTCTATATCAAAAGTAAAACTAATAAATATATTTTTATTAGTATTTTTATTTGCCTTCATAGCTTCTGCACTAAGCTATTTTATTATGAAAAATGAAAAAGAAAATACTAATAAGACTATTATTGAAAAAAAAGAAGTAAAAAAATTCCAAGAAAAGAAATTAGATGAGTTTTTTAAATTAGAAGAAGATCCAAAAGATGCTTTTGAAGAATATACTCAAGAGTTCAATAAAGATCATATAGATAAACCTCTTGAAGAAATAAAACAAGAAATTCAAAAGAAAAAAGAAGAACTTGAAAAAAAGAAAATAGAAAAAAAAGAAGCTCCTAGTAAAACAACAAATGATATTTCACTATTTTTAAAGAAATCCTTATATAAATATGATGGGAAAAGTAAACCAAAAATAGTTATTATGATTGACGATGTAAGTTCAAGTAGACAAAAAAAAGCTATTTTAGATATTGGATATAAAGTAAATATGGCCTTTTTACCTCCAACAAAAGGTCATCCAAATTCAGCAAAAATTGCTCAGGATTTACCTTTTCACATGATTCATTTTCCTATGCAAGCATCTAGTAAATTTAAAGGTCCTGAAAAAAATACTCTAAAAATTACTCATACTTATGAACAAATAGAACAAAGAGTTAAAGATTTAAGAAAATGGTATCCAAATGCAGTTTTTACAAATAATCATACAGGTTCAGTATTTACTCAAAATGAAGAGGCTATGGATAAATTATTTAGAGCTTTAAAAAAATATAATTTTATCTTTGTAGATAGTAGAACAACAGCTAAATCAGTTGCTAAAAAAATGGCTGAAAAATACAATATGCCGTATATAGTAAGAAACACTTTTATGGATAATAAAAAAGAGTATACTTATATTCAAAACCAATTAAAAAAAGCAATTAAAATAGCCAAGAAAAGAGGTTATGCTATAGCTATTGGACACCCTCATTCTATGACTATTAAAGTCTTAAAAGAGTCAAAACATTTACTTAAAGGAATAGAACCTATTTTTGTAAATGAATTGCCTTATTTATAGTATTTTCATATAAAATCAACCATTTGATCAAAACTTAATCGTACAGACTTTCTAGGACTTTTTGTCCTATATCCTAAAGGTAAAACTAAAGCGAGTTGAAGCTCTGTTTTATCTAAATTTAAAAGTTTTTCAATTTTTTCTTTTTCAAATCCTTCTAAAGGACAAGAATCAATACCTTTAACTGCTGCAGCTGTCATAATATTTCCTACAGCAAGATATGCCTGCTTAGATGTCCAGTTATAAATATCCTTTAATGAAATTAAATGAGTTTTTGTAAATTCAGTATACATATTTAAAAAAATGTCTAAAATATCAGAAGACAAACCAAGTCTTTCAAATCTTTTTTTAGGAGTACCAGATTCTATTTTAGAATCATTAATTCTAACAAGAACAAGCAATAAATGTGAACATTCTGATACTTGTTCTTGATTCATACTTTCTTTTTTTATTTTATCTTTTAACTCTTGATTTTCGATAACTATAAACTTTGTTAACTCTAAACCAAAAGATGTAGGGGATTTAATCCCTGCGTTTAAGATAAAAGACATATCCTCTTTTGATATTTTTTTATTTGGATCAAAGCTCTTACAAGCATGCCTGAAGTTAATCGCTTCTTCAAATGTTTTATTCATTTTATTTCCTTTTTTTGATAATTTTTCAATACAAAACTTTTTTTGAAACCTAATTTTTCATATATTCCTAAACCTAACATAGATGCTTGAAGCACCATAAAATCAATTCTTTTCTCTTTACTAATAGAAATAGCTCTCTTCATAATATTATCTGCGATTCCTTGTTTTCTATACTTTTGTAAAACTCCAACTAAATGTATTCCCATTACAGAAGAGTTTTTATAAAGCAATGCTGTACCAACTGGTATATTTTCTTTATATGCTAAAAGTAAATTTATATTAGAATCTTTTGAGACTTTATAAATTATCTCAGAATCAATCTTGTAAGAAAAAGATAAAGAAGCTATTTTTGTCCAAAGTTCTATATCTTCCTTACTATGAACTTGTTTAATTTCTAAATCGTTATTTAAATTAATATCTAATTCACTCATATTTAAATACATTCCTATTTGTTCAAAAAGTACAGTGTATTCTTTTGATATTAACTCATTATTTGCCTCTGTAAAAATATCTTTATTAGTTTCCCATAAAGAAATAATTTTATTCTTATGATTATTTATTTTTATCAAATCCTTTAAATCTGAAATTCCATAATCATAAGGCATCCAAAATCTATTGGGCCAAGTCTTTGAAAAATATAAATTTGTGTTCTTCTTAGATACTTGCTTTTGTGCACCCATAAGTTTAAATAAATTTCTTAAATTATTTATATTTTTTTCTCTTAATTCATCATCATTCATTATTAAACCTCAAATTAAATTTATAAAGTAGTATAGCTTTCTATTTAATCTTATGTCATTTACATATGTTGATTTTTATAACTAATCTAAAAATATGTATATTTAAAGTATAATAATTTATTTTATTATAAAGACTAAATATGATTAAAAACTTTAACTATCAAATTCCTGAACTTCAAAGTATGAAGAGTTATCCTAAAAATCTTTTTTATATTGGAAATGATAAGCTTCTACAAACACCTATGGTCTCAATAGTAGGTACACGAAAACCCAATTCATATACAAAAGAGTTTACACATAAACTCTCTTCTAAACTCTCCCTTGCAGGTATTACCATTGTAAGTGGTGCTGCAATGGGTGTTGATGCTATAGCACATAAAGCTTGTCAGGATTATCAAACTATTGCTGTTGTTGCTAATGGTTTAGATATTAGATATCCAAGCGTAAATAAAAATATGATTTGTGAGATTGAAAAACAAGGTCTTGTTTTATCTGCTTATAAAGAAAAACAAAAAGCTAGAAATTATACTTTTGTACTAAGAAATGAAATAGTTGTAGCCTTAGGTAAAGTGTTAATTGTCACACAAGCAGACTTAAACTCTGGTAGCTTAACTTCAGTGGATTACGCACTTAAAATGGGTAAAAAAGTCTATACCTTACCTCATAGATTAAATGAAAGTTTAGGAACGCAAAAACTAGTAGAAAAAAAGTTAATTGAGCCTATTTATGATATTGATGAATTTATAAATTTATTAGTTCCTAAACAAGTTAAAGAAATTCAAAAAGATGAGTTTTTACTTTTTTGCGAAACGTCTCCACTTTATGATGAAGCTGTTTATAAATATAGTGATAAAGTTTTTGAATATGAATTAATGGGAAAAATCGAAATAAAAAATGGAAAAATATTCTTAATATAAAATATTCATAGCAATTTATTATATACATAACTTCTAATTCACTATCATAAATAAAAAGTTTTAGGGATAAACTATGAATTTAAAAGTAGCTCAAAAAGAAGATGTGGCTTCGATATTAAAACTACATAACAAATATCAAATTGATTCTATTGATGAAAAAGATAAAAAAGATGGATTTGTAACTACTGCTTTTAGTAAAGAGCAATTAGAAGATATAATAAATAAAGAAAAAGGGATTTTTATTGCCACAAATGATAATAATGAAGTTATAGCCTATGTAATGTCTGCTTCATGGCAATATTGGTCAAAATGGCCAATGTTTGCTTTTATGATAGAAGACTTACCAAATCTTAGTTATAAGGGTGAAAGAATTACTGTAGATAACTCATATCAATATGGACCTGTTTGTGTAGATAAAAGTGTAAGAGGTTCTGGTGTACTTGAAAAACTTTTTGATTTTGCACTTGATTATATGTCAAAAAGATATGATATTTTAGTTACATTTGTAAATAAAGTAAACCCTAGATCATACGAAGCTCATAAAAGAAAACTTGGACTTGAAGTTATTCAAGAATTTCAATATAACAATAATGAATATTATGAATTTGTATATGACACTAGGAAAAGAGTTCTAAGATAAAAATACTAGTAAAAACTGTAGTTTAGATACTACAGTTTTTCTTTCCTTTTACAACTCTTAAAACTAAATACCCAAATACTCCTGATAAAACAGATCCTATTAGAATTGCTAACTTATCAGTATAAAAGAAAGCATCTGAATCATTATATGCTAGTGAGTCAATAAATAAACTCATTGTAAACCCAATACCAGTAAGTATAGAAATTCCATATATTTGAGCCCATGATGTACATTTAGGTAACTTAGCAAGTTTAAGTTTTACAGCTAAAAAGGTAAATAAAAACACCCCTATTTGCTTTCCAAAAAATAAACCTAATATAATTCCTAAAGATACAGGATTTGTTATTTTTTCCAGTGACATTTCTCTTAAATCTACTCCGGCATTTACAAAAGCAAAAATAGGTAATACAAAGAATGCAACCCAAAAATGTATCTGATTCTCCAAGTTTTTCATAGGTGAGACTGTTTTTTGTTTTAACTCATCTTTCATACGTAAAGGAATAAAAAATGCCAAAATAATACCAGCTAAAGTAGCATGAATACCTGATTTTAAAATAAACACCCAAAGGAAAAGTCCCACTATTATATATGCACCTAAAAGTTGTATTCTCATTCTATTCATTAAATACAAAATAACTATTGAAAATAAGGCCAAAGATAGTGCCTCAAAAGATAATGATGATGTATAAAAAAATGCAATAATTAAAATAGCTCCTAAATCATCAAAAATAGCTAAAGCCATCAAAAATATTTTCAAAGAAGTTGGTACTCTTTTACCTAATAAAGCTAAAATTCCTAAAGCAAATGCAATATCTGTAGCAGTTGGAATAGCCCATCCCCTAAGAGCAAAATCATCTCCTTGATTAAAAAATAAAAAAACTAAAGCTGGAACTAACATCCCACCAACTGCAGCTATTGCAGGTAATGCTATTTTAGAAAAGGAAGATAAATGACCTAAAAGCAATTCTCTTTTTATTTCTAAGCCTATTAGAAGAAAGAAAATTGCCATTAAACCATCATTTACCCAAAGTATTAAGGGTTTTGAAATATTAAGAAAATCTCCAATTTTAAAAACTATTGGGGTATGTAAAAAGGTATTATAAAAGTCTGATAAAAATGTATTACTAAATATCAAAGCAACACAGGTTACAAACATTAAGATAATACCTGAAGTTGATTCTTTTTTTAAAAATTTTCTAACTAAAACCTTCATTTAATTAACCTTTTATAATTATTGATATTTAGTTATCATTCTATTACAAAAATCTTTATTATTTATTAAAAAGAACTAATTAATGTCTTAATTGATATGTAATATCTCCTGCTCCTACACCTAAAATAATTCCTTCATCTAAAACAGAAATAATTTTATCATCTTTAATAAGTTCAATTTTTCCATCGCTTGTTTTTAATCTATCTGCAAAAATAGGATTATAAGAAGCAAACTCTTTTTCGAAGTCTATATCAAGTACCACTTCTCCTGGAATAGTCCAAATAGGTAAAATAACTAATTGATCACATCTTCTAAAGCATTTTTTAAAGCCTTCTAAATTATCATGAGTTCTTGAGTATTTATGCGGTTGCCAGATTACAATTCTTTTATCTAAATTTGTAAGATTATCATAAACTTCAACTGATTTCATTGTAGCTTCAATCTCAGTTGGATGATGAGCATAATCATCAATTATTACCATCTTATCATTTTTCTGAACAATATCAAATCTCTTTTTAATACCTTTGTAATTTAAAAGATTTTTTCTAATAATTTCAATATCTAACTCTTCTAGTGCTGCTAGAATAGCAAGGGAAGCATCTA
The DNA here is from genome assembly GCF_049472155.1 of Arcobacter rhizosphaerae. Classification (NCBI taxonomy): domain Bacteria; kingdom Pseudomonadati; phylum Campylobacterota; class Epsilonproteobacteria; order Campylobacterales; family Arcobacteraceae; genus Arcobacter; species Arcobacter rhizosphaerae. The sequence goes on along the minus strand of NZ_JBMOVW010000005.1, from coordinate 131,848 downwards.
AAGCAATATGATACCCAAAGCCCCAAACTTCAAATGAACCTAAGTCTTTTAAATCAAACTTTGTAAAAGGCTCTCCATCTTTTAGTAAAAAACATAAATTTTTAATATCAGAGCTTGGATATAAGAAGTTTGGATTTTTAATATTTAGTTTTTTGATATATTCATCTTCACCATTTAGTACATTTTTTTGTCCTAAATTAATAAACTTTTCATAAGCTTGAAAAAACTTTTCATAATCATAATGATAATATTCCATGTGTTCAGGTTCTGCATTTGTTACAATTGCACAATGAGGATTTGATAATAAAAAAGAAGCATCAGACTCATCTGCTTCAAAAGCAACTAAATCATTTACATATCTAAAGTTTGAACCAAAATCTTTTGAAATTGCCCCAATTAATGCTGAACTATCTAAAATTGAAGCTAAGATAGCTGTTGTAGTTGATTTACCATGAGCTCCTGCAACACAATAGTTTTTCTTATCTCCTAAAATAATAGGTAAAGCTTCTTTTCTTGAAAGTGTTCTAATTTGTTTAAGTCTTGATTCAATAAGTTCAGGGTTTTCATCTGTAACAGCAGCTGAATAAATTACTAAATCTAAACCATCAGTAATATTTGAAGCATCTTGTGGACATGAAACTTTTATTCCTTCATTTACTAACTCTTTTGTAATAGGTGTACTTTTCATATCAGAACCACAAACTTCATGACCATCATGTTTTAAAAATCTAGCTAAAGCAGAAAGTCCAATTCCACCTATTCCAATAAAATGTACTTTCATCTAAGCGTCCAGTAAAGGTTGTAAATTTTTATATTCTGCTTGTAAAAGCTCTTTATTCTCTTCTAAAAATTTACTTGCATCAAATTTAAAATCAACTAAGAAATATCCATATTTTTCATTTGAACTATTTGTATCTAAATTAACTTGTGTTTCATAAAAGTCATCAAGAGGTGTTTTTTTACTTAAAACTATAAGTAATACATTTAAGGCTTGTTCTAAGATCTCATCTTTAATGATATTTGCTAAAACAAAAACTAACTCTTTTGCCCCATCAAAATTATCATAAGACCATTTCTCAATTGCATGCTCATAAAAAGCTCTCACATAAAGTAAATTTTTATCAACTAGATCAAGTTTTTTATTTTCATTTACTATTTTTTCTACATTTTCAAATGCAGTTTTTAAGATAACTTCATATAAAGAGTTTATTTTTTCTTCATCTAAACCAAGAACCAGCATAGAATCAAGTGTTTCATACATAGCTGAAATATCTTTATTCTCCATAGATGAAACCCTAGTTTCTTCTAAATACTTAAGAAAATCGGGGTTTGTTCTTGCTTCATTTAACTCATTTTTGTCCATCAATAAAATCCTTTAATCTTGTTAATACTTCTTTAGTTTTTTGAGCATTTTCAACTAATGCAATTCTTACATAACCTTTACCAATACCATTTCTTCCCAAGAAACTTCCTGGTAAAACTTTTATATGTTTTTGTCTATAAAGCTCTTTTGTAAACTCTAATTCATCTTTTACTTCAAGCCAAATATAAAAAGTTGCTTTTGGAGGATTTATTCCTAAAATCTCTTTTGCTAATTCGAAATTTTCTTTATATACAGCTCTAAATTCATCAACATGTTCTTTATTATTCCAAGCAACTGCTGCTGTTATTTGTAAAGGTACAGGTGAAGCACATCCTACATAAGTTCTATATTTCATATATGCTTTTAAAATCTCTTCATCTCCTGCCACAAAACCAGATCTAAGTCCTGGAGCTGAACTTCTTTTTGAAATTGAGTTCATCACAAGTACATTTTTAAAGCTTGTATTTCCAACAGCAATACTTGCTTCTAAAAGTGATGCTGGTTTATCATCTTCATCAAAATAAATCTCTGAATAACACTCATCATTGATTAAAATAAAATCAAACTCTAAAGCCTTTTTAACCCATACACCTAGTTCTTCTTTTGTCATTTCAGCAGATGTTGGATTATTTGGAAAATTCAAAATTACTAAATCACATCTTTTAAGTTCTTCATCACTTAAGTTTGCTTTGAAGTCATTTTCTTTTGTTAAATCTATATGAATAACTTCTGCTCTACTAGCAATAGCAGCACCTTCATAGATTTGATAAAAAGGATTTGTAAAAGCCATAACTGGATTTTTCTTATCAAATAATGCAAACTGAGGAAAATTAAAAAGTGCTTCTCTCGTACCAAATGTAGGTATTACTTCACTTTGTTTGATTTCTACATCAAATCTCTCTTTTACAAAATTAACCATAGCTTGTTTAAGTTCTGGTAAACCAGCACTAGCTGGATATTTTTTCAAAGAAGAAGTTGTTTCTTTTAAAGTTTTTTGAATAAAACCAGGAGTTTCAAATTTTGGCTCACCTATAGTTAATGCTGATAATTCATACTTTTCATTTGGAACTACATCAGCTAATAGCTCATTTAACCTTTCAAAAGGGTATTTTTCAAAATTCATTATAAAATTTATCCTTAATTTAATTTTGTTCTTCAACTACGGGAATTAGCAGTTGATTATATTCATTCATATCAAAAGATATATAGTCTGTATTTGTGTAAAAAAACTTAAATGAAAATCTTTTTTTGAACATCTCTTTTTTAAGTGGCAAAATTTGAACCATATTTTTTTGTTTTTTTAGTTTTCTTATTGGATTTTCAGTACTTGAAATAATTTCAACTTTTTCATTAAAAATTTTTGCTAAATTCTCAAAATGATCTAAAAGGTTTGACTTATCTTCTTCTTCCCCAATTGGATCTAAATCAAATATTCTTGTTTTTGTTTTAACTTGACTTGCTACATCAAATACCATAGGAGATATTTGCTCATAAGATGGAGTATCATTTAAAACAACAACTGTACTTTTTACAGATTTTAACTTTTCATTTCCTAGTTTAAAAATAGGAACTTTAAACTCAATTAATCTTGATACAGCTTCCTTGTCTTTAAACATCTCTTGAGTTAATACAATCATTCCAATATCAAATTTTCTAAAATCTTCTCTTAGTATTTTAAATAAACCTGAATTTGCATAATCAATACAAAGTTTAATAGATGGGAAATGTCTTAATTCATCTTTTATAAAATTCATTATCCCAACACTTGTTGGTCTAGTAACTCTTACTATTAATTTCTTATTTTTTAATCTTTGATTCAAAAATTTTGCTTCAATAATAGCTTTTCTAGCACTCTGTTCACTTTGTAAATATAAATCTAAATATAAATATATATTGTGTCCAAAAGGCATAGGAAATTGCCCTTGATTTTTGCCAATTGCATTAAATACTTGCATTAAAACATAAGGTTTTCCAACTACTAATATCACATCATTGGGTTTTAAAACTAATGAGGGTTTTATAGTAAGAAGTTGTTGATTTCTATATAAAGCAAAGATTTTCCATTTTTTTTGTTCAATTGAACCTATATATCTATAAGCATAAGAGCTACCAAAAGGAATTCTAATTTCCATAATTTCCCCTTGTTTAAGCCCAATATTTTGTGCCACAACAGGAATATTTGGAAGTCTTTCAACCATACCATTTGCTAAAACTTCTATACCTTTATAAACATTTACATAAGGATCATCAACTTCTAAACCCCAATAATCAAGTACATTCATTTGAAGATTTTGTTTATGTTCTCTGATATTTTTAATCACACTTATCATTTCATCTTTTGAATTAAGTGCTATTAAAACTTCTGTATGAATATTTTTATCTAAAACCATAGCTAGTTTAGATTTTGAAGTTGGATCAAACTTATAAAAAGTAAAATTAGAAGGCTTTTGTACAGGTAGAATCAAATCACTCATATATATAACATCATAAGCGTTATCATTAGTATTTGCCTCAACAATTCTATGCATTAGCTTTTTAGCAACAATACCATCTAAAATTATTAATATCTTTTTCATTTTGATATTATATCTTAATTAAATTAATAGTAGATTTTAATCTTCTTTTTGCTCTTTTAAAGGTATTTCAATAACAAAACTTACACCATTTTCTATATTTTTAGCGTAAATTTTTCCCTTCATATTTTGTTCGATAATCATCTTTGACATATATAAACCAATACCTGTTCCTTTACCTTGTTCTTTTGTAGTAAAATAAGGTTCAAACACTTTCATTATTACCTTGTTATCAATTCCCCCAGCATTATCACTAATAGAAATTTTTCCAATATTATTTTCTTTTTTTAAAGCAACTAAAACTATAGGCTTTGATATCTTTTTTTCTATCAAAGCATCTTTTGCATTTGATAATACATTTAATAAAGCTTGCGCAAATTCATTTGGAAAGCCATAAACTTCTAAACCTTTATCAATATTTTTTTCAACTTTAATATTATAATTTTTAAAAGTAGAACCAATTAATTCTAAAGAACTATTTAAACTTTCATGTAATAAAAAGTTTTCTTTTTTCTTATTTGGAATAAAAAAGTTTCTAAAATCATCAATAGTTTTAGACATCATAGTAGTTAAATCCAAAGATTCATCAATGGATTTTTTCATAAACTCTTCATTTAGTTTTCCAATTCTATATGATAAATCTATATTTTGAATAATAATACCTAAAGCATTTAAAGGCTGTCTCCATTGATGAGCAATATTTCCTACCATTTCACCCATTGCAGCAAGTCTTGACTGCTGTAAAAGCATTTGTTCTTGTTCTTTTCTTCTTTCTATTTCTCTTTTTACTTTTGTATCAAGATTTTTGTTTAACTCTTCTAACTGTTCTGATTTTTCATTTAGACTTTTATTTGCTTTTTCCAAATCAGCTGTTCTTTCATGTACTCTTTTTTCTAAATCTGCTTGATATTTTTTAAGATTTTTTTGAGAAGTACTTAATTGTGATATCATAGAATTAAAGGCTTTAGTTAATTCTCCCACCTCATCATTACTTATATTATGGGCTTTAACATCTAAATTATCAGAACTAACTTTTGATACAATTTTATTAAGTTCAACAATTGGTCTTACAAAAGTTTTTGCTATATAAAAAGAAATAATAAAAGATAAAATTGTAAACAAAATAAATAATACTAAATATTGAGTATATAAACTATCAAGTTTCTCATGATATTTTTCTAAATCTAAACTTATATGTAACCAACCCCACGTACTGCCAGATATATTCATAGGATAAACATAATGAAAAACTTCTTCTTTTAAAAAACTTGAGTATAAAATAGAACTAAAAGGTTTATCTTTTTGCATATTTAAAAAAACTTCATCTATAGTTTTTTTATGACTCCAAGAATCTTTTTTTATCAAAAAATATTCATTTTTATTTACTTTTGAAATAATAACACTTTTAACTTTATCTGTCTTTTTTATGTACTGTTTATTAAAATCAATAATTGATGAATTATCACCTTTTAGCAAAGCTTTTGATATTACAAAAGTTATAGATTGAGTTAAACCTTTTGCTTCTGATTGCATAAGTTCTAATACAGCTTTTTTGTGTAAAGAAACCCCAATAACTGCAAAAATAATGGTTATAAAAGTAATTCCTAAGAATAGTAAACTATATACTTTTTTAAATAATTTATTTTTGCTATATACTGACATTTTATTTTATTTCTTTTCCTATTAATTTATCTATTTTTGCTAAAGCTACTAAATAATCATGAACATATTTTAAATAGTCAGCTTTCACATAAGCTTCTATATACTGAGCTTGAACTACCTCTTCTGTTTTTACAGCTTCTATTTGATAAGCTCTTATGTTTAACTCTCTATTCTCTTTAGCAAGTTTTTTCGCTTTTTTTAATGTTTTTATTTGTTTAAAACCAATAAGTGCATTATTTAACTCATTTTTAATTTGCATGGCAATTGCGTCTTTTAACATATCTCTTAATAAATATATTTTTTTATTTTGCAGCATTTTTTCTTCAATCTCATTTGTTGTTTTAAAGCCATCAAAAAGTGGTAAATTTGCTGCAAAACCAATATTCCATCTGTTTCTTTGATCTTCATTTAAAAACCCATATTTATAAGAGTTGTATGTTTTTGATACTTCTCCCATAAAAGCTAGTGTTGGATAATGTCCTGCTTTTTTTTCTTTTATTTGCTCTTTTGTAATTCTTAAAGCTATATCCATTTCTTTTATATCTTGATTTGAGGAATAAGCTTTTTCTACTAACTTAGCAAGAGTATAATTAGGTGGTACCAATCTACTTGTGTATGAGATTTTTATGTCACTATCCCAAGGTAAGCCCATAGAGTTTATAAGAGCTGATTTTACAAGATTTCTATTTGCTTCTAGTTTAGATACAATTGACTCAATTAGTGTAACTGTTACTTGAACTGATAAATAATCAGTTTTTTTAACCATTAAAGAATCTGCACTTTCATAAAAGTTTTTAGTTAAATCAGAAATAAACTGCATTCGTTCATAAGAATCTTTAGCAATCTTATAGAGTTCATTTGTTAAAACATAGCCATAAAAATACTTTTTTGTATCAAAAACAACATTTTGTTCTTCTCTTTTCATAGCGTTAAAAGCAATATGTTTATTTAACTTTGCCTGTTCTATAATAGCTGAGATTTTTCCACCTGTATAAACTGGATATTGTAAGTTTATTGAACCTTTTACTGTGTCTCTACCATAGCTAGTTGTATTAATATTTGAAGGAATTGAATTTCTTCCTAACATAAGTGATAAATCATTTGGAAGTTGAAACTCCCCTTTTTGCTGATAAATAGGACTTTCATCTTTTCTTGTCCCAATTAGCATTGCATTTATAGTTGGATAATTTGCACTAAGGGCTTTATTGTATTGGGCATTTGCTAGTTCTAAAGCTAATTTTGATACTTTATTTCTTTTATTATTTTCTAAAGCTATTTGTATTGCTTCTTCTAAGGATATTGATTTTAATTCTTTAGAAAATAGAAAGCTTACACTAAAAACAAGTAAGAAAAAGTAATTCATTTATACCCTTATATAAAATTATCTCATTATATCTAAAAATAAATAATTTTTATTTTAGTTTAATTTAATAACTTTTTTATTGAAGAATCGCTAATATAATTCAACAAATAAGGTTAAATCCCATGATAAATGAACAAATGCTAAAAAATACTACTATTTTATATGTAGAAGATGATCAAGCTATTCAACAAAACACAATTATTACTCTAAAACTAGTTAATGCCACTATTATTTCTGCAAATGATGGGCAAGAAGGTTTAGAAAAATATAAACAAAATCAAGAAGAAATTGATGTTGTTTTAACTGATTTATCCATGCCAAATATGGATGGATTAAAAATGATTGAAGAAATTAAAAAAATCAACAAAGATATCCCAGTATTAATAACTACAGCACATCAAGACATAAGTTATTTAAAAAAAGCAATTGAGCTTGGAATTACTTCATATATTATAAAACCTATAGATATTAGAAATATTATTAAATCAATTTCTAAAGCACTTGAGATTGTAAATGAAAAAAAAGAATTACTTAAAGAAATAGAAACATTAAAACAAGAAAATCAAGCTTTAAAAGAACAACTAGAAGAAAAAGTATCAACTTAATTTAGATATAATTGCGAAATTTTAATCAAGGTTAATAAAATATATGCAATTTAAAATAGACGCAACTGTAAATAAAGCTAGAGCATGTACAATAAAAACAGCTCATAGTACAATACAAACACCTGTATTTATGCCAGTAGGTACCCAAGCTACTGTAAAAGCACTAGATGCAAATGAACTTCTAAGCATGGGTGCAAAAATTATTCTTGGAAATACTTATCACTTATATCTTAGACCAGGAAGTGAAATAATAAAAAAATTTGGTGGACTTCATGGCTTTTCTAAATTTCCAAACTCTTTTCTAACTGATAGTGGAGGTTTTCAAGCTTTTTCACTAAGTGATAACTCTAAACCTGATGATAATGGTATTATGTTCAAATCACATATTGATGGAAGTAAACATTACTTCACTCCTCAAAGTGTACTTGATACACAATATGATTTAGGTAGTGATATTATGATGATTTTAGATGATTTAGTTGCATTACCAAATACAAGAGAAAGAATTAAAGAATCTATTCAAAGAACTACAAAATGGGCAAAAGAAGCTATTACATATCATAAAAGCCAACAAGAAAAAGGAATAGGAGTAAATCAAAATATTTTTGCTATTATTCAAGGTGGTACAGATAAAGAGTTTAGAAAACTAAGTGCTGAACAATTATGTTCTCTAACTGATTTTGATGGCTATGCTATTGGTGGATTAAGTGTTGGTGAACCAAATGCTGATATGTATGATACAGTTGAGTGGACAACGCAATTTATGCCAGAAGATAAACCAAGATATCTAATGGGTGTTGGATTACCAGAAGATTTAATAGAAAACATTCACAGAGGTGTTGATATGTTTGATTGTGTTATGCCAACAAGAAATGCAAGAAATGGTACTTTATTTACTTCTTTTGGGAGATTAAATATCAGAAAAGCCCAATTTAAAGAAGATGCAAAACCTATTGATGAAGAGTGTACTTGTTATACTTGTCAAAATTTTACAAGAGCATATCTAAATCATTTATATAAAGCAGGTGAAATGACATATTTTAGATTAGCTTCTATGCACAATATTCACTACTATTTAAATCTTATGACACAAGCAAGAACAGCGATTTTAGAAAATAGATGGGATGAATTTAGAACAGAATTTTATGAAAAAAGAGCCTAAAAACTTCTTTTAATAAAAAAGTTGTACCAAAACAACAGACATAAACATACTAGGAATCATAGGAGTCATAGGTTTTTTTCTAATATTTTGAAAATATATTAAAAATATTATTTGTATAATTCCAGTGATTAGAACAAATAGAAAAAAAGCTATAGGTTCAAAAAGTAATGTAACTAAAAGCATATACTTTATATCACCTCCTCCTAGTAGTAAATCCCTATTTAATAAAAATATTACTATAAAAAAAACAAACATTAAAAAAGCCAAGTAAATAGAATTTATAAAAATTCTATCTTCTAATAAACCAAAAACTACTAACATTATAAACATCGTTATAAGCATAATATTTGGTACTATATATTTTTTTAGGTCTAGGTAACTTAAAAAAAGAGAAAAAACATAAAAAACTATATAAAACATTTAAAATTTATATTAAGTATGCTTTTTACTAATTACACTCTCAGAAAAAGCTTTTTTTTGTAATTTTTCACTTTCATCCATAATCCAAGTATTATATATAACGATTGCTGATAGAGCAAAAATAATCAAAAGTAAGGCAACTAAGATTTTATCAACAGCTCCTTTTTCATCTTTAAATTTCTTTATTAAAAAATTTAACATTTTTTTTCCTTTAAAATTTTTTAGATTTATTAATACAAAAGTATACTATAAATTTATTCTAAATCTTTTAAAGCCATAACAAACTCTTTTTAGATATAATCATATTTATATACAACAACAAGGAAAACTATGACTGTAGATGATAAACTAATTGAAAAATTATCAAGACTTTCTAGTTTAGAGATTGATGAGTCAAGAAAAGAGAACTTAAAATCTGAGCTAGCTGATATTATCAACTTCGTTGAGAATTTAAATGAAATTGATGTATCAAAAATTGAAGCTACATTTAATACAGTAGAAGGTGGTACACCTTTAAGAGATGATGTTGCGAAACAAGATTTAGAATTATCAAATCATATTTTAGAAAATGCGCCAAAGAGCGAAGATGGATACTTTATAGTTCCAAAGATTATTGAGTAATAAATAAAAGGAAAACAATGTTTAAGGTTTATGGAATAAAAACCTGAAACTCTGTTAGAAAAGCCTTAAGGTTTTTTAAGGACAACAATATAGAAGTAGAATTTTTTGATACAAAAAAAGAAATACCTACTTCAACTTCTATCGAGTTTTGGATTGAAAAAGCAGGAATTGATTTAGTTTTCAATAGTAGAGGAACTAAGTACAGAAGTTTAAAGTTAAAAGAGCTTAATCTTGATGAACAAGGTAAGTTTGAGTGGTTATGTAAAGAGCCTATGCTTTTAAAAAGACCAATAGTTGAAATGAGCAATGATGTTGTTGTTGGTTTCAATGAAGAGGAATATAAAGAAAAATTTTTATAAAACTAAAAAAGGGAAGAAGTAAAACTTCTTCCCTTTTTTTATGCCATCAAAGATATAAACTAAACAATGATATCTTTTCTAGCTTCTTTTAGAGTATCTGCAATCATAAATGCTAATTCTAAAGCTTGATCAGCATTTAATCTTGGATCACATTGAGTATGATATCTACTTGCTAATCCTTCTTTTGTAATAGCTGAACTTGCACTTCCTGTACACTCTGTTACATCTTGACCAGTCATTTCTAAATGAATACCACCTGCATAAGTACCCTCTGCTCTATGAATTTGGAAGAATTTTCGAACTTCACTTAAAATAGCTTCAAAATCTCTTGTTTTATAACCATTATCAGTTTTAATAGTATTTCCATGCATTGGATCTGATGACCATAATACATTTTTACCCTCTTTTTTAACTCTTGCTAATAGTTTAGGGAAATGATCTTCAATTTTATTTGCACCCATTCTAACAATAAGATTTAATCTTCCTGCTTCATTTTCTGGATTTAATTTATCAATTAATTGAATTAATTCATCTTCTTTCATAGAAGGGCCTACTTTACACCCAACTGGATTCTTAATACCTCTAAAGTATTCAATATGAGCATCTTTTAAGTCTCTTGTTCTATCTCCAATCCATAACATGTGAGCAGCACAGTTAAACCAATCACCTGTAATTGAATCTTTTCTAGTTAAAGCTTCTTCATAGTTAAGTAAAAGTGCTTCATGTGAAGTATAAAGTGATGTTTCACTTAATTGTGCAGTATTTTCACTTGTAATTCCACATGATTTCATAAAGTTTAATGCCTCAGAAATTCTATTTGAAACATCTTGATATCTTTCATCTAATTCATGATCTTTTAAAAATCCTAAATTCCATAAATGAACCTGATTTAAATCAGCCATTCCACCTCTTGAAAATGCTCTTAAAAGGTTCATAGTTGCAGCACTTTGATTATAAGCTTTTAATAATTTTTTAGCTTTTGGATTTCTAGCTTTTTCAGTAAATGCCATATCATTTACAATATCACCTCTATATGAAGGTAAAGAAATACCATTTATTTCTTCAAAGTCTGCACTTCTTGGCTTTGCAAATTGACCTGCTACTCGTCCAACTTTTACAACAGGACATCCACCAGAGAAAGTTAAGACTACAGCCATTTGCATCATTGCTTTAAATAAATCTTTTATATTATTTGCATCAAATGCAGCAAATGACTCAGCACAATCTCCTCCTTGTAAAAGAAAAGCTTTTCCATTTACTACATCAGCTAACTTACTTTTTAAACTTAGTGCTTCACCTGCAAAAATTAAAGGTGGATATGAAGCTAGTTCATTTTCTACTTTCTTTAATTTATCTAAGTCATTATATGTTGGTTGTTGCTTGATTGGAAAATCTCTCCAGCTACTTGGATTCCAATTTTTCATTTTATTGCCTTTATCTTTTATTTAATAATGGATGATTTTATCTAAACTATACTTAATATGAAAAATTAATTTTGTTACTAAATTGTAACAGTAGTGGGCTTTTATAAGAAAAAAGACATATTAGAAAGCCTAATATGTCTGTAAGATTATGCTACTAATTTAGAAAGTAACTCTTTAAAAGATACCTTAAAGGCATCTAATCCATCGCTTAAAAGTGTTTCATAGATTTCATCCATTTTTACACCTTTTGAAGCTATTAATTCAAAATATTCATCACATTGCTTATCAGTCATTACTTCTGACTGTTCTTTTGAACCTACTTGTACCCAATCTTCAATAGTTGCTAAAGGTGCAGTATTTACAGAATTTGGATAAATTAAGTTATCAACATAATAAGAAGGAGCTAATTCATCACCTTTTACACCTGTACTAGCAAATAATGTTCTGATATTTTTATTTTCAAATTTATTCACTTCATGGTAACATTTTGTTGCATTTACAATTCCAAGTTTTGAAGTTTCTAAACCTTTTGAAGCAAAATCACTATCACACAATCTATCAAATCTTGAAACAAATACAGAAATTACAGCTTTAATATCTTTATTTGATTCTTTAATTCCTTCATCTAAAGCCTGCGCACATTTGATAGCTTGGTCAACTGAAAAAATAAGTGTTGCATTTACATGAATACCTCTTGATGTTAATTCTCTCATAGCAATGTATCCAGCTTGTGTTGCAGGAACTTTAATCATTACATTATCAAGTCCGATTGAATTATGCAATCTAATTCCCTCTTCAATAGTCCCTTGGGCATCATCACAAAGTGTAGGGTCAACTTCAATAGAGATAAACCCATCATCAGCATCGTTTTTATGTAATTCATCAAGTAAACAAGCAGCTCTTTTGATATCTGTTAGAGCTAATTCTTCATAGATTGTTTTTGCATTATTTGCTTGTAACATATCAAGTTGTTGTTTATATGCAACAGAATTAGTAATAGAAGATGCAAAAATCGCAGGGTTTGAAGTAGCACCTTGGATTATTTCATCTTTTATAATCTCTTGAAATCTGTTTTCTAAGAAATCTCTTTCAATAAAATCACACCATAAAGAGTAGTTAATTTCTTCTTTTAAACTCATGTTTGTTTCCCTTATAAATTATCTAAGATTTTTGTTAAATCTTTTGTATCAACTATAATATTAGCTTCTTTCTTTAATACTTCTTTAGCACAAAAAGCAACTCTAGTATCAGCATGAGCGAACATTGATAAGTCATTTGCACCATCACCACAAACTAAAGTATCAGCTTTTGAAACACCTAAAATATTTTGTAATCTTTGAATCATATCACCTTTTGAATATCCAAACATCATATCTCCACCAACAAGTCCAGTTAAAATACCATCTCTTTCATGAAGTACATTTGAAAAGTCTGCATCAAGTCCAAGTTTATCTTTAGCAGGTGATGTTCCTATTCTAAATCCACCTGAAAAACATACAACTTTATAGCCCATCTTTTTAAGTTCAGGAATAATCTCATAAGCACCTGGCATTAAAGGTAAATCTTTACAAATCTCTACAGCTTTTGCATACTCTAAACCCTTAAGTAAAGATACTCTTTCAATTAAAGATTCAAAAAAGTCTAACTCTCCAGCCATTGCTTTTTCTGTAATTCCTGCAACTTTTTCCTCTAATCCTAAAGGCTTTGCTAGAAAGTCAATAGTCTCTCCATCCATAAGTGTTGAATCAAAATCAAATACAGCTAATTTCATTAATTTTCCCTAGTTTTATTCTTTAAAGGTTATAATAATACCTAAAATTAACTAAAGGAAACTGATTGAAACTAGCTTGTATTGATATAGGACTTAAAAGAATAGGAGTTGCAATCTGTCTTAGTTCAAATATAGTAACACCACAAGAAGCAATTCTGCGAAAAAATAGAAATCAAGCCTCAAACGATGTAAATGCTTTTTTAAAAGAGTGGGAAATTGAAAAATTAATAGTTGGATTTCCTAGTGCAAGTGAAGATATGCAAAAAAGAATTAATCACTTTGTTAAACTACTAGAACTTGATATACCTTATGAATTCCAAGAAGAGAATATGAGCTCAATTGAAGCCGAAGATATGATGAAAGGTGAAATCAAATACAAAAGAGATGGAAGAGTTGACTCTCTTGCTGCAAAAATTATACTAGAGAGATATTTAGCAAAAAACTAATACTAAATATCTCTGTCTTTTCTTTACTTATAAATCTATTTTTTAGTATTTTGAACCACGGCAATTGCTAAACCTTGGTCATGAGTTATTGATAAATAAGACTTTTTGATTTTATACTTTTTTCTTATTTCTTTTTTGTATTTTATTTTTGGAGCACCAAGCTTTGATTTTTTGATTTTAATATCATGAAATCCACACTCTTTACCAATACCAGTACCCAAAGCTTTTGAAGCAGCCTCTTTAGCAGCCCAAAAACCAGCAGCACTCTCAGGTCTTTTTATAAGTTCAATCTCTTCATCATCTAAAAATCTCTCATAAGCTTTTCGTCCAAACTTCTCATACATTCTTTTTATTCTATCAACAGAAGCTACATCTATACCTATCATTTTAGTCCTAATTGTGTATAATTCAAATATGAAAATATTTGCTAAAAAACTATTATACCTTATCATCATGCTTTTTATAATTAGTTTGATTTCATTTATAGCTATAAATGCAGCGCCAAACTCTTTTTTTGCAAGTGGGCAGTTAAACCCTAACATTACAGAAGAGTCAATTGCTCAACTAAAAGCTATTTATGGACTAGATAAGCCTTTATATGTACAGTATTTTTCATGGCTTATAGCTATGGTTCAACTTGATTTTGGTATTTCCTTTGCTAGTGGTTCACAAGTAAAAGAAGAGATATTAAGTAGAATTCCAATCACACTTACTATAAATATAATCTCAATGGTTTTTATCTTTTTTATTTCACTTTATCTTGGAATAAAAGCAGCTCTAAATAAAAATAGTTTTTTTGATAGATTCACAGGACAGTTATCACTTCTTAGTTTTTCTATGCCATCTTTTTATTTAGCCTTGCTTTTAGTTTTAATTTTTGCTATAAACTTTGAAGTTTTACCAATAGCAGGTTTACACTCCGTACCAGATGATGGAAGTTTAACTTACTATTTAGATTTTGCATGGCACTTAATACTTCCTATTTCTATCATAATATTTAGTGGAATTGGAAGTTTGACTTTATATATTAGATCCCTGACTATTGAGATTTTAAAGTCTGATTATATTTTCTTTGCAAAAGCAAGAGGTTTAAATAACAAACAAATTCTAAGATACTATATCTTACCAAATCTATATCCACCAGTTATTACATTACTTGGATTATCACTTCCAGGAATTATTGGTGGTTCAGTAATACTTGAAACAATTTTTTCTATTGATGGAATGGGACTTTTATTTTTCCAAAGTGCTTTAGCCCATGACTATCCTGTAATTATGGGAATATTAATCATTGGAGCATTTTTAACACTTCTTGGAAATATCTTAGCGGACTTAGTTCTACTAAAACTAAACCCAAACTATGATGGAAAATAAGAAATTTAATTAAGGAAACATAATTGAAAGTTTTAAAAACTATTGAGCAGTTACAAGAAGTTAGAAAAAATATTAACTCAACAGTTGGTTTTGTACCAACAATGGGGGCTTTACATGATGGACATATCTCTTTAATCAAAAAAGCAAGAGAAGAAAATGAAATAGTTATAGTATCTATCTTTGTTAACCCTACACAATTTCTTCCAGGAGAAGATTTAGACGCATACCCTAGACGTGATGAAGCAGATAAAAAAATCTGTGAGATGTGCAAAGTTGACTATCTTTTCATGCCTGAGATTTCTACTATATATGGAAGTGAAGAGATTTTAATAAAAGCTCCAAATAAAAGCTATATGTTAGAAGGCAAAACAAGACCAGGTCATTTTGATGGTGTTTTACAAGTAGTTTTAAAACTATTTGGGTTAACTCAACCAACAAATGCATACTTTGGTAAAAAAGATGCACAGCAACTATCGCTTATAGAACAAATGGTTAAAAACCTTTTCTTACCAATAAACATAGTACCTTGTGATATCGTAAGAGAAAAAGATGGACTTGCTATGAGTTCAAGAAATGTATATTTAGATAAAACTCAAAGAAAAGATGCATTACTTATTTCAAAGTCACTTTACAGTGCTGCTTCACTTATAGCAAAAGGTGAACTCGATGTAAAAAAAGTAGAAAAGAAAATCTATGAGGTTATGTCAAGTCTTGATGTAGAGTATGTAGCAATAGTTGATAAGCAGTTTAATGAAATAGAAACTATTGAGCTTAAAAATACAGTAATTCTAGTAGTTGCTAGATTTGGGAATACAAGACTTCTTGATAATATTTGGTTATAATAAAATACCATTCAAGATAATTTAAGCTTATCATACTTATAATTCTGATAATTAAAATCAAAAAGGATTATATATGAAATTAGATAGACTATTATTATCAAGTGCTTTATTAGTAGGGTCTTTATTTGCAGGAACATATAAAGTAGATAAAAGCCATACTAACGTAGGATTTCAAGTAAAACACATGATGATTTCAAATGTAAAAGGTTCATTTGATAATTTTGATGGTTCATTTATTTATGATGAGAAAACTAAAAAACTAAAAAATTTAAATGCAACAATAAAGGTTGCTTCAATTAACACAGCAGATAAAGAAAGAGACGAACACTTAAAAGAAGAAGAATTATTTGCAGCTAAAAAGTTCCCAGAAATTAAATTTAAACTTACTAAAGTTGAAAATGGTAAAGCTTATGGTGATTTCACATTAAGAGGTATCACAAAAAATATTGCTTTAGATATAAATGAAATTTCTACAGTAAAAGATCCTTGGGGAAATGAAAGAGCAGGTTTTTCGCTTGAAGGAAAAATTAATAGACAAGATTATGGTATTAAATGGAACAAAGCTTTAGAAATGGGTGGTGTTGCAGTAAGCAATAATGTAAAACTTCTAATTGATGTTCAAGGTATAAAAGAAAAAGTTAACTAAAAATATCTTTTACTTTTTTCTATATTTTATTTAAATTTAAACTTTTACTAAATTTATGATAAAATTGCGAAAAAAGTAATAGGTAATAAATGAAATTTACAACTCAAAATCCCGATAAATCATTACATCTTGTTTCACTTGGCTGTACAAAAAACCTTGTAGATTCAGAAGTAATGCTTGGAAAATTAAAAGATTATACACTTACAAATGACTCTTCAAATGCAGATGTTATTATTGTTAATACATGTGGTTTTATTGACTCTGCAAAAGAAGAAAGTATCAATACAATTTTAAATTTACATGATGAAAGAAAAGAAGAATCAGTATTGGTAATGGCTGGTTGTTTAAGTGAAAGATATAAAGAAGAATTACAAAAAGAACTACCTGAAATTGATGTATTTACAGGGGTTGGTGACTACGATAGAATTGATGAACTTGTAAATGCTAAAAGATCAAACTTCACAAATGATGTATTTTTAGCAAGTGAAACTAATGATAGAGTAATCACAGGTTCAAACTATCATGCTTACGTAAAATTAAGTGAAGGTTGTAATCAGGCCTGTTCATTCTGTGCTATTCCTAGTTTTAAAGGAAAGCTTCATTCAAGAACACTTGAATCACTTATAAAAGAAGTTAAATCACTAGTATCTCAAGGCTTTGTAGATTTTTCTTTTGTTTCTCAAGACTCTTCTTCATTTTTAAGAGACTTAGGACATAAAGATGGTTTAGAACAATTAGTAGAAGCTGTTGAGAAAGTTGAAGGTATTAAAACTGCTAGAATTTTATATCTTTACCCATCAACAACTACATTATCACTTATTGATAAGATAGCTGACTCTAAAGTATTTGTAAACTATTTTGATATGCCACTTCAACATATCACACCTTCAATGTTAAAAATAATGAAAAGAGGAAAAGGTGTTGAAAAGCTAATCGAGCTTATGAATCAGATGAAATCAAAACCAAACTCTTTTGTAAGAACTACATTTATAGCTGGTCACCCAGGTGAAACACAAGAAGATTTTGAAGCTTTAGCAAAATATATTGAAGAATATAAATTTGATAGAGCAAATGTATTCTCTTACTCTGATGAAGAGGGAACAACTGCTTCAAAATCAGATGCTAAAGTTGCACAAGAAATAATAGATGAAAGAGCAGATATTTTAGGTGAAATTATTGCTAAAACAACTCAAGAATCACTTGAAAAAGAAGTAGGTAAAACTTTTGAAGTTTATGTTGATGGAGAAAGTGATGAGCATGAATATTTATTAAGTGCTAGAAAAACTATTTGGGCTCCTGATATTGATGGAGAAATTTATATCAATGATAATGAACTTTTTGATGAAAAAGGTGAACAAAAAAAGTTAGAATTTGGTAAGATATATAAAGTAAAAATAACAGAACTTGTGGGAGATAAACTACTTGCAACTGTAATAGCTTAGAATACCTAAGGGAGTGCTACCATGGCCCAAGAATTCGATTTTTTAAAAAAAGAATATCTACTATCATTGATACATCATTTACCTGGAATGTTATACAGATGTAAAAATGATAATTTTTGGACCATGGAAGTAATTAGTGATGGATGTGAAGATTTAACAGGATTTTCAAAGAAAGACCTAGTCAATAATGCTACTTTATCTTATATGGACTTAATTGTTTTAGAAGATAGAAAAAAAGTAGATATGATAGTTGATGAAGCTATTCAAGAAAATATTCCATGGAAAGTTGAATATAGAATAACAGCAAAAAATGGAAATATAAAATGGGTATGGGAACAAGGCCTTGCTATAAAAGAAAATGGTAAAGTAATTGCCCTTGAAGGTTTTGTAACAGATATTACAAAAAATAAACAAAAAGAAATAAAATTAAATAAAACTCTTAGTCAAAGAAATAAAGAACTTTTAATAAATGTTACTTTATTAAATGAATATAAAAAAGCCGTAGATAAAAGCTCAATTGTTTCAAAAACATCTAAAGAAGGTATTATAACTTATGTAAATGATGAGTTTATAAAGATCTCAAAATATTCAAAAGATGAACTTATTGGTAGTCCTCATAGTATAATAAGACATCCTGACAATTCTAAAGAAATTTTTAAAGATATGTGGAAAACAATTCTTAAGAAAAAGATTTGGAAAGGCGTTATCAAAAATCAAAATAAAGAAAAAGAAGAGTATTATGTAGCAACTACAATTATTCCCATGTTAAATGAAAATAATGAGATTAATGAATTTATGTCTATTAGAAGTAATGTAACTGATTTGATAAATAAAGAGAAAAAAATACAACAACAAACAACAGACCCACTTACAAAGCTACCTAATAGACTTAAACTTTTTGAAGAGCTAAAAAATGAAAATAATCCTGCTCTTTGTTTATTTGATATAAATAGATTTAAAGAGATAAATGAATGTTATGACTATAGTATTGGTGATAAACTATTAATAGAAGTATCAACTATAATTAAAAATGAATTTAAAAATATATCAAAAATTTTTAGAATAAATGCAGATAAATTTGCTATTTTAAAAATAAATCATTTTAGTGATGATATTTTTATCGAAAAAATTAAAGAATTTAATAAAAAAATAAAAAAACAAACTTTTAAAGTAGAAGAGTATAGTTTTAATATCTCTCTTACTTGTGCCATATCAAACTCAACAAATGTATATTTACACTCTGAAACAGCACTTGAATATGCTAAAACTAATGATATAGAATATGTTTACTATGATAGATGTCAAAATCTAAAAGAAAGACATTATTCTAATTTATTATGGACTAAAAAACTAAGAGAAGGTTTTTTTGAAGAAAGATTTGATATTTTTTTACAACCTATTATTTCAAATAATACAAAAGAAACATCAAAATATGAATGTCTTATTAGATATATTGAACCAAATGGGGAAATAGTTTCTCCTTATCATTTTTTAGAAGTAGCAAAGAAATCAAGACTTTATTCAAATATTACAAAAGTAGTAATAGATAAAGCTTGTAAATTTTTTGAAAATAGAAGTGATGAATTTTCTATTAATTTAACTATTGAAGATATACTAAATCCTGAGACAATGCACTACTTTATTGATAAAATTTTAAAGTACAAAGTAGCAAATAGAATTGTACTTGAAATAGTTGAATCAGAAGGAATAGAAAACTTTGATGAAGTAAGTTCGTTTATTGAAAATATGAAAAGACATGGTTGTAAAATAGCAATTGATGATTTTGGTACAGGATATTCAAACTTTGAATATCTAATGAGATTAAATGTTGATTTTATTAAAATTGATGGTTCTTTAATCAAAAATATAAACAACGATAAAAATGCACAAACAGTTGCTGAAATTGTTGTTGATTTTGCCAAAAAACTTGGAATAAAAACAATTGCTGAATATGTACATAATGAAGTTGTACATCAAAAAGTAAAAGAACTTAATATCGATTATTCTCAAGGATATCATCTAGGTGAACCAAAATCTGTAAAAAGTTTTAAAGAAAAGGATTAATTATATTAAAACTAAATTTAGAAATATTAAAAAATACAAAAAATCTTTTAGCCTTTTCAGCAGGAATAGATTCAAGTGCACTATTTTTTCTACTTCTTGATAAAAATGTTTCTTTTGATATAGCAATTGTAGACTATAATGAAAGAGCCCAGTCAAAAGAAGAAGTTTTATTCGCTAAAGAACTAGCTAAAAAATACAATAAAAAAATATTTCTAAAAGAAGTCTCTTTAAGTGGTTCAAACTTTGAAAAAAAAGCAAGAGATATAAGATATTGCTTTTTTGAAGAGATCATTAAAGAAGAAAAATATAATACTTTAATTACTGCTCACCAATTAAATGATAAATTAGAATGGTTTATGATGCAATTATCTAAAGGCGCAGGATTAAGTGAGCTTATAGGCTTTAATACATGGGAAGATAAAGATTATTATAAGATATATAAACCTCTTTTAAATATTACAAAAGATGAATTAGAAGAATATTTAAAAACAAATGGCTTAAAGTATTTTATTGATGAAACAAATAATGATATAAAATATAAAAGAAATTATTTTAGACATAATTTTAGTGATAAGTTTTTAAGTGAGTTTAAAAACGGAGTTATTAATTCTTTTAAATATTTACAAGAAGATATTAACTCTTTAAATATAAGTATATCTGCTTTACAAAAAATCGAAGAGCTTGAGATTTATAAAAATCTAAATGATAATAATCTAAACATTAGAATTATAGATAAAAGTATCAAAAAAAGAGGCTTTGTTTTATCAAAAGCTTCAAGAGATGAAATTATAAAACAAAAAGAAATTATAATATCTCATAAGATTGCCGTAAGTATAAATTCGGAATATATATTTATATGTCCTGTTTCAAAAACATCTATGGATAAAAAATTTAAAGAAAAATGTAGAGTAAAAAAAATACCTAAAAATATAAGAGCATATTTATATGAAAAAAAAGTAGAAATAGAAGATCTAGTTATTTAGAAATTTCTTCATCTTTCGTGCTTCTTCTAAATCATTTTTAGCTTCTAATTTTTGTTTATTTAGAAAGTTTATACTTTTAAAAAAAAGTTCTTCAAGTTGCTTTAATTCTTGAAGTTCTAAGTCAAAATTTTCTATACTATCTTGACCTATATATTCTTCATACCATGCAACTAAAGCATCAGCTTTATCATAAGAATCTAAAGAATCAATTCTTATTAGTTCGTTTAAGGCCTTTACAGACCTGTCTCTTCTTTCCATGCTTCGATTAGCCCTTGTGCTACTTTCATTACTTGATTAACAGCATTTACATTATCATCAATACCAGCAGAAAAAAGTGTCTCAATTTGATAAAGATATAATCCATCAAGATAATAAGCTACATCTCCACCATCAAAATCTAAAACATTTCTTAGTTCATCAAAAATAGCGATAGTTTTATTTATATAAGTAAACTTTGCTTCAACATCACCCTCTTCCATTGCATTTTTAACAAATGAAAGATATTTAATTATACCTTCGTATAATTTAAGTATCAGTACATAAGGGTCGTCTGAAACTGCATTTTGTTGATTATATACATCTAATCCCATAAAGTATCTCCGTTATTCTTGTAGCAATAAGTATATTATATCTTAGCTTAATTTTAAACAAAAAAGAGAAAAAATAATTTTCTCTTTTTATTAGTTTGATGATGTAGATTGTTGTATCATCATTTTAAGACCTGAGAATGTACTCTCAAATTGACTTATAATAGAAGTATAAGCAGCAAATTGATTTGCTAATTGACTATATTTATCATCTAAGTCTTTTACTGCTTTTTCTTTCTCTTTTTCTAATGTTTGATTTCTTGAATCAATACCCTTTTCATAGGCATCAAGTAATCCACCTGAAAAATTCATTTCATCTAATGTTGCTTTTAATTGTGTTCCAAAACCTTCTTTTGCAGCAGTACCAACAAATAATTCTTTTAGTTCATCAGGGTTATTTGTAAGAACATCATTAAACTTTGTTGTATCTAAAGATAATTTACCAGACTTATCTAATTCAAAACCATAATTAAATAAAGATTTATCATCAGATGCACCATAAGATCCAAATACCTCATTTTTAATTTCAGATAAAATACTTCTTAATGAAGATTTATCAGATATTGCACTATCAGCATTATCAATTTCTGTTCCAATTAATTCTACAAGTTCATTATATTTTGTAATAAACTCTTGTACTTGACTTGTTATAACAGAAGTATCATCTTTTATATTAATAGATGATATACCTGTTTTAGTTGCAGTTATATCTAAACCATCTACTGTAATACTATTTTCTGCACTATTATAAGAAACCCCATCAATTTCAACACTCATATCTTGAGCTGTTAAAGTATGATTTGTAGCATTAACTGTTGTTCCATCTGTTGTATAACCTAATGCTTGGCTAGCTGTTCCTGAAATGGATAAAGCATTTGAAATACCTGATTCTTCACTTTTTAAAATCAATCTATAAGAGTCTGTACCTACTTGATCTAAAGATGCATTAATTCCTGTTTTATCATTTATAGCTGTTGCTAATTCATCATAAGTTGAATAATCAGCTGTATTAAAAGTAAAAGTTTCACTTCCAACACCAATACTTAATGTACCAATATCACCTAAAGCATCTTTTGAAGCTGCATCTATTGTATTTGATTGATATACATCTTTTTGTGCTAATGATTTTACATCAACTGTTGTAATACCATTATTTAATTTTGATGAATCTGTTGCATTAAATACAACAGAATCACCTGATGTAGTAGCTGATTTTTCTTCAAAAGCATTTGTACCACCACTTACAAAAAGATCAAAAGGTTTAATTGCAGCTAACAATTCACTTACTTTTGTATCAATTTGAGTATATGTTTCTCTTTCTTTAGTGATATCTTCAATTCTTGTTTCTAAAGGCTCAACTCTTGCTTTTCTTTCTGCACCTTTTAATTTATCAATTAATTCTTGATTTAAAGAAGCAGATTGCCCTGTACCTAATCCTAAAATTCCTTCAGCCATAGTTTACTCCTTACTATCTTTTAAGACCCAATAAAGTTTCTAACATTTCATCAATCACAGTTACAAGTTTTGCATTTGCTGTATAGGCTGCTTGAAACTTAATTAGATTAAGCATTTCCTCATCTTTATCAACTTTTACAAGTTTATCATAGGAAGATGTTAAAGCTGCTTTTATATCTTTTTGTGTATCTAAAACAAAATCCGTACTTTCTTTATCTCCTGATACAATTGCTCTAATCTCTTGAAAAAACTCTTTGAAAGAAGTTCTATCATTATTAGTAGGATCTTGTGCCCCATCTGTAAAAGACAAGTCTTTTTTCCATTGAAGTTCAGCAAGATAATCTAAATCTTTTTGATCTAAATCATTAATTGCAGACTCATTAAATTTTAATGTGCTTACACTACTTCCTGAAAACAAACCAATTTTTACAGTTTCTCCAACTGTACTATCTAATTCATCTAAAGCTTTTTCTCCAAACTTATATGAATCAACACCTGTTCTTATATATTTATCAGTAACATCAGCTAAAACTTTAGCAAATTTATCAAGTTTTTCTTTATAGACTTCAAGTTTATTATTTGGAGAATCAGAACTTAAATTATCAGTTTGAACTTTTAATACACCTGATTTTAATTCTACTTCTTTATCATAAATAGTTACAAAAGTCCTACTAACAGCGTCTGAACTTTGTAATTCATCTTTATAAAAACTATTTCTTACTTCATCAGCATTTCCATCACCATCAACATCATGACTTTCTGTTACTGTAATTCTACCTTCAAATTTTCCATTAACACCTGCACTATCAGATTCAATTAATAAAAACTTATCTTCACCAGTGATATCAATTTTATTACCATCATCATCAACTCTATAATTACCATTATATGCAGTAATTAAACCCTTAGTACTAGGATTATCATTGATAGCATAAGCTAAAGCTCTAACATAATTAGAAGCATCTACTGTATCAGGTGTACCATCTTGGTCAATATCAATATCTACAGTATTACCATTTTGATCAGTATATTGAGAACTACCAATAGTAATACTTACTTCTTGTTCATTATTAAGTTTATAGGTGATTTTATCACCTGTTTCAGGGATACTAGTTACAGCACCTGTAGTATTATCTTTAAACTTAATACTACTTGCTGTACCATCTTCATTAGCAAATCTATCAATTTGAGCTTTATGTTCTTCTTCTACACTAATATCTCTAACATTAGTATTATATCTTACAGCAACATTACCTGCGATTCTAAGCTCATACTCATTAAATGATCTATCTACTTTAACATCTACATAAGCAGATAACTCTTCTTCAAGATAATCCCTTCTATCTAATAAATCATTTGTTGCGTCTGATTGTTTTCCTAATTTTTCATTTATAGAACCTATTTCTTGAAGAATATCATTTACTTTATCAACATTTGATCTTAATTCTTGTTCTTCTAATTCTTGGGCTCTTTCAATTCCTGTATATAAATTTTGTAAAGATTCTACTAATAGTTTTCCCTCATTTATCAATCCATTTTTGTATACTTCTGAATTTGGATTGGATCTTAAGTTTTCCACTGCTTGAAAATATCTATTTAAATCAGAAGAAAAACCACTTGTATCTGTCTCTTTAAAAGCTGTCTCTACACTTCCTAAAATACTTGAAAGCTTTGTATAACCTTCTTGCCTAGTATTTTCTGTCATGAGTCTGTCAAACATATATTGATTAGTAATTCTATAAGCATTATCAGAACCAACACCTCGACCTGTAAATCGAGTATCAGTTTGTTCGAGTTCCTTCATATCAACAACTCTTTTTTTATACCCAGGAGTATTTTGATTTGCTATATTATTAGAAACATTCTCAACTGCTATTTTTGCAGTTGATAAACCTGTTTGCGAAACATTTAATGTATTAAGCATAGAGACTCCTTTGTAGTATACTGTCTAATTATTGCATTACATTTCTTAAAATTAGATTAAAATGGCCATATAGTTCTTAAGAGCTTAATCCCCCATGGTGTTTCCATTATATCTGCCTCAGTTCCTTCTTTATCATACATTAGTTTTAAATTAGCTATTTGATTAGAATTAATAGAATTCTCAGAACTAATATCATAAGGTCTAATTACTCCTGTAATTATTATAACTTGTTTTTGCCCATCTAATAATAACTCTTTTGAACCTTTTATATAATAGTTACCATTTTGATAAGTTTGTTGAATTATTGCAGAAATCGAAGTTGAAAAACTTTCATCAAATTTAGTTTTTACTTCACCTGTATCAGCATTTGAACTTTTAGTAGAAAAATCTATCCCTAAATTTCTATTAAATTTATTTGCTATTCCAGCTGCTGTACCACCAAGAGTATTTGTTCCAGTACCTGCTAAAATTCCTCCACCCAAACTACTACTTCTATCATTTGACAATTCTCTTTTATTATTAGAATTAGATGATAAATTCTCATTAATATTGATTTGTATAATATCTCCAACTTGAAGATCTTTTTTATCAGCAAAAAGAGATGTTCCTTCCATAGAGTAAAGAGAACCTTTATTTTTTTTAGGTTTAGGCTGGGGTTTTGGTATCTGAACTTTGGGTTCTTCAAATTTTATTTCAGGTTCACTTGTAGCGCAAGCAGAAAAAAATATGATTACTAGAAATGGAATTATTAACTTATGCATTTAATCTACTTTTTAATATATATTGAACATCTATAGCAACAATTATTTCATTTAATGTATTTTTAACTAATGCCATTGTGCCATATCTAACCATTAATGGTTCAAGGTTAGTATCTAACTCACAAATTAAAATTAATTTATCTTCGATAATTTTAACATGTCTAACATTTTCTTGTCCAACTAGGCTCACTGCTTTTTGAACTTCATCTACAATTATACCTTCAACTTTTTTCTTTTCTTTAGCCTTTGCTTTTTCTTCTTGAAGAGCTGCTTGTTTAGCTTTCATTTGTTCTTCTTGTTGCTTTTGTAATTCACTACTTGTATGAAAATAATATCCTGCAAACATAAGTGTAACTACAAATAAAGACAAAAACTTAATAAGTTTTTGCTTTCTATTTCTTTTTACAGCAACTATCATTTTATCTTCTTACTTAATTACAAAAGTTGTAAATAATATTTGTTTAATATGATTCGATTTAATTTCTTCATTTGAAGATGTTACATCATTTAAAACAGAATTTATTTCTTCAATTAATTCTTCTTTTAACAAAGCTTTTCCACCAACAGTTAATAACTCTTCAGAGCTTCTAGCACTTATTTGTCTAATTACAACATCTATAATTTCAGCTTTATACTCTTCTGTTAAAGCAGCAATACTTGGTTCTACACTTTTAATCGCAAAAGATAGTTTCATTAATTTCTCTCTACCTTTTGAATTTGTGATATTTAAAACTAAGTCATTAATTTCTGCTTTATAAGTATCTTTTGAATCACCTGCTTCTTCTTTTTGTACCATTTTCTCTTGTTGCTCACCTTCTGGTTTTGGAGAAAGAACACCTTGAGAATATAAGAAATAAGCTCCTCCTACAACAGCTAAAAGTAAGACAACAACTAGTGCTATTAGCACAATCATTAAACCTTTTCCACCACCTGAACTTTTTGCCTGTTCTGCTGTTTCTTCTGCCATTATTCTCCCTTTTTTTCTTCTATATTAAATTTTTCTAACATTTCCGTTAATTGTGCTGCATTTTGAACACTTAATGATTTAAATAATAATGTAATATTTTTTTCTTTTAATCTAATGATTATATCAAAAACATCTTCAAGTTTTCCCTCAGCAATCATTTCATCAAAAATTGCTGCAGCAATTTTAGGTTTCATTTTATTAAATATTTTAGTAGTTTTACTTTCAACAGTCTGATTTATGTCACTTAAAATTTGAGTATTTTTATTATATAAAGTTTCAATTTGTTTTTTTTCTGATGCAATTTTTTCTAAAATTGTTTCTAACTCTTTTTTTCTTTCTTGATACTCTTTTTCTTTTTGCTCATAAAATATATTTAACTCTTTTTTTAGCTCTTTAATCTCTAATTTTTGTTTAACTAAAGAACTACTACTATTTGTCTGTTGTGCATTTAAAATAGAAAATAATAAAAATAATACAACTAAATTTTTTAACAAAAAACTCTCCTTATCCACTTATATATTTACTTTGTATATACTCTTCTGAGGCTTCTTGTTCTGCTAAAAGTAACTTTTTTAAAGCTTCTCTTTTTTCTTCTTCAAGAATATAAGCATATTGTTCTGTTTCTTTTTGTAATTCTACTACTTCTTCAACAATAACTTCCATTACTTTTTCAAGTTCTATTTTTTTTAATTCAAGTTCTTGAATATGTTGTCTCATAGTGTTTTTATGCATTGCTAGTACTGCAAAATCTGAAATTGACCCAAATTTATGTAATGTTGCTGTGTCTATTTTATTTTGAGTAAACATTATTTCAGCACTTATAGTATCAATTTGGGCTTGTAATTGACCTTTTTCCATCATTTTTTGGTCTGTTTGAGTTTGTTTTAGATTATAAAGTTTTTCTATCATAATTTAATTCCCAAAAATCAACATTAAATCCCATAAATCCTTAGTATATGTTGCTATATGGTCTCCAACCCAAGGTAAAGTAACTAAAATAAATGCTGATACAAAAATCATCTTAGGTACAAAAGCTAAAGAAGCATCACTTACTTGAGTTACTGCTTGAAAGACAGAGATTATTAAACCTATTATCATACTTACTATTAAAGATGGCATTCCTAAAATAAGAATAATTTTTACAGTGTTTTCAGCAATAGACATTAAATCCATGATTAATCTTTTATCTTAATTGTAATCTCTAATGTTTTATTATTCAATAATTTTGTTATTAATTCTGTAATATCTTGTGCACTTGAGCTACTAACTTCAACACTTTGCTCACTTTTAGAAGAATTATTTGATATTTTACTTTCTTCATTTTTTGTATTCAAAGGTTTAATATCATCTAAGTTTTCAATTGCACTTAAGATGTCACTTTCATTTAATGAGTCTAATTCTGAAAATTCATCACTCATTTTTTCTCCTTTTATAGATTCTTCAAAACTATTTGTATTCATATCTTCATCAAGTAAATCATCTAAGTTCTCATGATCTTCTTCAATATTCTTTTCAATGGGTTCAAAGTCTATTTCGTTATCTAATTGATTTATTATATCATCATTTTCTAAATCATTCATGAGTGAATCTATTTCTAAATCATTTTCATTTTCATCTTCTTTACTTTTTTCGTCATCATAATCAAAAGATGTGTTATTTAAACCAACATCTTCATCAAATTTCATTAAATTTTCTAATTCTTTTTCAGACATTAAATTTTCATCATCAGTTTTCAATTCAAAATTGTCTTTGTTAATAGTCTCTTCTTCAATAATTTCAATAGGTGCATCTTCATCTTTTTCTAGTAATGCTGCAAGTTCTGGATCTAGTTCAAAATCATCGCTAAACTCATCATCCATTGAGTTTTCATCTTCTTTGATTTTATTATTTTCTTCTTCTTTATTATAAGCATCATCAACTATATTTGCAATAGAATTTTGGATATCTTCTGTTTCAATCTTTTTTTGTTGTTCGTGTTTTTGAATAATATATTTAGGGATTTCTTTTAAAGAATTTACTGATAAATCGGCTATTCCATTGTCTAATAAAAATTCTTCTTCAATTCCATCTTTAGGAGTTAAAAATTTTATTTTCTTTGAAATTCCATTTTTCTTGATGATTTTTTCATCATCAATTAAATATATATCATTAGGGTTATTTTTAATTATATTTTTTAATTCATCTAAACTATTGATGTCTTTTATAACACTATCATCATCAAGTTTAAATTTAATATTAGCGTGTTCTAAAGTCTCATGAATTTCTTTTTTAAATCCGCTATTGCCATAAATATATACATTCAAACCAAAACCCTATAATACAATCATTTTTATTGTATAGATTATACCTTTTTTTATTAAATTTTTGATAAAATAATTGTACTTAACTAGAGGGTGTTTATTTTGAAGTATTTTTTTTTAGTATTATTATTTATTTCATCGCTATATTCGCAAACTATAAAAGATATATCAAACATAATTGGAATTAGAGAAAACCAACTTATTGGATATGGTTTAGTAGTAGGACTTGCAGGAACTGGTGATAAATCAAAATTTACAATGCAAAGTTTACAAAACCTTCTTAGAAATTCATATATTAAAATCCCAGCAGGTTCAATTAATTCAAAAAATATAGCAGCTGTAATGGTTACTGGTAAGTTGCCTCCTTTTGCCAGACAAGGGGATAAAATAAAAGTAAAAGTATCTACAATTGGTGATGCAAAGTCAGTTGATAAAGGTGAATTATTAATCACACAATTAAAAGGTGTAGATGGAAAAGTTTATGCCCTTGCCCAAGGAACTATTGTTGCAGATGCAGGAAATGAAACTACAGGTTTTATTTATGATGGGGCTACAGTTGAAAATGAAATTGACTTTAATTTAAAAGATGAAGACTCTATTAGATTAAGTTTACTTAAAAGTTCAGCAAAAAATGCAGATTTAATACAAACAAAAATTAATAAACAATTTGGAAGAAAATTAGCAACAGCTCTTGATACAAGAACTATTGATGTAATAAAACCACCTGAAATGTCAATAGTTAAATTTATTGCTATTGTTGAAGGCATTCAACTTGATTCAAGTTTTAAAAAGAAAATTATTATTGATATGAATAGACAATCTGTTATTACAGGAGGAGAAATAGTTATAGATCCTGTAACAATAGCTAGAGATTCTTTTACTTTAAGAATCAAAAAATCACCTCTTAATGATAACCAATGGAAAGATGAAAAATTAAACAAAGGTGTAGATGTTGGAGATGATGTAAAAATAATTGATAAACCAGTAGTAGATATCAATAATGCTAGAATTGATACAAAAAATCAACCAACTGTATCTGATTTGGTTAGAGCTATGAAAGTTATGAAACTTCCTATGACAGAAATAATTGATACCTTAAAAATGATAAAAGAGCTTGGTGCAATTGATGTTGAATTTGAGATAAGAGGGTAAAATGGCAGAATTTTTAAGTCAAGATGAAATTGATGCACTATTAGATATTGCAGAGCAAGGTGAGGATATAGATAATGCTACACCTGCTGATAAAGTAGTATCTAAAGAAAAAAATTACTCTATTTATGATTTTAAGAAACCAAATAGAATATCTCCAGAACAATTTAAAGCCTTTTCAACAATGCATGATAAAATGTTAAGAGATTTTATTACTGATTTATCAGCAATGCTTCGAAAAATTGTTGATATTAAACTTTATTCAATTGAACAAATGACTTATGGGGAGTTTATTTTATCAATTCCTCAAATTACATCACTTAATACACTTTCTATTAAACCTATGGAAGGAAGAATTGTAATTGAGTCAAACCCTGGAATTTCCCATAAAATTATTGCTGAACTTTTAGGTTCAGGTGCTGTAAATACAAGTGATAATTTAGATAGAGAACTTACAGAAATTGAAGTTGAAATACTTGATCATTTTTATGAGTTAGTAATAAAAAATCTTTATAAAACTTGGGATGATGTATCAACTCTTAATTTTAAAGTAGAATCAAAAGACACAAATGCAAATGCAATTCAAATTATTTCAGATCATGAAATTGTACTACTTGTAGTACTTGAAGTAACTATTGATGAAGAGTCAGGTTTCTTATCTATTTGTTACCCTATTTCTTATATTGAACCTTTATTAGGAAAAGTAGTTGAAAAAGTTTTCTCTGAGGGTAAAAATAGAAAATCAAGTAGAAAAAGAGATATTACAACTTTAATTTCTGGTGCTAAAATGAAAATTGAAGCTATTATGGCTGAAACAGAATTAACAGCAGAAGAGATACTAAATCTAAAAGAAAATGACGTAATAGTATTTAATAAAAATGCAACTTCTGCTTCTACAAAAGTTTATATCAATAAAAAAGAGAAGTTTCTTACCGTTTCAGGAGTTTCAAACAATAGAAAAGCCGTACAAATTCAAACTAATTTAGACAAAGAAAAACAAGAAACATTAGACACTTTAAGAGAAATGAGAGAAGAAAGAATCTTAAAAGCAAAAGAAACTTCTGAAAATATTAGAAGATTATTAAAAGAAAAAGAAGAAGAGAAAAGAAAAGGGAAATACTAATTTCTCCTTATCTTTAAACTTTAATCTTCTATACTCCAAGATAAAGTTTCCCCCGCATACATAGGTACTACATTTTCATTTTTATATTCATAAATTGCAGGTACTTCAAAATCTTTTTTAACTAATTTAATTTTCTTAGTTAAAGGTTTGAAGTTATAAATTTTTTGAGCATTTAAAGATACAAAAGCATTTAAATTATCTAAAGCTTGGTACTTTTCAAATAACTCAGTTAAAACTTGCAGTGCAATTGGTGAAGTAAATACACCAGCTGCACAACCACAACACTCTTTTTTATGTTTTGGATGTGGTGCAGAATCACTTCCAAACATAAGTTTTGGATGAGCTTTTAAGGCTGCATCTAATAATGCATTTTTATCTTCATATCTTTTTGCTATTGGCTTACAGAATAGATGTGGTTGTAACATTCCACCTGCAACATCATCAAGAGTTATAAGTAAGTGATGAAGAGTAACAGTTGCATATAAATTATCATACCTATCCATTAATTCAACTGCATCTTTTGTAGTAATATGTTCCATAATAATAGTTAAATCAGGAAATGCACTTGCAATTGATTCATAAATTGGCATAAACTCTTTTTCTCTATCCATAACAAAACCATTAGTTTCACCATGAACACATAAAGGAATTCCAAGTTTACTCATTGATTCTAATGTTGGTCTTAATACCTCAACATCCATAGATGAAACACCTGTTTCAGAGTTTGTAGTAATTCCTGCTGGATAAAGTTTAATTCCAATAATATCATCTTTAATATCTTCTAAAAATTCATAAGAATAATCATTTTGAAAGAAAAGCGTACAATAAGGCTCAAAAGTATCACCAACACATGCTTCTTTAATTCTTTGTTTATAAGATAATAATGCTTCTTTAGTTGTAACTGGTGGTACTAAATTAGGCATAATTAAAGCTCCACTAAAAGTATTTGATGTTAGTGGACCTACTAGTTTTAACATATCACCATCACGTAAGTGAAGGTGCATATCTAAAGGTTCATTTATCTCAAAAGTAGTTACACTACTCATTAGATTGCTTCCTCATCTTCTTCGCCAGTTCTAATTCTCACAATCTTTTCAATTGGTGAAACAAATATCTTACCATCCCCAATTTTTCCAGTTTTAGCAGCTTCTGTAATAACTGATATAGTCGAATCAACATCTTCTTCTGAAACTATTAATTCTAATTTGATTTTTGGTAAAAAATCAACAACATACTCAGCACCTCTATAAAGTTCAGAGTGACCTTGTTGTCTACCATAACCTTTCACATCAGAAACAGTCATACCAGTAATCCCTGCTTCTGTTAAAGCATCTTTAACATCTTCTAATTTAAACGGTTTAATCACAGCTTCAATTTTTTTCACTATTAATCCTTTTTTAAGTTCGTATATTTTAACAAAATTTTTTTAAATTTAAATTATCTAGTCATTTTTATAACTATTTAATTATAAAACCAAACAAAATCTCTACAAAACTTTGAAAAAAGAATTGGCAAAGAGTTGGTAGATTTTGTTCAATATCAAGGCGGAGTATAAGTTTTACGTAGGAGCTTACTTTAAGTAAGTGAGTAGTAAAACTTATACTTCAACGCAGAGATTAAGCAAAAAATGCTCAATAACTACAATTTTTAGAAGGCTCTTTTGAACTCTGGATACGCCTCAACCCCACACTCTTCAACATCAAGCCCTTGAACTTCTTCATCTTTATGTGCTCTTAATGGCATTACTTTATTTATAAGATATAAAATTACGTAAGAAACTACAAATGCAAAGATTGCTATAACTATAACACCTTTTAATTGACCTAAAAAAGTAATATCTTCTCCATTTGAAGCAAAGATACCTACTGCTAATGTTCCCCAAATACCATTTACTAAGTGAACTGATAAGGCACCAACTGGATCATCTAGTTTTAATTTATCAAAGAAAGATACACCAAATACAACTAAAGCTCCACCAATTGCACCAATTAAGATTGGAGTGTGAATATCATAAAGATCAGGTCCTGCTGTAATAGCTACTAAACCACCTAAGGCACCATTTAGAATCATTGTAATATCAAGTTTCTTATACTTTATATACATTATAACTGCTACCATAATAGCACCTGCAAGACCTGCTGTATTTGTATTCATAATAGTTAAGGCTACTGCATCTGCTCCTTCTTTTGAAGCAATTGAACCTACTGAACCACCATTAAATCCAAACCAACCAATCCATAAAAGAAAAGCACCTAAAGTAAGTAAAGGAATATTAGAAGCTGGTATTACTCTAATTCCTCCTGTTGGAGTATATCTTCCTTTTCTTGCACCTATAATCAAAATTGCAGCTAACAATGCCCAACCACCTGTACTATGAATTACTGTTGAACCAGCTAAGTCATACATAGATAAAGCTAAAGTAGTACCTTCAAGAAAGTTTGACCCCCATGTTACATTTACAACTAAAGGATATATAACAGCTGCCATGATAATAGTAAATAATGCTAAGGGAATTACTTTAGCTCTTTCACTAACACCACCAGACATGATGTTTACAACTTTACCAACAAATGCCATTTGGAAAAGGAAAGCCGCCCATTTACTCATTCCATCAGCTCCAAAATCACCAAAAGCTATTGAATAACCTATAAGTAAAAATGCTAAAGAAGCAATAGCATAAATTAAAGTATTAATAGTTAATACTGCCGTAACGTTTTTTGTTCTAACAATACCTGCTTCAAGCATAGCAAAGCCTGGTACCATAAAAATAATAAGAGTCATTGCAAAGATTGCATATAGCGTGTCAATCACGTAAGATACTTCTACACCCATAAAAGATTCCTTAATTTTTCTTTTATTATATAGGTATAAAAAATATTTGTATAGAAGTTTACTGTATACTTTTTATACAATCCAAGAAAAAGTGTATAACTTGGATTGTATTGTATAAATAATAACTAATTAAATGGCTTCTTCGCCTCTTTCATCAGTTCTAATTCTTACTACATCTTCCAAAGAAGAAACAAAAATCTTACCATCACCAATTTTTCCAGTTTTTGCAGATTCCGTTATAGCTTTAATAGCTGTATCAACCATATCTTCTGCTACTACCATCTCAATTTTGATTTTTGGTAAAAAATCTACCACATATTCAGCCCCTCTATATAATTCAGAGTGACCTTGTTGTCTACCGTAACCTTTCACATCAGTTACGGTCATACCTGTAATTCCAGCTTCTACTAAAGCATCTTTTACATCTTCTAATTTAAACGGTTTTATAATTACATCTATCTTTTTCATTTATAATACTCCTTAGGCTCTTTTGAACTCTGGGTAAGCTTCAAGTCCTGTTTCATGAATATCAAGACCATTAACTTCTGTTTCTTCATCAACTCTAAGTCCCATTGTAATATCTAATATTTTCCATACAAGGAATGAAGAAATAAATACAAAGATACCAATCACAACAATACCTTTAAGTTGTGCTAATATTGTAACATCTGGATTAAAGATACCAACAGCTAATGTCCCCCAAATACCTGCTACTAAGTGAACTGATAAAGCACCAACTGGATCATCAATTCTTAACTTGTCAAAGAAAGGAACAGCAAATACTACTAAAGCACCACCAACAATACCTTCAACAAATGCAACTAACATACCTAAATCAGGACCTGCTGTACAAGAAACAAGACCAGCTAAAGCACCATTTAAAACCATTGTTAAATCAACTTTTTTATAAATCAGTTGAGTTAAAAGTGCAGCTGCAATAGCACCAGCAGCAGCAGCCATATTTGTATCAGCTACAACCATAGCAATTCCATCAATATCAGCTTTTGAACCTAATGCTAATTGAGAACCACCGTTAAATCCAAACCATCCCATCCATAAAATAAATGTACCTAATGTTGCTAATGTTAAGTTTGAACCTGGGATTGGTCTTACTTGTCCATTTTTACCATATTTACCTTTTCTAGCACCAAGGATTAATACACCAGCTAATGCAGCCCATCCACCAACAGAGTGAACAATAGTTGAACCAGCAAAGTCAGAGAAACCAGCAATTAAACCACCTAATTCAGTTCCTCCCCATGTCCAGTGACCTTGAATTGGGTAGATTAAAGATGATAACACAACAACAAAGATTAAGAATGGCCATAATTTCATTCTCTCTGCAACTGTACCTGAAATTACAGATGCAGCAGTTGCTACGAACATAACTTGGAAGAAGAAGTCAGCAAATGCTGGATATGCAGCATCTGATGCATTTTCACCACTAAACATTGAGATAGAACCAATGAAAGCATTTCCATCACCATACATTGCATTATAACCTACGAAGTAGAACATAATACAAGATATTGAGAATAATCCAATATTTTTAGTTAAAACAGTTACATTGTTTTTTGTTCTTGTTAAACCAGCTTCCAACATGGCAAAACCAGCTGCCATCCACATTACTAAAACTCCTGAAAATACAAACAGGAAACCATCTAGTATATATTTTACATCAGTAAAATTTTCCATAAGACTCCTTTGTCAATTTATCTACAGTCATTATAAAACAAACCAACAAAAGTGTAAACATAATATCTGTATATTTTTTACTCAATTATATAAATATATATTCAACAGTATAAAAAACTATAAAACTATATCTATGCACAAAATATACTCTTTATTGGAAACAGTAAACTTTTTTGCAAAAGTTTTACAAAGAGAACCTGTTGCATAAGAAATATACTTTTGACTTAAAAAAATTCCTTTTTTTGATTCTAATGTTATATAATAATATTCTTTTAAATAGTGTTCAAAACCATCTTTCGTTGGCTTAAATCTATCATTTATATTTTTTATTATAAAAGTGTCATAAACTTGCTTAGATGTTTTTGCATCGATTAGATACATAGCTTCTACATTTTCATAAATCAATATAGATTTTTTTAAACTTAAAATAAATGAATCTAAAGAGTTAATTTGAGATATTATTTTTGTAATCATTTGATCATAAGTAGTTATAAATTTTCTTTTATCATTTAATGTCTTAATATTTTTTTCCTTAAAAATATTAGCTATATATATTATTTTTTCTTCTATTTTTTCCATATCATTATTATCTATATAAGCTTTAGGTTTCGAAAAATAAAAACCTTGATATAAGTTTATTAAGCTTTTTAAAGATGCACATATTATTTGTTCTTCCTCTACACCTTCTGCTAAAACTCTTATACCTAGATTATGACTCATTTTTGCTATTGCTTTTACTATTTCTTTATTAATTTGATTTTCAAAGTCTGTAAATAAAGACTTATCAATTTTAATAATATCTGGTCGAATAAGATTAATTCTATCAAAGGTTGAGCTACCTGTACCAAAGTCATCTAAAGCTATATAAAAACCTAATTTTTTATATTGTTTACAAAATTTATTTAATACTTCTGTATTTGATATCTCATCTTCTTTTATCTCTAAAACAAAATTTTTAAAAGGTATTTTCAACTCTATAATTGTTTCTAAAAAACTATTTATCTTTTCAAAAGATTCTAAATCATTTAGTAATGATGATTCAAAATTCAAAAAAAGAATTAGATCATTATTTTTTTTATAATATTTAAGAAACTTTTTAATTGCTTTATTTCTAGCAAGAATATCTAGTTCTAAAAGAAGATTATTTTGTTTAGCCATTTTAAAAAGTAAATCAGGTGGTATATTTTGATTATTGTATTCACATCGTGTAAGAGCTTCTAATGCAAAAATTGTTTTTGTACTAACTGAAACTATAGGTTGGAAATGAATATCTATTAAACTATTTTCAATTATTTTATCAATCATAATTTTATTCCTTTACTTAAGTTCTAAACTATAACACAATAAAATTATTATCAAAAAAACTCTTTGTATAGCAAATATACAGTTGTAGATATTTTCTAATTTATAATATTTTTTATTCATATAGTAAAAGTTTTTCTCACAAAAACTAAACAGATGAGTAAAAAATATACAGTAATATTTTCATTATTAATTATAAAAATGTATAATAATAAAAAATATAAGGAAAAGTATGAAAGAGTTTATAGAAACCTACAAACAGCATAAAGAAGATATAGAATTCTTTATACAAGAAAGTATCCGCAATTTAGGGCATATAAGTAGTTTAAAAAAAGACAATTTCAAACAACTATTTAATCTTTTTCCTTCTTTAGAGCTTGTGTACATTACAAATAAAGAAACAAAAATACAAACCTCTGAAAATGTATATAAAGATAAAATAGATTTAAGTGCAAAAAATAAAGATAGATCATCTATTATTTCTAAGTTACAATTTAAAGATAATAATATGGCATTTTCAACTCCTTATATAAGTAGTGCAACAAGAAGTAATTGTATTACGGTAACAGTAAAAGAAGGAAATGAAATAATATTTTTAGATTTTAGAATTGATATTCTTTTAGAGAAATTAAACTTACTAGAATTAAATAAACCTTTTCATTCTTTAACTAAAGGTTTTTATATTTTTGCAGGTTTTTCTATGATTATTTTAGCCATTATAACTATTGCTTTTTCTCTTTATGATTTTTTATACTATTTGTTTATAAAAAAAGATATTTCTTTGGAAGTTATGTTTAAACCAATAATTGCACTTACTTTAGGTATTGCTATTTTTGATTTAGCTAAAACTATACTGGAACAAGAAGTGTTTTTTAAATCTTATTCTAAAAACTCTAAAGTTGAAACAAAAATATTGACTAAGTTTTTAAGTACTATTATTATTGCTTTATCAATTGAAGCTTTAATTGTTGTATTTAAAATTGCTTTAAATAATTATGACAAAATGATAAATGCCTTTTATCTAATAGCTGGTATCTCTTTAATACTTATTTCTCTTACTGTATTTATCAACTATTCAAATAAAAAAATTAAGTAATCCTAGTCCATAGGAATACTTAGTTTAAATTTAGCACCTTTTAATTGCATATTTTTATATGTGTATTCATCATTTAAAACTTCTATTTTTCCGTGCATGTGTTTACAAATAATTTCTTCACACATAAAAAGTCCTATTCCTGTACCTTGAGATTGATGTTTTGTAGTAAAATATGGTTCAAATATTCTATCAATGATATTATTATCTATCCCACCTGCACTATCTTTAATACTTATGATTATCATATTCTCTTCCATAAATAAGTCAATAAAAATAAACTTAGAATCAAAATCTTTAATTTTTTCAAACTCATCTCTTGCATTATTTAAAAGATTTATCATTACTTGAAGAAGTTCATTTTCATAAATAAATATTTCTATATCTTCAATATTTGTGATTATCTCTATATCTTTACTTTGATAATTACTACTTATTAAATTAAATACTTTTTGAATAAAATCTTTTGCCTTAACACTATTTTTATCTTTATGAGGAGAAAAAAAGTTTCTAAAATCATCAATAGTAGTAGATAAATAATTTGCAGAGTTCACAATCATATCAAGAGATTGTTTATACTCTTCATCACTTAAAATTCCTACTTCTTTTTTCATTTTTATACCTGTGGCAGCAGTTGTAATAACAGATAATGGTTGTCTCCATTGATGAGCTATATTTCCTATCATTTCACCCATTGCTGCCATTTTACTTTGTTGAAATAAAATCTTATTTTTTTCATAATTTTTAGATACTTCTTCTTCGACAGTTTTCTTTAAAGAACTATTTAAAGTGTGTAATTTATCTTGATTTTCACTTAGGCGATTATATAGTTTCTTGAGTTCTCTTGAATATAAATAATGACTAATACTATATAAAACCAAACCAAGTAAAATAACAAAAAAACCTAGGTATAAAAAAGCTTTTTGTTTATATTCATTTATATATTTTGTATCTATTTCATCAAGTCGTTTAAAGCTTAAAAAATTTCCCAATTTTATATCATCAAAAATAATTGGAGTATTAATAATCAAATATTCATCTTTCACTAAATAATTATCAATATTTAAAAAGTCTTCTATCTTAGACTCTTCTAAATACTCTAAAATATCTTTTTTAACTGATAAGTTTGCTACATAATAATCATCAATAAATATTTTTGTAAAAGCATTTTCTCTTAATTGTTGTGTATATTTTTTTTCAACTATAATAATTGGTTCAATTGAATCACTTTTTCTTAAGCCTCTTGAAATAGAGTTAAAGTGAGTAATTGATTCTAAGACACCTTCAAAAATACCATTTATATATATAGGTACCATTGCTTTAAAAGTAATATCATATTTTCCTACACTAATAGTACTTTTTATTTTCGGATTTTGAATCATTTTTTTTAAATCATTTCTTAGTAAGGACACATTATCATTTCGTTTATTATCCCATGAACGATAAAGAGAATAGCCATTTTTATCTATAACTTGAAACCACACATTCTTAAAAGCAGTCTCTTTTCTTAATAAAAGAGATAAATCTTTTAAACTATCTTTATTGTAATTGGGAGTATGTAAAATTTCATTTACTACAATATTGTTTGCTAAAGTAATTGTAAGAGCTAATGTTGCATTTTTCTTTTTAATAATTAAGGAATTAATCTTATCTTTTAAATTATTACTAATAATATTATACTTTTTTTCAAGAAGCTTATTTTCTTTTTTTATAATATAGTTTGATGTAATACTTAAGGCTAATACAGAGATAGTTAAGTATGTGATTATTGTAGTTATTCTATATATATTTTTTCTCATTAAGTTATTATTTTACATTTTAAATACTCTATTGTCAAGAAAAAAGTAAATTTATTTCAATTAATTAATAAACTGATTAATAAATATACAATCACCTATGTTTTATAGTAAAAATATACAGTATAATAAACTCTATAGACAAATTATGTATAATATCTTTATATAAAATAAGGTTAAATTGTATGCAAGAATATATCGCCCAAGATGAAATATCAAAAGAAATTCTAAACTCAGCTAAGCTACTACAAGCAGTTAATGTAAATGCACTTATTATAGGCTCTAGTGGTGTTGGAAAAAAATCTCTAGCAAAATATATACTTCCAAAGTCTAAAATATTTGAAGCAAAAGCTTTACAACAAGATATTATAGATGAAGTAATCACAATAAAAAATGATGCTATTATTATAGATAAGATCCAAGAAATCACAAATGTTAACTTACTTTTAAAATGGCTTGAAGAAAACTCAATTAGGGTTATTGCTATTTCTAATAGTGAAATACTAAATCAGAAATTAAAAGATATTTTTTCTATTAACCTTGAAATACCTGACCTTATAAAAAGAGAAAATGATACAAAACTTTTAGTACAAAAGTTTTCAAAAGAAGCTAGTTCAACTTTAGATATGCAAACAATAACAAGCTCAAAACTTATTATAAATATTTCAAATAATGCCCATAGTCTAAGAAAATCTATTTATTTTTCTTACCTTTTTGAAACTATTGGAGAAGAAGAGATTTTAATGTTTTTAGAAAGATATTTAAGTGAGCACTTAGATGGTGAAAATGTCTATAAAGACCTGATATATCTATTTGAAGTACCATTAATAAAAGCTTCAACAAAAAAATATAAATCACAAGTTCAAGTAGCTAAAAATCTAGGTTTAAATAGAATTACTTTAAGAAAAAAAATAGACATTCATAAAGAGTTATTATGAGTGAGTTGAATTTACAAATAGAAGAACTGATATCAAAAGAAGCTAGTGATTTTGAAATTTCCAAGGTTTTTAAAACTTATTTTAAAAACTATGTAAATTCAATTGATACTACTTTTGAAAGCACTGGTGGTAAAGACTTTTTTATAAAACACACTAAACACACTGATAAATTTTTGATCCAACTTTATAAATATGTCTTAAGAAAAAACTTTGGTTCATATCAACCTATGAGTACTTCTGTACCTATTTCACTTATTGCATTGGGTTCTTATGGTAGAGAAGAGTTATGTATTTATTCTGATATTGATATCATGATTTTATATGAAGATGTAAAAGGTTATAACTTAAGAGAAATTATGGAAGAGTTTATAACTCTTGCATGGGATTGTGGACTAAAACTAGGTTCAAGAGTACATGAGTTATCAGAGATTGAAGATAGTGTAAAAGAAGATATTACTATTAAAAGTTCAATTATTGAATCAAGACTTATTTATGGTTCAAAATACCTTTGGTTTTCTTATGAAAAAGTATTAACAACAATCAGAAAAACAAAACAAAAAGAGTTTGTTTTAGAAAAACTAGAAGAACATAAACAAAGACTTTTAAAATATCCACTAAAAATGCAACCCAATATAAAAGATGGTTTTGGTGGAGTTAGAGAATCAAATATGATGTATTGGATGGCAAATGTTTTATATGGTGCAACTAATACAAAACAACTTATAGGAATAGAGTATACAGAAGAAGAGTATAGAAAATATAGACAAGCTTTAGAGTTTGTATTTAGAGTAAGAAATGCTTTACATAATATAGCAAGAAAAAAACAAGATCAAGTTACTTTTGATATTCTTCCTGATTTAAGTTCAAAATTAGGTTTTTTAAATAAATCTAGATATACAAAAGAGCGACAATGTATGGCAAAACTTTTAAATAGTTTACATACAATTCATAGCTTCTCTGCAACTATGATAAAAAAGTTTACAAGAACTATTATCTTTAAAAATGAAAATATTGTAAAACTAAAAGAGTCAAGATTTAAAAAGAATTTATATATAGTAGGAAATACTTTATATACTTCTTTTAATGCAAAACCTAAAACTTTAAATGGCTTATTAAAAGAGTTGATTTCTTTACCCGATGAAGTTACAAGATTTGATAGATCATATATATATTATGCAAGTAAAACAAAACTTCCTAAAACACAATCAAAAGAGTTAAAAAAAAGTATCAAATCAGTTTTATTTAAACCTAGTTTATATCCTGTAATAAAACTTTTATATAATGCAGGACTTTTTGAAGTAGTTATTCCTTGGGCAAAGGTTATTATCGATCAACCCCAATTTGATGGCTATCATCAGCATCCAACTGATGTACATTCACTCAAAACACTAAAATTTGCTCAAAATATAGAAGATGAGTATATAAAATCTATTTTTAACTCACTTAATTCTTCCCAAAAAGTTATTGTAAGACTTGTAGCACTTTTCCATGATATAGGAAAAGGGAGAACTCAAGACCATCATATATTAGGGGAAAGAATCTTCAAAGAAATGGGACAAGTTTTTGGTTTTGATGAAAAGTTAACTCAATTAGGAGCTAGATTAGTTAGATACCATAATATGATGTCTTTTGTCGCAACCCATGAAGATATTTATTCAGAAAAAACTATCTTAAACTTTACAGGTTTGATAAAAACAGAAGTAGCCTTAAAAATGTTGTATGTAGTTACATACTGTGATATTTCAGCTGTAGGAAAAAATATTTTTAATAACTCAACTTCATCTTTATTAAAACAGTTATATCTACAGTCTTTGCCTGCTTTTGAAGATGAAAACCTTTTAAATGAAGGGGCTAGAAGAGTTGAAAAACTAAATACAATTAAAAAACTTGAAAGATATAAAAATCTTCCAAATATAAAAAAGAAAAAAATAAACTATATAGCTTCAAATCAAATGTTCTTAAGGTTAAAAGCAGAAGATATTTTAGATATTGCACTTCATGCTTTAAATGTGCAAAAGTATACTTATAAGATTGTAAATAAACCCACGCATTTAACTATTAGAATTATTAGAAAAGTTCCTTTAAATTTAGGATACTTACTTGGTAAACTAGAGTTTTTAAATATAGCTTCTATGAAT
Organism: Arcobacter rhizosphaerae; assembly: GCF_049472155.1. NCBI lineage: Bacteria > Pseudomonadati > Campylobacterota > Epsilonproteobacteria > Campylobacterales > Arcobacteraceae > Arcobacter > Arcobacter rhizosphaerae. The sequence continues at coordinate 88,668 of NZ_JBMOVW010000005.1, read as the reverse complement.
ATTTTTAAACTATTTGATGATAAAAAAGCTTTTTATATTTCTTTTAGTGAGAGAGTAGATGATGAAGATATTCCTTATATTGAGAAAATCATCGATGATTCATTTGATATGAACAGAACAACTAAACTTTTAACACCTATTATTAAAAAAGAAAATATTACAATAAACTGTAATCATACAGCTTATTTAGCATCTATGCAAATCAAAGAAAAAGATCAAAAAGGTCTCTTTGCATATATTGCTAGAATTTTCGATGACTTTGGTATAGATATTGAAAGTGCAAAAATTCACACCCATAAAAATCTTGCTAGAGATTTAATACTTATTGAAAAAAATGGAAATTTCTGTTCACAACAAGATGAAATTTTAGAACTTATGTGTACAGATAAATAAAGCAGTAAACTGCTTTATTCTAAAATTTCATTTATTTTAAGTTTATTAATATCTTCATTTTTTATATTATGATAGTGTTTTTGAATAATATTGTAACCATTAAGTATTTCTTGATGTTGATGTAACACTTGGGGATGTGTTTTAGGATTTGCTATTGCTTTTTCATGCATAGAAATTATATCATTTAAGAATTTATTAAAATCTATATTCATATTATCATAGTCCCATTTCCATTGATTTTTTGTTTGTGCTTCTACATAAAAAGATGGCATTAACTCATAACCAAAGTGTGCTTGTGCCACATTCATTTGAACTTCCCCTATAATAAGCATTCGTTCATCATCATTATTGATTTCTCTTGCTGTTCTATATAAAGATTCGTTAAATGTTCTGTTATTAGTCATTTTTGTAACATCCAGCATAGCTATAGCTTGGTTTGGCATATATACAATAGGAGACTTAAGCAGTTCATCTTTAGGTAACCAAGCTGGAGGGAAAGCATATTTTTCAAACTTTTCAGCTTGTTCATAAGATAAACTATCTATTTCACTCATAGTTATTTTATCATCTTTTAAAATCTCTCTAAATATTTTTTTATCTTCAAAAGAAAGTGAATCAAAAATATTATATTGATCCACAAATTCTAAAAAAGTCATTTTATCATCTTCACTTTTTTTTACTTCTTTTGCTAACATTGAAGAAAATTAAACTTCTTCACTCTTTTGAGTTTTACTTTGAGAACTTAATAACTGTCTATTATAAGAATAAGAATTACTTGTTACTTGCATTTTAAATCCTTTTAGAATATATAAGTCAACAATATAATTATAACTAATGCATACTTATTTTAATTATTAAATTATTATATACTAATTTCTTTTGCTAAACTCTTTGCTGTTTTAAAATCCTTTTTCCCTGTTCCTAGTTTTGGAATTTCATCTACTATATAAATTGAACTTGGAATCATTAGTTTATTATCAAAAGAGCTGTTTATTTTTTGTTTTAGTTCATTTACAAACTCTTCATCTACATCTGAGATAAGCAAAACAATCTTTTCACCCTTTTTCTCATCTTCAATAGATGTTGCAATATAATCAACTAAACTATCTTCAGGTAAATCAATAATAGAAGCTATACCCTCTTCTATTGCACCCATACTTACCATCTCACCACCAAGCTTTGCAAACCTTGAGTATCTATCTACAATAGTTAAGAAACCATGTTCATCAAGTTTTCCCTTATCTCCTGTAATATAATATGTTCTATTACCTATTTTTACTAAGACTTCTGATGTTTTTTGTTCATCTTTTAAGTAACCTTTCATTACTTGAACACCTGAGATTACTATCATTCCTTCACTTCCAACTTCAAGCTCAGTATAAGTATCAGGATCAACAATTTTAACACTAGTACCTGGAATTGGCATACCTACACTTCCTAATTTCTGTCCAACTTGAACACTATAATCAGGTGCTAAAAAATTTGGTAAGTTACAAGCAGCAACAGGTGTTGTTTCAGTAACTCCATACCCTTCTAATATATCTTTTCCAAATTTCTTTTTAAAATCCTCTCTAACATCAGCTCTTAACTTCTCAGCACCTGCAACTACTAGTCTTAAACTATCAAACATTAAAGGATGAACTTTAGGGTTTTTAGTATATAGTCTAAAGAAAGTAGATGTTCCTGTCATAATTGTTGCATTATATTTTGATACAAGTTTTCCTATGCCTAGACCATCTGTTGGATCTGGATGAGCTACACATTTAATTCCTTCAATTAAAGGTAAAAAAGTAGTAACTGTTATACCAAAAGCATGGAAAATTGGAAGAGATCCTACTATAATATCTTCTTTATCTGCATTTAAAATTGAGGCTATTTGTTGTGAATTACCTACAATATTATCACTTGAAAGTTCAATCCCTTTAGGTTCACCTTCACTTCCCGATGAAAATAAAATCACTACAGTATCATCTTTTTTTATCTTTTTTACATGAATAGCTTTTAAAATAAAACTAGGTAAAAACTTAACACTTATAAGCGTTAATAAACCTTTTAATTTTGAAATCTTAGGCTTTAAATCTTCAACATAAATCACATCAACTAATTCTAAAACCTCTTTTACTTCTATACCTTTACTTTCAAGTTTTTCTACAAACTTCTTTGAAGCAACTATAGTTTTTACTTCCGCTTTTTGAATAGCTTTTTTCAAAGACTCAATTTGAGCTGTATAATTTAAGTTTACAGCAGTTTTTCCCATCATCAAAATAGATGTATTTATAAACGCACCTGCTACTGTTGAAGGTAATAATAAACCAATATTTTGACCCTTAATTCTTGGTTTTAGTAAATCTTTAAATAAAATAGAAACAGTTAAAAACTTATTTCCACTTAATTCTAAACCAGTTGAATCAGCAAAAATAAAATCACTTCCTACTTGTTTTAATCTATCAAAAATAGTTTCACTAATAGTATCAAGATTTTGGATATGTTCATTCCAAGCTTTTGTTGATAAAGCAATAACTTCATTTTTTACGCTTACAACATTTGCTTTGTGCTTTTTAATAGGCTTTGAAAATGAAACAGTTACAGTATTTGTTTTATATGAATTTTTATATTTTTTACTTGCTCTACTAAACATAGATTCCCAAAGACCTCTAATATAAAAAGATACAACACTTACATCATTTTGAGTCATTTCTAATATTTTTTCAAAGCCTTTTTTAAATTCACCTAGGTGACCATTTCTTGTTATAGAACCCTCTGGAAATAGTACAACAACATGACCTTCATCTAATTGTTTAGCTATTTCTTTCATTGTGGATTTACTAGAAGCATTTGAAATTGGTATTGCATTAAATATTTTAAGTAACCAGTTTAGATACCATTTGTCATATATTGGTTTATGCATAACAAATCTAACTTCCCTTGGTGTAGACATTAAAATCACAGCCCAATCAATCCATGAAACATGGTTTCCTAAAAGTAAAACTCCACCATTTGAAGGAATATTTTTAACTCCATTTACTTCAAGTTTATATTTTAATCCAACTACACTTTTTACAAATAAAAGTAACATTGATTGAGGCAGTTTAACTACTGTATAAACTGTTCCTATTATAGTAATTAACAAAATCAGATATATAGTATTTAAAGGATCTAAATTATATAAAGATACAATTGTAGTTAAACAAAGCATAAAAAACATTGCTAGGGAATGAAACCAATTATTACCAGCAAGAATTGTTCCTAAAACCCTTTTCTTAGCATTAAATTGTATTAAAGCATTTAAAGGAACTACAAACATTCCACCAAAAATACCAAATACTAAAAATGACATACTAAGCATAAAAGATGACTCAACAATAGTTGAAACATAAATCATAAAAGCCATACCAAAAGCTGATAAAGGAATAGTTCCAACTTCAATATAGTGTTTAGAAATTCTTGAATAAATTATAGAACCTATAGCAATACCAATTCCTGAAGCTGCTAAAACTGCATTTATTACAAATACATCTGTAACATCTAAATACTGTTTAGCATAAGATGGAAATACTGCCATTAAAGCCTGAGAAATACCCCAAAAAACTGATAATCCAATTACTGATAAAAAAATCACTTTATTTGAACTAATTGCTTTTATATTTTTTGATAAAAGTTTACCTTTAAATAGTTCTTGTTTATTTAAAGATAAAGAATCATTATTTTTATGGGAAGTGTTTACCTTTCTTAAAATAAATAAAGAAACAATCATTTCTAAAAAAGCTACGGGAACTATAAAATAAGTCAGAGTTTGAGTTGCTATTAAAAGCTCTTCTTTTGTCTTTAAAGTCTCTAAAGAGTTACTTACATAATAGCTTTCAAATATATAAGATCCACTAGCAATAGCAAATAAAATAGCTATAATAGATACAGCTTGTAGTGCTGAATTTCCACGTGCTAGATTCTTTTTACCCCAAATATCTATAATAATTCCAAATTTTGCAGGAGAATAAATAGCACTTTGGGCAGCTAATAAAACTAAATTTATCATTGCCAAATAAAAATTACCACTTAAATAAGAAAATATCATAAGAACAGATAAAACAAAAGAAGAAATTGCCCCATAAATTAAAATATTTTTCTTATTATATTTATCAGATATAAAACCACTTACTGTAAATAAAAGTAAAAATGGCACTAAAATTAGAGCATTTATAATAGAAATCCAAACAACTTGAGTACTTCCATCAAATATCTTAAATGCAATATTTTGTAATAAGATTTTGTGAGAAACATCAACAATTACATTGCCAAAAACCACAAATAAAAAAGCGAATTTTATTAATATCAAATTATTAATACCTTTTGATAAACTACTCATTATATATCCTTTTTAAACTCTTCAATAGTTGATCTATTGAAAATATATGGTTTAAATGAATTTAAAATATCCAAAACCAAAATTTCTGGTAAAAACCCAGTTTTCTCTAAAACCTTAGAACTAAGTTCTCTTTCTAGCAGTGCAAGTTTTTTGCTTGTAGTTACATATTCATTTATAAGTTCAGATGAAATATCATATTTTCTTAACTCATTAAAAGTCTTGATTACTTCAACTTCTGTTTTAAAATAAATATCTTTTTTATCTACTAAATCTAAAGCTATCGCTTCTTCTAAGCTAAACTCTTCTAAGTCTTTTTGTGAAACTGGATTTTTTATCTCACTTGAAATCATTTGAATAGATTGAAGTATTAAATCTGCTCTATCATCAAAATTTATATTATAGTAATCAAATAGCTCTTTTATATAATCTATTGAAAAACTAAGATTATCTTTGAAATATTTAATCATATTTAAAACTGTAATTGTGATTTCTGGATAATACTTCATATTTTTAGAAGTATTTAAAGTATTTGGAAGTAAACCCTTTTTGTGATAAAAAGAGATTGTGTGATTACTCAAACCTGTTTGCTCTACTAATTCACTCATTTTATAGTAGTTTTTATCATCTATAACTTTCATTTTTATTCCTTAAAGTAAAGAGTTAAACTCTGTACTTTTAATTTTATTTTGAAAGTATAGATAAATTAAATCAAAAAGTCAAGAGTACAACTCTTTACTTTTTGATTTTTATAAGATTTTCTAAATCTTGTGTGCTTGTAATTTCCTCTTTAACCCAAGGAATTAGAACTGTTTTACTTGAGAGTTCATTTTTAATCTTATTTATATAAGTTAATTCATTTAAACCTTTTTGACAAATAAGATTATTTGAACTATTTGTTAAACTAAAACATCTATTTACAAGCCAAGCATAAGGCTTTATATCAGCTCTATGTAAATCCTCTTGTAAATCTTGTGCTTCATGTGTTGGTGTAGCTTCTGCTAAACTTGTTAGTAAAATCTTAGTAAACTTTTCGTCTTTTATTCTAGGAAGAAGATTTTTAAGAGCTTCACTCATATCATCTTTTGTGTTTTTTAGTACTTCTTGGTGATAAGCTTTTGAAGCATCTAATAAAAGTAAAGTATGTCCCGTAGGTGCTGTATCTAAAACAATAAATCTATCTTTTGCCCTATCAACTGTATTTGCAAAGGCTTCAAATACTGCAATCTCTTCAATACAAGGTGAACTTAGCTCTTCTTTTAAAAGATCCATATCATCATCGCTTAAAATACCCTCATTTTTAGCTATTACATTATCAACATGTCTTTTTATTTCAACTTTTGGATCAATTCTCTCTATTTGAAGATTCTCATTTTCTTGATTTATATACTCTAAATGAGCTGCTGGGTCTGTTGTAGATAAAGTTACTTTATGCCCTCTTTTTGCTAGTTGAGAAGCTATTAATGAAGCCATTGTAGTTTTTCCAACTCCACCTTTACCCATGGTCATAATTAAACCTTTTTTATCAGCCTCAATATTTTCTAAAAGCTCATTAAACTCTAAAGTATTATCAAGTGTTGTTTTTAAGTGTTCATTTAACTCTTCAGATGAGTTTTCAAACTCTTTTGCTACTTCATTTTGACCTATTGCTTTTAAGCTTTGTATTCCAACTACACCATTTGGGTAAAAACCTATTTGTGTTTTTTCTAAATCTTTAAGATTAGTTGGTAAAAACTCTAAAGCTTTTTTAGATTTTTCCTCAAAAGCCTTTGCAATCTCATCATTATCATTTGAAGTAAAAACTCCATTTATGATTAGATGTTGATTTGTTAAACCTTGATTTTTAAGTTCAACACTTGCATTTGAAGCTTCAATAAAAGATAACCTTTCAGCTCTTGAAACTAAAATAAGTAGAGTTTTACTCTCATCTTTTAGATTTTCAACCACACTATCATATAAATCTTTATAATCACTAAGACCAGAAACAGGCCCTAAACAAGAACTACCATTACTATTATGCTCAATAAAATCATTCCAAGCACTTGGAAGTTCTAAAAGTCTTAAAGTATGTCCTGTTGGTGCTGTATCTAAAACTATATGGTCGTACTCATTTATAATACTTTCATCTCCAACATATTTAGAAAACTCATTAAAACCTGCAATCTCAACAGTACAAGCACCACTTAACTGCTCTTCCATTTGTTGTATTGCTTCTTTAGGTAAAATTCCTCTGTAAGGTCCTACGATTTTCTCTTTATACTCTTTTGCAGCAATTACTGGGTTTATGTTCATAGCATAAAGATTTTCAATACTTTTTACTTTTGTAGCACTTGAGCTTAAAGGTGTTTCTAAAACCTCATCAAGATTTGATGCAGGGTCAGTTGAGATTAAAAGTACTTTTTTTCCCTTAAGAGCTAAACTAACACTAATAGTACAAGACATTGAAGTTTTACCAACCCCTCCTTTTCCTGTAAAGAAAAGGAATTTTGGTATTTTATTTATTAATTTTTCCATTTTTGACTATCTTAGAATTTTGCTACAAAAGAAGCAAGGCCTAGTTTTGAACTTAGTTCTGGAATTTGTGGATACTCACCTTTGAAAACTAATTCATCATCAATAAAAAATAAAGGCAACTTATCAACACCCTCTTCATTTAGAATTCTAGCAACTTCTTTATTGCTTACATATTCTGCTGGTTCAGTTGTTAAACCATATCTTTTCACATCAAATTTTGATTTATCAAGTGATTTTAAAAAATTTGCTAGTTGAACTAACTTTGTATCCACATCCGTACCACAAACTCCTGTAGGACAACACATTGCAGGGTCGTATATTTTTAATGTTTTCATTATTTTAAAGCCTCAACAACTTTTGGTAATAACACTTCTTCAATTTCAGCATATGTATCTTCAAATGCATCAAACCCTTTTCCATCTGGATCTTCAAATCCAACATGAATAACTTTAGTAGCTTTTGGGAACATTGGACAAGTCTCATTTGCATGGTCACATACAGTTACTACTAAATCATACTCATTGTCAATTACTTTATCAATAGTTTTTGAGTGGTATTCATCTCTCCAAATTCCTTTTTGTGTTAATAACTCTTGTGCATTTGGGTTTACTCTTCCACTTGCTCTTACACCACTTGAATCAGAACTAATACCATCTAATTTTGCGTTTATTAATGCTTCTGCAATAATACTTCTACACGAATTTCCTGTACATAAAATTAAAACTTTTTTTTCCATAATATTTATCTTCCTTTATATTAAAATTTAAAAAATAGCCAAAGCTAATAATACTATCAATAACACAGGTGGTGTTATGATTAGACCAAACTTACTATATTGAGCAAACGAGATATTCACACCTTTTTTAGCTAAAACATGAAGCCAAAGAAGAGTTGCTAATGAACCAAAAGGTGTCATTTTAGGCCCTAAGTTACAACCAATAATATTTGCATAAGCTAAGGCATGATTAACGTTTTCACCCATGTTATCTAAAGCTATATCCATAATCATAACTGTTGGCATATTGTTCATAATAGCACTTAAAAACGCTGATAAAAATCCTGTTGCTACAATTGCAAAAGTATCTCCTCTTAAAGCAAAATCATGAAGAAGAACTGTTAAATAATCAGTTAAACCTTCATTTTTAAGTCCATAAACAACAATATATAAACCTATACTAAACCATACAACTTGCCAAGGCGCTTCTTTAATAATATGTTTTGGCTCTACTGATTTCAAAGCAGTTGCTATAAGTAAAAATATAACTCCCCCACCAAGAGCAAAAACAGCTACTGGTAAATCATAAGCATCTCCTACAAAGTACCCAACTAAAAGAAGTGCTAAAAATACCCATGAAAGTTTAAACATTCTTTCATCTTTTATAGCAGAACTAGGTTCTTTTAAAAGTGAAATATCAACTTGCTTTGGAATATCTTTTCTTAAAATCAACCATAAAAATAAAATTGAAGCAATAACACTTATAATATAAGGAATAATCATATTTGCTATATAATCAGCAAAACCTATATCAAAATAGTTAGCAGTTACGATATTTGTAAGGTTTGAGAAAACAAGAGGTAAAGAAGCACTATCAGAAATAAATCCACCTGCTAATAAAAATGCAATAATTGATTTCATATTTAACTGTAAAATTCTCATCTTAGCTAATAAAATAGGAGTTAAAATAAGTGCAGCCCCATCATTTGCAAAAAGTGCTGAAACAAAAGCTCCTAGTAAAATAGAATAAACAAACATCTTTATTCCACTACCATTTGAGAACTTTGCCATTTTTAATGCACACCATTCAAAGAAACCAATCTCATCTAAAACCATAGATAAAATAATAATACCTATAAAAGATAAAGTTGCATCCCAAACTATATCAGTTACAACCCAAACATCAGAAAGGGAAACAACACCTAATAAAAGTGCAACTATTGCACCAATAACAGCGGTTGTTCCAATTTGAAGATTTTTTGGTTGCCATATTATAAAAATAAGTGTAATAATAAATATACTACTTGCTAAAAACATATAAATCCTAAACTATTTTAATTTTATATATCAAGATATATTGATGTATAATTCTATAAAAAAAGAGTAACACCTTGGTTACTCTTCCATTTCTTGAACTTCTGGTTTTAAAGTATAGATAAAAGTATCTACTTCTAACTCATCATACCTTTCAACCGTAACTTCTTTTCTTAAAAACTCATCACCTTCAAACTCATCTAAATAATCCCAATTATCGATTAGATTATCAGAGTAAAATAAGTATCCATGAACTGTATCATTTCCAGCTTCTAAATTAATTCCTGGATAACCCATAGAAGCTGACCAACCTGCATCTATTAGTTTTCCTTTTACAGTTGCTGGAACAAATTTACCTACAATATTTTCTAAAACATGTCCATTTGGACAGTTTGGCATAAGTGTTCCGTAAACAAAAAGTGTTTCTTTCATTAACTACAAGCCTTTACTAAATTTGGTAATTGAATATCTAAAGTCATAATCTCTTTAATAGCATGGCTTCTAAATTCATCAAGGGGAGTCCTTACACTATAATAAGCCCATCTTCCTTGTCTATCAACTCTTAAAAAGCCTGCTTCTTTCAAAATCTTTAAATGCCTAGATAATCTTGATTGAATCATATCAAAAGAGTGCTCTAAATCACAAACACAACAAGAACCATGAATATTTATAAATTTAAGTAGTTTTACTCTTGTTTCATCATTTAAAGCTGAAACTGATTTTAAAAAAATATCCATACACTCTCCTTTGATTTTTGAAAGTATAACATAATATTTTTAATATATCAAGATATATTGATATATCAAGATTTTAAGTGAGTATTTAATAAAATACATTATTAAGGATAAAAATGAAACTAAAAAGTTTATTAACTTTATTTACTGCGATTAGCCTATTTTTTAGTATTGCCCATGCACAAACTCACATTTTATTAAAAAACAATATTAAAAAAAATATCGATACTCTTGCGTATCAATTAAGTTTTCTTACTCCAAACTATCAAAAAAATGAAAATCAAATTAGAAACTTATTGAAACTTTATTTTGAAAACTATAAAAATATTGTTGCTTTTGAAATAAAAAAAGATAAAACTTATTTATATAGTTCATATAAAAAAAATGAAAGAATGATTCTTATAAAAAATACTTCTTTAAATAATATTTTCAATAAAACAAAACAGTTTTACAAACTAGATATCAAAAATGAACAAAACAAAGAAAAATACGAACTTATTGTATATTTTAAAGAAAATATACACTTTACTAAAGAAGAGTTAAAATACTTACAAAATAAGAAAATTCTTCTTGTCCAAAATGATTCAAATCTTCCACCATATAATTTTAATGAAAATGGTTTACCTAAAGGTTTTTCAATAGATTACATGAATCTAATAGCAAATAAACTAGCAATTGAAGTTAAATATATTCAAGGAAATTGGGATAATTTTCTAAATATGCTAGAAAATAATGAACTTGATTTAATGCTTAATGTTTTAAAATCAAAAGAAAGAGAAGAAAAATTTCTTTTTACTCAAAAACCTTATGCAAGTTCAGAACTAGCTATGCTAACAAGGATTGAACATAAAGATGTACATTCTTTTAAAGAACTTGAAGGTGAAACTATGGCTTTAGTAAAAGGCTATCACAGTTATGCTAGAGTAGAAAAAGATTACCCTAAAATAAATATATATCCTACTACTAATACATATAGTATGATTGAAGCGGTTGCTACTAAAAAAGCAGATGCTTCTTATGGACTAAAAACAGTACTTGAATATAATATAAATAAACATCTTTTCACAAACCTTAAAACAATGAAAAATATTGATGATAAAAAACTTAGCTTTTATATTACTGTAAATAAAGAAAATAGAGTTTTAAAAAGTATTATTGAAAAAGCACAAAAACAAATAACAAAAAAAGAGCTAGAAGAGTTAAAGAAAAAATGGTTTAAAATAGCAAAAATAAATGAAATAAAAAGTAAAAATTTTTTATTTTCTAAAAAAGAAATCTCTTATTTAAATCAAAAAAAACATATAAATATGTGTGTTGATCCAAATTATTTACCATACGAATATATTGATGAAAAAGGTAACTTTATAGGTATCATAGCTAATTTTATAAATCAATTATCAAAAAATAGTGGTATCAATTTTAATTTAATTGAAACATCTTCTTGGAGTGAATCTTTAAATTATCTACAAAAAGGATTATGTGATATAACTCCTAATACAGTTGAAACAGAAAATAGAGAAGAACACTTTATATTTACCCAAAGCTACTTTGAGTTTTCAAATGTAATTGCCACAAAAGAAAATGAAATATTTATTGATTCAATAGAAAATATAAAAGATAAAAAAATAGGAGTAATTAGAAATCATTATTTAGCAGAGCTATTAAAGTCTCGATATCCTAATTTAAATTTAGTAGAAATGAATAATACCTTAGAAGGATTAAAAAAAATTAAAAGCGATGAGATTTACGCATTTATAGACTCTTTTCCATCAATTACATATAATCTTCAAAATGAAAGAATTAATGATATTAAAATATCAGGAAAAATTGAATTTTCAAGTAAATCAAAAATTGCTATAAGAAAAGATGAATTGATTCTTCAAAGTATTTTGAATAAAGCAATTAATTCTGTTAGTCCAAATGAAAAAGAAGCTTTATTAAATAGATGGCTGACAATTATTAAAGAAGAAAAGTTCAATACAGACCTTTTAATTAAAATTGTTTCTTACATTACTGCTATTGCGTTAATTATTATTATTTTAGTTATTTATAGATCAAATAGAAAACTAAGTATTCTAAACAAAAAGCTAGAAAAAGCTTCTCAAACAGATAAATTAACATCTATTTACAATAGAGCAAAACTTGATATGCTACTTGATATGGAATTTAAAAATAAAAAAAGATATAAAAAACCTCTTTCTTTGATTCTTGCAGATATTGATTATTTTAAAAAGATAAATGATACTTATGGACATTTAATTGGAGATAAAATACTTATTGAATTTTCTCAAATATTACAAAAAAATATAAGAGAAACAGATTTTCTTGGAAGATGGGGAGGAGAAGAATTTCTAATAATCATACCTTTTTCAAATGAAGAAGAAGCAATGATTCAAGCTGAACATTTAAGAAATAAAATACAAAATCATCTTTTTACTCTTAATATAAAAATCACTGCTAGTTTTGGAGTATATGAAGTTAAAAATATCCCAATAAATAAAGCCTTATCTAATGTAGACAAAGCTTTATATTCAGCAAAAAAAGCTAATAGAAACTGTGTAAAAGTTTATAAAGAAGAGTGATTTATTCTTCTTTATCCTTTTGAAAACTTTCAAGACCAAACTCTTTATTTTTATATCTTCTTTGTAAAGCTTCTTTATAAGAAGATGATAATTCCTTACATTCTAAAATCTTTCTAATATCTTCTTGATGTTCTTTTGCATTATAATAACACTTATTCACATACTCAATATTTATGTCTTTATTTGTTCTATTTAGCAAGATAAACTCATCATCTTTTGAGATTTTACCTTCTTTTATTACTCGTAAATAAAAACCACTTTTACCCTCTTTTACTATTAAAGCTGTTAGTTTTTTTATTCCTAAAATACTTGAGATTAACCAACAAGGCTCTCTTGGTTGAGTTATTTCAAAAATAGCCTCTCCACAAGAAAATCTATCTCCAATACAAAAATCTTTATCTTCACATCCAAGTAGAGTTATATTCTCTCCCAAGGCACAAGTTGGAAACTCAATACCGTGCACTTCTTTAAAAAAATCGTATGCTCTTTGTGTATATATACAAATAGCTTTATCAACTCCTCCATGATTTTCTTTATCACTTTGATTATCTTCTTCTAAACCCAATTTATTTACATATTGAGCTTTATTTATTGATTTTTTATGATAAGAAGTTTTATATACTTTTTCTTTTCTTTTATGCTCTTGTTCTTTTCCAGTATAAATATCTTTTATTTTATAACTTAACAATTACTATCCTTTTAAAAACTGAATAATTAATGGTAAAAATACTGCTGTTAATATACCACTTAAACCCATTGCCAAAGCTGAGAAAGCCGCTGCTTTTTCACTTATTTCAACTGCTCTTGCTGTTCCTATTCCATGAGAAACTACACCTAAGGCAAAGCCTTTTGAAGTATCATGTTTTATCTTTATTATTTTAAAAATAAAAGTTCCTAAAAGAGCTCCTATTACTCCTGTAATAAGTACAAAACCTACTGCAAGCGAAGGAATAGCTCCTATTTGCTCGCTAGTAATAATAGCAATAGGAGCAGTAATAGACTTTGTTGTCATTGATAAAATAGTTGGCATATTTGCGTCTAAAACCCATAATAATAAAACAGCTATTAAAATAGAAAAAACTCCTGCAACAACTAAAGTGATCATTATTGGTAAAAACAAAGACTTTATATGTTTAAGATTATTGTATAAAGGCAATGCTAGTGCAACTGTTGCTGGCCCTAAAAAAAAGTGAATTATCTCAACACCTTTAAAATACTCTTCATAAGAAACTCCTGTTATAAATAATACAGTTATGATTATAAAATATGAAATAATAATTGGTTGTAATAAAGTATGCTTATTAAATCTTTCATATATTATTATTCCAATCTTAAAAGAACCCAGAGTTAAAATCAACCATATAAGTGTTGAGTCTGATATATATTGTATTAATGCGTCTATATTCATTTTTTACTCTCTTGTCTTATAGTTAAATAATCCATTAATTTTGCACAAAATGCTAGTGCTATAATAGTTCCTAGAAATAGTGCAATAGCAATAGCCCAAAACTCTTTTGAGATAATATCGATTTGAGTTATAATACCCATAGCAGCTGGTATAAAAAGCATTGGTAAATATCTTAAGTGAATAAAAACAGCATTATCTAAACTTTTAAAACTTGATTTTCTAATCATTAAAAATATAAGTAGTAAGACCATTCCTATTACAGGACCTGGGATAAGTAAATCAAAAAGCTTTACTATACATTCACCTAAAAACTGAAAAACTAAAAGTGTAATAATTCCTTTTAACATTATAATTCCTTAAAAAAATGAAAGTATACTCCAATATAGACATTTTGTCAATTTTATTTAACATATAGACACTTTGTATTTTAAAGCTCTTTATTGTATTATATTTTATGAATAAAATTTTAGAAACATTTACCCCTTTATGTGACTCAATAGGAAAGCTTTTTTATCCAAATGTGGAAGTTGTACTTCATGACTTAGAAACTCAAAAATTAGTGCATATAGTAAACCCTTTTTCAAAAAGAGAAATTGGTGATGAGATGCTAAATGATGTAAAAGATTTTGAATCTATAAAAGAAGATATAGTTGGTCCTTATAATAAAACAAATATTGATGGTGCAAAACTAAAAAGTGTCTCAACACTTCTAAGAGATACAAATAATAAACCAATAGGTATAATTTGTATAAACTTTAAAGTAGAAGTTTTTGAAAAAATGTACGACTCTTTAAAAATGCTTTTAAATATTGAAGAAACTAAAACTCAACCACAAACTATTTTCTCCCAAGACTGGAAAGAACATACTCACAATACCATCAACAAATTTTTAAAACAGCAAAACTTAGAGCTTAGTGATCTAAAAATAAAAGAGAAAAAAGAGTTGATTTTATACCTAAATAAAGAAGGTATTTTCTCTATTAGAAATGTAGTAAGCTATTTATGTGAAGTTTTAGATATTTCAAGAGCAACTATTTATAAGTGGCTAAAAGAGGATAAATAGTAAAGCGTAAGCTTTACTATTATGATTTAAAAAGTTGATAGATTGAAGAGAAATCTTCATCACCTTTACCCATCATTTTCATTTTTGAAAATAGCTCTTTTGGCATAGCTGCACTATAAAGTGGCTTTTGCATAGAGTATGCTAAATCCTGTAATAAGTGTAAATCTTTATTTATTGCATCATTTGAGAAATGTGCTGAAAAATCTTCATCTATTAATTTTTGTTTTTTGGCATTTAAAACAAGTGATGTCCCACCACCTACACCTAAAATATCTAAAGCTTTTGATTTATCTATATCACAATCTTGAGCTAAAGATGTACACTCAGCAATTGTTGCCATAAACGAACCTAAACAAAGATTGTTTATAAGTTTCATTTTTGTAGCAGCTGCTGGTTTTCCTAAAAAGAAAATCTCTTTTCCAAACTTTTCTAAAAGTGGTTTTACTTCATTAAACACTTCTTCTTTTCCAGATGCTACTAAAGTTAAAGCTCCTACAAGTGCTGGTGCTACACTTCCAAATACTGGATTTTCAAGATATTTTCCACCTGCATTTTGCACATCTTCATGAAACTTTAGAACATCTTCATAATGATTTGTAGATAAATCAATAATTGTTTTACCTTTTACTTCATCACATAAAAGTCCATTTTCACCATTTAAAATATTATCAACAGCAGGAGAATCAAATAAACATAAAAAAACTACATCACATTTTTTTAATAAATCTTTTGGAGTATCAACTACTTCATAACCTAAGTTCTCAACTTTTGATTTTGTTCTATTGTAAACTACAAGTTCTTCGCCCATATCAGTTAATCTTGTAGCAATTGCTCTTCCTAAATTACCAAGCCCAATAAATCCTATTGACATATTTACCCTTTATTTTTTACAATGATTATATACAACAAGAGACTTTTTGTCAATATATAGACATTTTGTATTCTGTTTATTTTATGTTATAGTAAATTACAAAGGATACTCATGGCAAATATTACAAATAAGTTAAATAAATATGATATAGATTTTATAAATCAACAAATTTTCCAATACAAAGAGCAGCCACACAAGTTTTTGAAGTAACTATTGAAGCTGTAAATAACTCATGCGGAATGGGTGTACCTTTATATGATTATGTAGATCAAAGAAAAGAACTTACAGATTTCTATGATAATTCATCAAAAGAAGATCATATAGCTTATATGAAGAAAAAGAATCAAATAAGTTTTGATGGAAAAGAAACTAAACTTTTTGAAAATTAAGTAAAGATGGGCATTCTGCCCATCTTTTAAAATTAGTTTTTAAAATCAGCTACGATATTAGCTTTTAGTTTGTCAATAGTAAATCCAAACTCTTCGAATAAATCACCAGCAGGTCCTGATGCACCAAATGTATCCATTCCAAATACAACATCAGCAAATCTATAGTACTCTAATCCTCTTGCAGCTTCAACAGCATATACTTTAGTATTTTTATCAATTACTTGATCAATATATTCTTTATCTTGTTCAATAAATAAATCATAACAAGGAACAGAAACAATATTTGCATAAATTCCTTCTTTTTCTAATTGACAAGCTGTTTGTAATGCTAACATAAGCTCAGAACCAGAAGCCATAATTGTAATATTTGCATTATCTCTTTTTTTAAGTAAGTAAGCACCATTTGAAACTTCACCAAAGGCTTTTTCATCTTTTAATACTCTTAATTTTTGTCTCGAACAAACAAATGCAGTTGGTACTGACATTTTAAGTGCTGTTTTCCATGCTTCTACATTTTCAGTTGCATCAGCTGGTCTAAATGTATAGAAGTTTGGTAATGCTCTAAACTGTGATAAATGCTCAATTGGTTGATGAGTTGGTCCATCTTCACCTACACCAATAGAATCATGTGTCCAAATAAAATGTTGTGGAATTCCTGCTAATGCTGCAATTCTAGCACTTGGTTTTAAATAGTCAGAGAATACAAAGAATGTAGCAGAATAAACTCTAAATAATCCATATAAATTCATAGCATTTGAGATAGCTGCCATTGCGTGTTCTCTAATACCAAAGTGAATATTTCTTCCTGATGGGAAATCACCCATATCTTTTAATTCAGTTTTATTTGATGGCCCTAAGTCAGCTGAACCACCTAAGAATCCTGGAACAGCTTTTGCGATTGCATTTAAGATTTTACCATTTGAATCTCTTGTTGCAACATCAGAATCAGCTTCAAATGTTGGATATTCTACTGCATCAAAATTAGGGTTTTGTAATTCTTCAATTTTAGCTTTTGCTTCAGCAGATAAAGAGTCATTCCATTCATTTTCAGCAATAGAACCTTTGATTAATTTATCAAATGCACCTTTTACTTCTGCTGGAACATGGAAAGTTTCATCAGGATTAAAACCTGCTTTTTTCTTAGAAGCTGCAATATCATCTTCACCTAATGGTGCTCCATGAGAATGATGACTTCCTTCTAAAGTAGCAGATCCCTTAGCAATTGCAGTTTTAGCAATAACTAACACAGGTTTAGTAGCATCTTTTGCACTTACTAAAGCTTTATCAATTTGGTCAAAATTATGTCCATCAATTTCAATTACTTCAAAATCAATACCTTGGAATCTCTTTTTAACATTTTCAGACCAAGCAATAGAAGTATCACCTTCAATTGTAATTGAGTTAGAATCGTAAATAATAACTAAGTTATCTAAATTTAAGTGTCCTGCTGTTGAACATGCTTCATAAGAAATACCTTCTTGTAAATCCCCATCTCCACATAAACAATAAACTTTATGATTAATTACTTCTTTTCCTAATACATTTTGTGCATATTTAGCAGCCATTGCAAAACCAACTGAATTGGCAATACCTTGACCTAAAGGTCCAGTTGTAATTTCAATACCATGAGTATGTCCATATTCTGGATGTCCTGGTGTTTTAGAGTGAGTTTGTCTAAAGTTTTTCATATCATTTATAGAAACATCAAATCCCCATAAATGTAATAATGAATATACTAATCCAGTAGCATGACCACCTGAGAATACTAATCTATCTCTGTTAAGCCATTTATCATTCGCAGGGTTTAAGTTTAAATGATTACTTAAAACTGTAGCAATATCAGCTAGACCCATTGGTGCACCTGGGTGTCCTGAATTTGCTTTTTGAACCATATCAGCAGCTAAAAATCTAATCGTATCAGCTTGTTTTTGCAATAGTTGTTTTGACATAATTATCCTAATTTGTAAAATGAAGTTTTCTTGTAAGTCGTGATTATATCTAAATTTATTTAAATAAAATTTGAAGCAAGGTATTTATAGTTTTGGAATACTTATAACAAATAATGCACCATCTTCTTTATTTTTTACCTCTAGCTTACCATTCATGTTATTTTCTATAATAAGTTTTGACATAAAAAGTCCTATTCCTGAGCCATTTACTTTCTCATAAGTAAAAAATGGATCAAAAACTTTTTCTATAGGTTTTACTTTTATTCCACCTGCATTATCAAGAATAGAAGTAATTACTAAACCATCTTTTTCTTCAATTATTATGTCAATTTTAGGGTCAACAATTTTTCTTTGGACTAATATATCTTTTGCATTATTTATTATATTTATTAAAGCTTGTGAGTATTCATTTTTATATGCTAAAATTGTAGGATTTTTTTTGATAATTATTTCAAGGTGTATATTATGTGCTTTTAATCCACCATTTATAATATTAATTGTTGAATTAATCTGTTGAAGTATTTTAAACTTCATTTTTTCTTTATCTTTTGAGAAGAAATTTCTAAAGTCATCAATAGTTGATGACATATATTTAGTAATATCATTTAATTTTGTTATTGACTCTTGTAATTCTTCATTTTCTATAGGTAAATTCATTTTTAACTTCGCCTCTATTGGTAAAAAAAGAGATGTAATCTCCATCAAAGGTTGCCTCCACTGATGAGAAATATTTGCTAACATTTCTCCCATTGAAGCCATTTTAGCTTGTCTAAATAATAATTCATCCTTTTTTCTATTTTTTTCAAGTTCAACTTTAATTCTTTTTTCAAGCTCTTTATTATGTTCTTCAAGTTCTAAAAAATCTTCAAGTTTTGTCTGTCTCATATATTGCTATCTTCAATTAGGATTTAAAGATAAATAGGAGACCTATTTATCTTTATTTATTAAATATCAGGATTTATTTCTATTTCATCATCAATTAATATTTTAACCGTAGAGTTAGCTCCTACTCCTGTATAAACATTATAGCTAGCTCCATCTAACTCTTCTTTTCCTGAATTTGTCCACTCATTACTTGTATCTAAATCCACTTTATCAGAGTTATCACCTTTAATAATTAATTGATTATCTTCATCAACTAAATCAATTACTTCATCTAAATCTATATCTAATTTATCTGCTATATTGTTTGTTGCATCAATAATATTAGAACCATCTTCGCTTCTTATAAGTTTTGATAAATCAACATCAGTTGTTGTAAACCATACATCCTCAGTCATAATTTCAGAACCATCTGCTTTAGTAGCAACTGATTCCATGTGCATTTTACCATCTGCTCCTGTTGTCTCAGTCATTTGTGTAGAGATTGAAGTAATTTCTAACTCATTAAGAGTTTTCATTTCACCATCTTCAACTTTTGCATCTCCATCATCAACCCAAACATTTAAACCATCTAACTCTTCACCTGTTAATACACCATCATTATTTGAATCAAGAAGAGCAAGTTTTTCATATCCATTTGCATATTTTCCATCTTCTTCTCCAAATAGTCTAGATCCATTCATATCATTTGTAGCATTACCATCTCTATTATCAACTAATAAACCATCTCCTGCACCATCTAACCATTCAATATTATCAAGTTTACCATCACCATCAATATCAAACTCTACTGTTGCTCCAATTTCGTTACTAATTCCTTTATCAATTGATGAAGTTTCACCTGTAACACCAATTTCTCCATCCCCAGTTAAATCTAAGGTAATTGGAGAAACTCTAAATACAGAAGTTCTATCATGAATATTTACATTATTGTAATTTGAATTATAGTTTATATCATCTACATTATTTCCTGTAATATTTGTAATTCTCATGCTTAAATTTTCAACATATTCATTACCTGCTGTACTTGAATGAAGATTATTATCTGTTGTTATTTTTTCATTCCATGTCTGAACTTCAAAATACTTAGAACTAGATTCTCCAGCTTTAATTAAAACAGAAACAACTCCACCATGTTGAACTACTCCATCTTTTTCAACTGTATAATCCCAAGTTGCATAATCAGGTCCAACTTGTGGTCTATTTCCTGATGATACAGAAGTTCCATTTGGAACTTTATCATGGATAATTTCAATAACTTGTCCATATCCATTTCTTATATCATAATATCCACCCCACATAATATCTTGATTTTGTTGTTCCCAACCATTAGCATCAACTCTTTTTGCAGAGCCATCATATACTTGAACAGTAACCCATGTATCTTGTGTAACTGCATTATCTAATTGTACATTGTACCAACCACTGTTACCTTCTGCAATATCTCTTGTACCAGTTAAAGTAGCATTAATAGGATCATTTGGATTAACTGTTATATCAACTCTTGCTGTATCAAAACCACCATTACCATCACTAATTTTATATTCAAAATAATCATTACCATCATAACCACTTGTTGGATTATAAGTAATAGTCTTATCTGGATTAATAACTACTGTTCCATGATCTGGTTGGTTAACTATTGAATGAATCGTTAATACATCACCATCAACATCACTATCATTTGTTAATACATTTATCTTAATTGAACCATTTTCTTGTACTGTTTTTATATCATTCACTGCAACAGGGTCATCATTTTGAGGATTCACTGTTAATGAAACCGTTGCTGTATCTGTGCTACCATCTTCATCTGTAATAGTATATGTAAAACTATCTGAACCAGTATAATCTTTTGCTGGAGTATATTTTACTGTACCATCATTATTAATTAAAACCATTCCATGTGCTGGTTGAGTAACAGAAGTAACTCTTAAATCTGCTCTAGCTGTTTCAATATCACTATCATTTGATAAAACATTTATGTTAACTTCTTGATCTTCATTTAGCACTTTTATATCATTTACTGCAATTGGTTTATCATTTTGTGAGTTTACATCAACTGTAACAGTTGCTGTATCAAATCCACCTTTTCCATCTGAAATAGTATATGTAAAGCTATCTGCTCCATTATAATCTTGATTTGGAGTATAAGTAACTGTACCATCACTATTAATTTCAACTGTACCATGAGCTGCTTGTGTAACAGAATTAATACTTAAAGTATCACCATCTAAGTCAGTATCATTAGCTAAAACACCAATAACAATTGCTTGGTCTTCATTAGTTGTTACATTATCATTTACAGCATCAGGATTATCATTTTTATGAATACAAGATTTTGTATTCATATCAAATGAAACTGTTGACTCATTAGATTCTGCATTATTTGAATCAATTGCTATATAATCAAATGAATCGTCAACTTTATAATCCACATTCATATATTGAACTGAGAAATTAGAATTTACATTTGCTGTTGTTGTAAATTCAATTGAATCAAACTCAACATTTACTTCAAATGAGTTTGTTGTAGCATTTGAATCATCTGTACTTTGTTTTACATCCCCTTGTGCAACTAACACTCCATCTTTATATGCTTCCCAATGAGCATAAGCATCTTGTGATGCACCTGGTGTAAAATGACTACCTAAAGAAGCTAATCCAAATTCTGCATTTGTTACTACTTCTTTAAACTCTACTACTAATTTTTCATTTCCATCTAATTCTATTTGATCATCATCTGTTGAACCTACAACACCTAGTCCTAATCCATCATGATGATTATTGTTATTTTCACTTGCAAAGCCTACTTCACCTAAAACATCATTACTATATGCTTTAATTACTGCATTTCCATCATCTGTTGTAAGAACTCCATTATCCATAGTTCCCCACTCATCTATTGTACCTGTATCAGCAGTTGTTCCATATAGTGTATCTGCTTGATTTGCATTTGGTGTATATTTAATAGTCGTTGTTTCATCATATATATCACCAACTTGTACAGGATTTCCATTTACTGTTAATACTCCATCCTCTGGTAATGAAGTTATTTTTACTTTTACTATTGTTGAGCTTGAGTCATCCTCCACATCACTTACAAAATCTTCTAATGTAAACTCTACTATTTCATGAATAGGAGTAGTATCTTGCTCTGTAAACAACATAGTAGAATCAAGAACTTTATATGTTGCTCCTGAATCTGATGATATCTCAGGTTTAAATACATAAGCACCACCTTGATCCCACCAAAGCATTTGAATATCATGATATCCCGATTCACTAATCGTAAATTCATTATGTTCTCTTGATGTTGGTCCTTGATTAGATTCATAAGAAGCTACACTTTGTCCATCAATTATAACCTCATATCCATCATCTGCATAAACTTTAAAGTTGTAAGTTCCTGCTTCTAAATATACTTTTCCTTTCATTAAAATTCCACCATCAGAAGTATCTGCTGGATCAGTATTTAATGATGAAGCATCACCTTTTAAGAATTCTTGTAAACTATTTCCTGTACTAACACCATTATCATTTCCGTAACCATAATCAATATTTGTAGCTGTAAATGTTGCATCTGGATTACTACTTGCTACTATAGATTTAAACTGTGTTAAACTATTGATTTGAGTATCAACTCCATAATACTCTGACTCTAAACCACCAACATAAGTTTTATCTTCACAATCTAATTCAATATGTCTATCTTGTGATTCTGGTGGTGTGTTTGATAAACCAATAGTATTTATATCAAATGTAACCGTTGCCTCACTAGATTCAGCATTGTTTGAATCAATTGCTACATAATTAAATGAATCATCAACTTTATAATTAACATCCATATATTCAATTGAATAGTTTGCATTTATATCATTTGATGTTGTTGAGAAAAATTCTATTAATTTAAATTCAGATTCAACTGTAAATGAATTTTTATAAGGGTCTGTACCATCAGTACTTTGTTGTACAAAACCTGAATCTACGATATTCCCATCTGCATCTTTTGCTACCCACTGTGCTTTTGCATCAATTGATGAAGAACTAAAATAATTACCTAAATCAGCTAAACCAAATTCAGCGCTTGAAACTGTTGTTTCAAAATCAATTACTATTCTTTCATTATTTAACTTATCAATTTGACTTGGATCTTGTGGTCCATTTTGTTCTCCACTATCAACTCCTAAACCATTTGTAGATGAGAACTCTACCTCTCTATCAGATACAAAAGCTTTTATTGTCGCTTTTCCATCTTCTGTAGTAAGAACACCATTATTAAGAGTTCCCCATTCAGATAATGTACCAACGTCATTTTTTGAACCATATAATGTATCTATTTTGCTAACATCAGGAGTATAAGTAATTACTGCTGTTTCATCATATATATCACCAACTTGTACAGGATTTCCATTTACTGTTAATACTCCATCCTCTGGTAATGAAGTTATTTTTACTTTTACTATTGTTGAAGTTGAATCATCTTCTATATCACTTACAAAATCTTTTAATGTAAACTCTTTACCATCACTTATTAAATTTGATTCTACTTCTTGACCTACTAGCGTAATATTATCTAAATAAGCTCCCCTTGCATCAGAAGTACCTTGTCCAACAAATGATAGTTCTGCTTCTGTTCCTGATAAATTAGTAAAAGTAGCTTCCACTTCATACCAATCTTCTGAGTTCTTAGATACAGTATAAGAAACATTATCATCACCAGTAAATGTTACATTACCATTTTCATCAGTTTCAACTAATAAATCAATTCCTCCAAATGATATTTTTGCATCACTTGAGTCTTCTGCTCCTGGTCTTGGTTTATAATCAAATGTTAATACAAAAGTATTATTTACTCCTAAATCAACCGTTGTTTTCATTGAAACATTTTCAAAAGCATCTAACTCTGCATAATGTTGTCCAGATGATGCACTAGAATTATATCTATCATCTGTATGTATTTCTAAACCTGTATCTTCTAATGTCCACTCTGTACCATTATCACCTATATAAATTCCATCTCCATTTGTACCATAATCAACAAACCAACCAGATTGATTATTATCACCTGGTCCAGCTTGTGTTTCAAATGATTCTTTTAATAATTCAGTTTCACTAACTACTTTAGGAGTAAAATCTAGCTCAATATGTCTATCTTGAGCTTCTGGTGGTGTGTTTGACTCTTGAATTGTTCCTGTAACAGAATCACTACTTACTGTTAATTTATTTTCTAAAGTTGTATTAGATGCTGTAACATTAGATACAGAAACAGTATAAGACTCACTACCTTCAAAAACATTGTCTTCTAATGCTTTATTAAATACGTAAGTACCACTTGTTCCACCATAAATTCTAACAGTATTTTGAGAAGAGTAATCTGTACCTTCAATTGCACCATTTGTTGTAGCTGGAGTATATTGTAAAGTTACTTCTACATATTCACCCTCAGGAACTGCTACTTCATTTCCATTATCATCATATAATTTTACTCTATGAGCTAAATATTCACCTTCTAATACAGTATCACTATCAATTATTTTAACTGTAATTGAATCAGGTAATGAAGGTGTTTGAGTTTCAACATTTAATGTAATATCAGTAGTTGCACTATCTCCATCTCCATCAGTCACAACAACTGGTATATTGATACCTCCAGTAGGTAGTGAACCTGTTTGAGTTATTGTATATTCACCAGTTGATTTATCAATTGAAATACTAACCGAACTATCATCTTTTATAAGAGTATCTTTAGTAGCATTTAATGTCCACCCTGATTTAGAACCTAGTTCATACGAACCTTTACCATCTGCACCAAAGTTTATATCTAAACCTGAATTATCAGATAAACTACCTGTATGAGTAATAGAAGAAGCAGTCATTTGAATATCATCTATTGCCATACCCCAATTATCATTACCCTCACCAATTTCTTTAAATTCTAATCTATTAGATCCATCTCCAGAACCACCTTCAACTTGAAGATTCATAGTTTCCCAAGAACTATTATCTCCATCTATTGTAGCAATTACTTCACCATTCCAAATAACTTGCATTTTTCCTGACTCTGCTTCATTTGCTTGAGTAAAGGCTTTATCTTTAAATGCAAAACTTAAATCATAAGTTACACCATCTTTTGCACCACTTATAATTTGTCCTATGTGAGTATTTTCAATATCAGAATCTCTATAATTAGTTTCTCCAAGATCCATATAGTTTTCACCATCATCAGCACCTAAAGAAGCATGGTCTTGATCATGAGGTTCCATTCTCATTGAAGTACTACTCATTAACTCCCAACCTTCCATAGATTGAAGCCCAATCCATTCATTTGAAGCTAAATCTTTATTTTCTACAAAAGCATCACTTCCTGAAGTTTTAAATCCAGTAACATTCTCAAAACTTCCATTTATAATCATATTTGTAAATTGAGAATTATCTAAAGTAACTTCTTCTGAATTCGTATTGTCAATTGTTACAATATCATCGGCAATATCAACATTTAATGTTGTTTCAACATTTCCAATTACTGTTGAACCTTCAAGTTGAATAGCCAATGTTTCTAAATCTTCACTTGTTGTATCACTATGATCAATTACATCTTTTAAAGTAACTGTATATTCATTATTAACTTCATCTAAAGTAATTTCAAATATTTCTCTAGTTCCTGCCATTCCAATTAAGGTATTTTTATCAGCTGAAACTTGAAGTACTATATTTTCACCTTTTGAAGTTAAAGAAGTTGTTTGTCCCTCTTTAAATGATACATCAACATCTAAATTAGTATTAAAACTATATGAACCTGTAAATACTTTTACAGTATTGTAAGCATCATTATCAGTTGTACCTACTAAAGCATCTTCATCTACTAAAGCTCTATCAACTGACATAGTAAATGAATCATCATCAATAATTTCAGTGCTAATAGGTGTATTATTAATATTAAATTGCTCAAAACTTTCTGTATTTGTAATAGATAAAATACTTACTTTAAATGTTTCATTACCTTCAAATAATGTATCTGAAATAGTTTGTATATCGAAGTCTACTTTATTTGAATTTGCAGGAATTGTAACAGTTACAACTTCTGAAATATCTTGATTAGTTGCAGTATCAACATACGTATATTCTAAAGTTACAACCATGTCCTCTTTAGCTACTACAGGATTATCACTTTCATCTTTTAACTCAATAGTATAAGAAGATTTATTTCCTTCTATAACTGATGAATTACCTGAAATAGAAGCTGTTACAACATCAGAATCATCAAGAATAGTTCCAGTAACACTATCTTTTACTCCATTTGTTTCATGTGCTTTAACTGTTCCAAGTCCATTTACATTTGTAGTAATATTTTTAATAGATAAAGTATAACCTTCATTACCCTCTTTATCTAAATCATCTAAAATAGTATTTACTATTTGAGCTTGATTATTTCCTGATACTGTTCCTACAATTTCAACAAATATTGGTTTTGTATTTGAGAAGTCTTCTGCTTCAGTAGAATCATTTGTATATTCTAATTCAACCGTAACTTTTTGACCTGCTCTTAACTCAATTGGATCTCCATTTTGATCTACTAATTCTAAATTATGTACTAATTGAGCTCCTGTTGCTTCTGTAACTGATGAATCACCTGTTAATTTTACATAAGCACTAAAATCTGAATCAATATCGATACTTAATCCACCTGTAGCACCATCTCCATCACCATCAACAACATGGAAAGGAACTTCAAGTTTCGTAATTCCACTATTAGGTACAAACTGTGTTACTTCGTACGTAGGATTAGCACTATTTACATTGTTAGCCTCTAATTTAACTAAAATCTCACCTGTATTTGCATCTTTTCCTAAAAGAACTTTTCCATTATTATATACATTCCATTGTAAGTTTGGACCTGTTCCATCATTATTATTGACAATAATACCAACTCCATCACTTAAATCACCATCTCCCCAAGAAAATGAAATTTTCCCACCATCAAGTTTCGGACCACTTCCATCAGCTGGCCCATCTGCACCAAAACTAAAGTCAAGTTCATTTCCACCACTATTAATAACTAATATACCATTGATATTTACAATAGTTGCTAACATTTCATCTGTTAAATCATTAACATTTTCAATAACAAAAGTATCATGTCCATTACTAACATCTGCAATTTGATCTAAACTTCCTCTATCATTTCCATCTAAATCAACATTTGTTCCAATACCAATTGAGTATACATCATCAAAGTTTGCTTCGGCAAAAGTTTTCCATTCAGGAATTAAACCAGATACATTATCTGAACCATTTGCATCACCTGCTGTTGCATTACCATCTGAAAGCATATAGAATATATCTTGATCAGAAGATGGTGTAGGATCAGATGCAGTATCATAAGTATCCATTGTATCTCTTAATGTATCTTCATAATTAGTTGCTCCACCTGCTGTTAGTGCAGCAATAGCATTTTTAGCTGATGTTGAACTTGTATACCATTGAGAAGCATTCGCTTGAGCATTAAAAGAAACAATCTTAACATTAACATCTCCCATTTGCTCATATCTTTCAATTAATTTTATTGCAGCTTCTTTTGCAAGCTCCATTTTACTTCCAGGACCACTTCCCATACTTCCTGAATTATCAATAGCTATTACAATATTCGTAGTTGTATCTTTATATTGTGAATCTGCATCAATAATAACATTATTTGCAGTAGGAATATCATCTGCAATATCAATTTTGATTTGAGAATAAGCAACCTCTCCCTCATGGAAAGCTTTAACATTAAAACTTAAACTAGAAATTAAATCTTCACTTGTAAAGTCTGGATGATCAACAACATCAAGTAATTTAAATCTATATGTTCCATCATTATTTAATTCTATTTCAAAAACTTCTCTAGTTCCAGCCATACCTTTAATCATCTTATTACCATTAGATAAAATTAAATTGATATTTTCACCCTTAGATGTAATAGACGTAGTTTGACCATAACTATTAAATTCATAAATAGCATCATTTATATCTTGTGCATTTAAACCTAAAGAACCTGTTATTTCTTTTTCATCTGGATCATAATTGTCTTGATCTGATGTTCCTAGTAATCCATCTTCATCTACTAAACCATTGTCAATATTAAATGATAAAGTATCTGTATCTGTTATTGCACTTGTTGCTACATTGTTTGTTGATGATGCTTCTACATTTTCAAAGTTAGAATCTGTATCTGTTACACCTGTTACTGTTACTACTAAGGCTTCTGTTCCTTCATTTAAGTAATCATCTTTTGCGTCTACTTTAAATGTTGCTGTACTTCCACCTGTTACATCAATGTTTGATGGTAATGTACTTGTATCTGCTCCACCTGCTGCTGCTCCGCTCCATGTTAATTGTACATTTACGCTCTCACCTGCTGGTACATTTACTTCATTTCCATCTTTATCTACTAATTTAACTGTATATGTTAACTCTCCACCTTCTTCTACACTTGATTTATCTACACTTATCTGCGCGTATACTGTATCTTCTGCACTTGGTGGGTTTGTTGGTGTTGTATCATCTGTTATAAAAGATTTACCTGAAGCAGTTGTATTTGTAGTTGTTCCTGAAATTATTGTAGCTTCTAAAGAAAAAGATTCTGTAGGTTCTTTATATACATCATCAATAGTTTTTACTCTTATTTTTATTGAATCTTCACCTGCTGGAATTGTAGCTGTTGTTGATTCAACCCATTGACCATTTACAAAAACTTCTATTTTTTGGCTATAGTCATTTTGTGTTGCTGTATCTTCTTTAGTTTGTAAAGAAAAAGTAATGTCTTCATAGCTTGAGCCACTTAAACTTATATCAAAATTAGCATATTCACCTTCAACTACTTCGCTACCTGTAATACTTAAAGTTGGTATACCATTATCTAAAATAGTACCTTCACCTTGTGCATCTGCAATTGTTGCATTTATTGCATTCGTAATATTTAAAAAGAAATTTTCACTTGCTTCATAAATATTATCATTAATTATTGGGATTCTAACTTCTTGTACTGTTTCTCCAGGGAAAAATCTTAAAGTCCCTATAGAATTAAGATAGTCTTTAATTTCTTCTGCTGTACCATCAGAAGTTGAGAAATCAACACTTACTAATGCTGTTGTAGGGGCACTTAACGTAATATTAAATACTATTTCACCATCATTTTCATTAACTGTAACATCTGAAACTGAAACTTCAGGAATAAAAACATCCTCAGCAGTAGAAACAGCTGTAGAAGAAATAGATTCTGATAAGTTTTCCCATCTATCAGTTTCAGCAATTCCAGGTAAAGAATCATCTGTAGGATTAAGAATTGAATTAAATGTAGAACCGTCTGATGTAGGCTCCCCTGCTTCTGGACCAGCAGCTGCTGCATCAAGTGCTCCAATTAATGTTTGAAAATCAGAAATTAATGCTAAATTATCAGAAGGTTCAGTATTTACACCTAAAGAAGCTAATTGTTCTAATTTATCTAAGATTTCACTTCCATTAAATGCTGATTCTTCTAATGCTTCTTCAATTTTATTATTATCAACATTTTTATTAATAATAATAGATGTAGGATTATCTGTATTAGTATTATTTTGTAATAATGGAACAATACCATTTAGTTCAACTTGAATATTTTTACCACTAATATTAAATACTAAAATAATTGATTCTTGATCATCTTTAAAGTTTAATACATAATTAGTAAATCCATTAGAAAATACGTATTGTTCGCCTTTATTGACATTAAAAGATAAATCTTTATTTAAATCTATCTCTTTTAATTGTGTTCCAGTTTTTATTGTAAGTTTCATTTTCAATCCTTCTTTATTTCTTCAAAATCTTATAAATCAACTATTATTTCTTCATTAATATATAATTTAACTAATGAGTTTTGTCCTGTTCCTTGATAAACATTATATGTATTACTATCTACAGTTTGAGTATTCTCTTGAATCCACTCAGTATTAATGTTTTCAGTATTCTCATCAGAAATTAAAATGTCTTCTAAATATAAGTCATAATTCATCTTAGACCCTTTTATAATATATTCATATTATATATACTATATAAAAAAAGTCTCTAAAAAGTTTTTTTTGCTATTTTTTAATGTTTTAATAAATGAGAGATAAAATTATCTCTCATGAAGTGAGTCTTGTTTAACTTTTAAAATAGGTTTTAAAATAAAGTCCAGAATAGTTTTCTTTCCTGTTATAATATCAACAGAAGCTACCATTCCGGGGATAATAGGTAATTTCTTACCTTTTCTTTCTAAATAGTTTTTATCAGTTTTTACTAATACTCTATAGTAACTTTTATCATCTTTTGAGTCTTTATCTTGAATAGTATCAGCTGATATTTCTACAATTTTACCTTCCAGTCCACCATAAATTGAAAAGTCATAAGCTGTAATCTTTATGATTGCCTTTTGACTAGGGTTTATAAATGCTATATCTTTAGGATCAATTTTTGCTTCAACAACTAAAGCATCACTTAAAGGTACAATTTCAACTAAATCCATACCAGATTGAATTACTCCACCTATTGTGTTTAAATTTAATTGTTTTATAATACCATCTACAGGTGAAGATATTATTGTTTTTTCAACCTTATCTTTATCTCCAACTAGTTTTGCTTCAAATCTATTTACTTTACTTATAACCTCTTGTAAACCTTTTGAAGAAGCAGCTTTAAAAGTATCAATTTTTTCTAAAATTCTATTTCTTGCTTCAGAAATAGCATATCTTGATCTTGAAATTGATAATTTTGCTGTTTCTAAATCACCTTTTGTTTGATTATATTCTTTTTCAATATCTAGTAAATCAAACCTTGATTTAACGCCTCTTGCTACAAGTTTTTTAATAGTTTTTCTTTGTTGTTCAATAAACTCTAAACTTTTAGTTAATTTTCTAATAGTACTTTGTATTTCTAGTTGTTCTTGTATTTTTTGATTTACTTGATTTTCTAAAACTCTAATCGATGATTTTAACTCATTAACTCTATTTTCTAAAAGTAATTTCTCAGTCTTATCATATCTTGACGGATCATTTAAAACTTTTTCATCAAATTTTAATTCAGGAATTTTTTTATCTAAATCTAATTGAGACTCAATTTCTAACCTTGCTTTTAAAGCTAATAAAGATAAATATTCTTGTTTACTTTCTTCAAGAGAAGCTTGAAACCTTGTTGTATCAATTTTCATTAAAGGATCATTTTGTTTTACTCTTTGTCCTTCTTTTACTAAAATTTCAGAAATGATACCACCATCCAAAGATTGAACTGTTTGAATTTTATCTGTAGGGATTACTTTTCCTTTACCCCTTGCTAGTTCGTCAATTTGGGCTAAAGAAGCCCATATTAAAAATATTGTAAAGATACCAATAATTGTAAAAGCAATTACATTTGATCGTAAAGAAGGTTTTTCATTAGCAAAAGAGTATGTAGAATAAACAAACTCTAAATCTTCATCTTCATTATCAAAGCCATATAATTTTTTAATACTAGAAAAAAAACCTTTTTTCTTTTTTTTCGGTCTTACATCCTCAAACTCTTTTTCATAATTTTTATTTTCTTTTATACTTGAATCATAAATAGATGAAGTTTCTGGTTTATCATTACCAAGAATTGTTAAATGTTCTAAATTTTCATTTTTAGGTTTATTATTGTTTAAATCATTTTCTTTCATTAATTACTCGCTTTTGTAGTAAAAACTTCTTCTTTTGGCCCATCAACTACTATTTGTCCATTTTCAACGATTATCACTCTATCTACTAATTCTAATAAAGATGTTTTATGAGTCACAACTATTAAAGTTTTATCTTCAATAATTGTTTTAAGCCTTTTAATAAATGCTTTTTCTGTTTGTCTATCCATTGAGTTCGTTGGTTCATCTAGCATAATAATACTAGGATCTGAGATTAAAGCTCTAGCTAAAGTTACAGATTGTCTCTCACCTCCACTTAAGCCTTCTCCTCTCTCTCCAACAAGTAAATCATAACCTGCTTCATGTTTTCCTAGGAATTCATCTAAACCTGCAATTTTCGAAACTCTTAATAATTCTTCATCTGAAACATATTGTTCCCCTATTGTTAAATTATCTTTTATTGTTCCCATAAATAGAAATGGTTCTTGAGGAACACATCCTATTGCATGTCTTAAATCAGTAGGATCTACTTGTCTAGTATCTAAACCATCAATTAATACTGATCCTTTTTTAGGTTCATATAAATTCATAATTAGTTTTAATAAAGTTGATTTTCCTGAACCAATTTTTCCTAAAATTGCGACTTTTTCACCCTCTTTAATTGTAAGATTGATGTTTTTTAAAGTTTGATGATTTTGATCTTTATATGCAAATTCAACATCTTTTAATGTTATATCTCCTCTTAAATTAGGTCTACTAATATAAGATTTATTCTCTTTTTCCACAGGCATATTCATAATTTCATCAAGATTATTTAAAGAAAGCATTGTTTTATCAAACTTAATAATCATACCTACAAGTTGAGAAACTGGGGCAATTACTCTACCATTTAAAATCATTGCTGCAATAATTGCACCCATTGTAATCTTTCCATCTTGTGCTAAATAAACTCCACCTGCAACAATAGCAATATTTGAAAACTGAGATAAAAAAGCTGTAAAGTAAGTAATACTTTGAGATAAAAAATGACCTTTATCAGAATAATGCACTGTTTTGTTAATAGATTGATCCCAGTGTGTTTTCATTCTATTTTGAGCTTTTACACTTTTTATTATTTCTAAACCTGCAACTGCTTCTATTAAAGTAGTTTGTTTAATTTGTTCTTCTTTTACAGATTTCTCAATTAAAGCTTTTAAGGGTCTTTGTAAATACCAAGAAAGAGTTATAGATATTAGTACTGTTGCTACTGTTATATAAGCTAAAGGTCCTGCAATAAAAACAATTACTAAAATAAAAATTATAACAAAAGGTAAGTCAACAATAGCTGCAATTGTAGCACTTGTAAAAAATTCTCTAACACTTTCAAAGGATTGTAATCTACTTACAAATTGACCAGTTGAAGAAGGTTTTGCATCCATTTTTATATTCATTAAATGATTAAATATCTTATTTGACATAACCGTATCAGCACGTTTACTTGCTATACCTAAAAAATGAGAACGTAATACTTTTAATAATAAATCAAAAATCATTACAAGCGATATTCCTATGAATAAAGCCCACAATGTTTCTATTGCATTATTTGGTAAAACTCTATCATAAACATTCATTGTAAATAAAGGTGTTGCTAAAATAAAAATATTAATAAATAAAGATACTAAAACTACTTGTTTATAAATACCTTTATTTCTAAACATAGTACCCCAAAACCATTCTTTAGGACTATCTACAATTACTTCTTTTTCTATTCTATTATTAAAATTGTACTCTGGTTTAATGATTAAAACATCACCTGTAAATTCTGATTCTAGTTTTTCTATTGTTATTTGAGTCTCACCTGAACTTAAACCAGGTACAATAACATTAGCAATTTGTTCTTCTAAATCATAATCAAGTAAAACACACGCCCTATTTTTATTAAGAATTAAAACAGAAGGTAAAGCTAGTTTTGTTATATCAGATATATTTTCTCTTTTTACAGTTTTAGGAACTAGACCTATTCTCTTTGCAGCTTGATGAAACATAGAGATATTCATAGAAGTTTTATGTATAGGCAAGCCATAAGTTAAAGAGGCTTCTGATGTTTCTCTTTTATGATATTTTGATAAAAAAAGTAGACAACCTAGTAAGTCATCTACTTTCCGTCTGTCTTTTAAGTTTGATAAGGTTTCCGTTCTGATTTCATTTGAATCATGATTTTCCATGTTCACCTTTTAAATAATTAATGATACTTTTTATATAGTTTTTGATGTTTACTAACATTATCTATATATGGATTACCTTTTAAAACTGATTTAGGTAAAGAAGATAATGCAGCTTTTGCTTCTTTTACAGAATCAAATATACCATAAATTACCTTTGCACTTTTCATACTAGGTCCAAATTCATAAGTATAAGCTTTTGAACTATCTAAACCATTTGATTGTACATAGTTTTTTGCAGCATTTAAACCTTTTGTTGTTGTAATATTAATAGTATATGTTTTTTCTGATGAATTAAGAAGCTCTGATATACTACTATCTTCTCTTACTTCTACTGTATCAGTTACTTCTAAAAGTTCTTCTGTTAAATCATCTGTACTTTCATTAACTACTACATCTTCTTCTTTATTTTCAAGACTATTTTTTGCTTCTTCATCGCCTAATAAAGCTGTTAACTCTTCTGAAACATTTAAATTGTTTTTTGTAGTATTATTTTTTTGAACATCTTGTTTTATATTTGTTTTTGCACATTGTGCTATATTTGAATCTAAAACAGTCGGAATTAAAATAGATAAACTATTTAGTAAATCATAATAATTTGAATATAATTCATACTCTCTAATTACTAAACTTTTTTTTGCCTCATATAATACTGTTTGGGCATCTAAAATATCTACAAAAGTTCTTGTTCCTGCTTCAAATTCACTTTTATATACTTCAACAATATTTTCATTAGCAACTACATATTTTTTAAGAACATTTATTCTATCTTTATTCTTTTTATATCTTTGATAAGTAACTTTTACAGATTCAACTACTTTTTTTGTAATAGCATCTAATCTTTGTTTTTGCTCCGCTAAAAAAAGTTCTTCTTGTTTAGATATAGCATAATCAGAACCACCATTATAAATATTCCATGCCAAATTTATTCTACCGAAAACTTGATTTTCTTTTCCTTCTTCATTTAAGCTTAAATCATTATCTGTAATAGCCTTTAATTCAAGACTTAAGTTTGGTAAAAAAGTTGCATCTGCTTGTGCAATTTTTTCTCTTTGAGCTTTTACTCTTTCAATTTGTTCTAAAATTTCATAGTTATTTAAAACTGCTTGCTCTACTATTTCTTGTAAAAGTTTATTAACAATAGTTTCATTGATAAAAGGTCTACACTCATTACCTGTAGGTTTTTCACCGATATATCTTTTAAAAGTACTAATTTTTGAGGATTTTAAATCTTGCTCTTCAATATATTTTTCTTTTACAAAACTAAGTTTTGAATCTACTTGATAAGTTTCTAGTACTTCACCACTTATTTCTTCTTTTTGTTTAGCTATTTCTAAATTATCTTCATTTGTAGTTATCATACCTTTTGTTAGTTTTAGAAATTCATTATATTGAACATATCCAGTATATGCATTAATTGTTTCTAATACTATATTGCTTATGTTTCTATTTGTCCTATATTTATTTGCGATATCATTATGCTTGGCTTCTCTTACTCTACTTGGAGTTAAATCTCCATCATAAAGCATTTGATTTAAAGCAATACCAAAGTTATAACCATCTTCTTGATCTGAACCATCTTCATTATTATTAGGATTTGGTTGATTATAATTTTTATCTGTATTTACTTTTTCAATTCTACCATCAATATCAATTCGAGGGTAATAATTACCTCTTCTTTCATCAACATATTTTTTAAATGCTTCTTGATTTTTCTTTTCTGCAATTATCTCTGGATTTTTATCTAAGACTTTTTCAACACTTTGCTTTAATGTATAGGCATTAAGTAATGTTGTACTAGCAATAATAGATAAAAATGAATATTTTAATATTTTAGAAACTCTCATGATATAGCCTTAGTAATTTTTTTTATTATTTTAAACATATTATGTTTAATTACATATTAAACATTAACTTATATATCATATATTATAACTTTTTTTTCCATTTTTTTTATAAATATTACATATTTAAATAATTTTAAATTTAATTTATTAAAGTTATAATTAGTCTAAGAAGCGAAATAAGGTAAATAATGAGTGAAGATAATATTAAAAAATTTAACAATATTTTAAAGAATCTAAATGTTCTTTACATTGAGGATGAAGAAAACATAAGATTAAATATAAAGAAAGTTCTTCTTTTATTATGTAAAAATGTTTTTGATACAGGAAGTGTTGAAAATGCAAAAGAAATATTGGAAAAACAAAGAATAGATATTATTATCTCTGATATAAATTTACCTAAGCAAAATGGTTTAGATTTTGTAGAAGAAATAAGAAAAATCAATAAAAAAATCCCAGTGATTTTATTAAGTGCATATACTGAAACAAACTACCTTTTAAAAGCTACAAAACTTAAACTTATTGATTATCTAACAAAACCTGTTAATTTTGAAACTTTGAATCAAGCTTTATTAAAATGTGCAGAAGATATTTATGAAAATGCAATGTTTATTATAAATTTTCAAAATAAGATTCAATACAATGTCTTAAATAAGAAACTAGAAGACTCTAATAAACAAGAAATTAATCTTACGTCAAAAGAGGTAGCTTTGCTTGATTATTTTATAAAAAATAATGCTAGAGTCATATCTCATGAAGAACTTAAAAATAATATTTGGGAAGATTCCTATGAAACTACTGATTCAGCTTTAAAAAATTTATTAAATAAACTACGAAAAAAAATAGGGAAAGACTCAATTTCAAATATTTCTGGGGTTGGTTACAAATTAAATATCTAATTTTTTAATTTAATACTTATTTTATATAGTTTTAACTAGAATTAATAATACTATATAAAAGAGCATATTATGAATAAATTTTTACTATTATTTTTATTACCTTTTTTTACACTTAATGGCGCTACTAAAGAGCTTTTAAATACATTTGAAACTAATTCAGACGTAATGCTTTTAATTGATCCTAAAAATGGGAAAATAGTAAAAGCAAATAAGGCTGCAAGCAATTTATATGGCTACTCAATAAATAAATTAAAAAAAATGAATATAAAAGATATAAATACTTTTACAAAAGAACAAATTTCAAAAGAAATGCACTTAGCTAAAATTGAAAATAGAAATTTTTTTATTTTTAATCATAAATTAGCTTCTGGTAAAATAATAAAAGTTGTGGTTCATTCATACCCGATAAAATACAAAAATAAGAAATTACTGTTTTCAATTATTCACAAACAATTACCATCTCAAAGTATTAAAGAATTTAATCAAAGATTAGAAGAACAAGTTCAGATACAAATCAAACAAATTAAAGAAAACGAAGAAAATCTAATCACTATATTTTTAATTTCCACTATTTTATTTATTATTGGTATTATATTTTTATTTTATTTATTAAAACAAAGAGATTTATTAACAAAAAAACTACTAAAAACAAACAAAGAACTAAACGAACTTAATCAAAGATTTGAACTAGCTATGAATAGTACAAAAGATGGTCTTTGGGATTGGGATCTAAAGACAGATTATATATATTATTCACCTACCTGGAAAAATATGTTTGGCTATAAAGAACATGAGATTAAAAACTCAATAAAAGAATGGGAAATCAGAGTTCATCCAGAAGATAAAGAACAAGCACTTATAGATATAAAAGAGCACCTTGAAAATAAAACTAAATTTTATGAAAATATACATAGAATTAAACATAAAGACGGAAGATGGTTATGGATTTATGATAGGGGAAAAGCTATTTTTGATAAAGATGGTAAACCTATTAGATTTATTGGTTTTCAAACAGACTTAACAACACAAAAAAAGATTGAAAAAAGAATAGAAGAACAAAAAGAAGAATTTAAAGCCATCTTTGAAAACTCAATGGATCCAATTGCTATTTTAGATAAAAATGCAGATTTAATAAAATTTAATAAATCATTTTTAAAAATTACAGGTTATAAAAATGAGGATTTAGTAGAAAAATCATATTATGATTTAATTGTAGAAGATGAAATCGAAAAGATGAAAGAAATACTAAATATAGTTTTAAACCAAGGACAAGTAGAAAACATAGAAAAAAGATGTATAACAAAAAACCTTGAACAAATAACTGTAAGTATGAGTATAACTTTAATGCCTGATAAAAAACGTTTCTTAATTAATATGAAAGATATTAGTAAACAAAAACTTATTGAAACCCAATCAAAATTAATATCAATGGGTGAAATGATTGGTAATATTTCACATCAATGGAGACAACCCCTAACAATAATTTCAACAGTAGCAAGTGCTTTAGTTGTAAAAAAAGAGTGTGGGATATTAGAAGATTCAGATATAAAAGAGAGTTCAAATACAATTGTTTCTCAAACTAAATATTTATCCCAAACAATTGATGATTTTAGAACATTTATTAAAGATGCTGAACCAAAAGAAGATTTGAGTTTAATAAAAGCAATAAATAAAACTATTTCATTAGTAACACCTAGTTTAAAAAACAACTATATTACTTTGATTAAAAACATTGAAGATGATATTTCTATTCCAGGATATGAAAATCAATTAGTACAAGCTTTTGTAAATATTATAAATAATGCAAAAGACGCTTTAAAAGAAAACTTAAATGATACAGAAGATAAACTAATATTTATATCTACAAAAAAGATTGATTCAAAACTTATTATTACAATAAAAGATAATGGAGGTGGTATCTCAAAAGATATTATTTCAAGAATATTTGAACCTTACTTCACGACAAAACATCAAAGTGTTGGAACAGGAATAGGTTTATCTTTAGCCAATGATATTATTTCTAAGAATCATAAAGCTAAAATAGAAGTTTTAAATGAAAAATATGAATATAAAGGAAAAGAATACACAGGTGCTGTATTTAACATAGAATTTAAATGAATATCAAAAAATTAATAAAGAAATATATAATATTACAAAAGTTTTTAAAAGAAGACTATAAGAATTTGTTAGAAAAAAATTATACATTTTATATACTTGAACTTTCTCAAGATGCAAGAAAATGGCAAAGTAATCTTTGTTTATCACAAAATGAAGTAAAAGCCCTAAAAGCTTTTTATGTAAATAATACAAATAAAAGAAAACCTTATCTTTTAGAACTAGAAAAACCAAGAAAAGCAAAAATCATCAAACTATCTCTTGAAGATATTTTAAAAGATGAAATATTAACAAAAAAACTTACTAGAAGAATAGAATTAATTCCAAAATACAATGAAAAAATACTTGTTAGTTTAACTAAAAAGTCTAATATTAAGATATTTTGGAATTTTGAAAAGAATCTTGAAGTAAGATATCTTTACTATAAAGAAGATAAATTCATATATAACTTTTATGAAAATAAAAAATTACCCTTTTTTATAAATGAACCCTACCTTGAAGTAATTAATAGTAAAGGTAAATATGGACTTATTCATAAAGATGGTATATATCAAAATGGTCAATTAAAATTGATATATAAATGTAAATATCATCATATATTAACAAAAGGTGTATTAGCTCAGATTCAAAAAGAAAAAACAAAGAGTACTCAAAACTATAAAAATTATTTGTGTACTATTATTGATTTGGAAACAAATGATATTTATTCAAATAAAGCTTTATGTAATACTTTAAATCAAGATAATTTTATAGAAGTAACAAAAAAGAAGAAATTTAAATATATTAAAATTGATAAAAAAAGAGAAAAACCTATTATCAAAAGTAAAGAATATGATTATATTGTAAATTTAAGCATTCTAAATGAAAAACCCGTTTTTAGCAAAAAAGAAAAATTATGGGGATACATAAATAAAAATGGCGAAGAGATAATAAAGCCTAAATTTAAAAACTATGGTATTTTTAATAGTGGATATGCACTTATCAATGAAGATGAAAAGTATTTTGTCATAGATACTCAAGGGAAAATACAAATAGCAAAAAAAGAGTTTATAAAACATTTTAGAAATGATGTTTTTTTTGTGAAAGAAAACAAAAAATATGCCATATACAAAAAAAATAAAAAGATAATTGATTTTATAGATATCAACAAAGAACTTGAAAAAATAAAAAATGATCAAAACTTTGATGAAAAAGAACTTTTAAAGTATTTAAGAAGAATCCATAGAAAAAACACTTATCAATTTAGCCAAGAAAAAAATCCTATATTTTTATTTTTAGAGCTTGAATTAATAAAAGAAAAATCAAAACTTATTAAAAATAAATATAAGTTATCTCTAAAAGAGTATATAAATCAGTTTAAAAAGTTTGAGAATCAAATAGATTTAAATATAAGTGAACTTACAAATCATAAAGTAAAAGTAAAAAACTGTGCAATATTAAAAAAGTACAAAGATATCATAATAGAATCAACAAAAGGTACAATAGGCCTTAAATATCCAATAAATAAAAATATGTTTGATATGAACAAAGAACTTCCTGTGCAATTTGTAAAAACAAATAATGAAATATTAACATTAGGAATAAAGTTTAAATATCTTGAATTAATCAGGTAAGTTTAAAAGATAAAATGGAGGAGCTAGTCGGACTCGAACCAACGCATACCGGATTTGCAATCCGGGGCATTACCAGCTTTGCTATAGCTCCAATTGTCAGAAAATCATTAACAATGATAAAAGTTAGATGATTTTGCATGATTAAAAAAGAAGTGGCAGAGAGTGGGGGATTCGAACCCCCGGAGGCGTGAACCTCGCCGGTTTTCAAAACCGGTACTTTCGACCAACTCAGTCAACTCTCTACAATTCTAAAAAAGTGGTGCGAATGGTGAGAATCGAACTCACACTCCGAAACCGGAATGGGATTTTAAGTCCCACGCGTCTACCTATTCCGCCACACTCGCACTTTTAAATCTAAGTTTTCTTCGGTTTTTTGAACCGTTCTTCTTAAATTGGACTGGAATTATAATAGATTTTTTTTTCTTTGTCAAGGGTTTTTGAAAAGAATTTCAAAATTTTTTAAAATTTAGCTGTTTTAATAAAAAATGAAAATCAATAAATGTATAATATCTGCTATACATATAAGAAGAATTCAAAGGATTATAATTGAGAAGTAATGAGATAAAAAAAGGATATGATAGAACTCCACATAGATCTTTATTAAGAGCTACTGGATTAAAAGATGAAGATTTTGATAAACCATTTATTGGTGTAGCAAACTCTTTTATTGAACTTATTCCTGGTCACTTCTTTTTAAATAAAGTTGGTGAAATTATAAAAGAAGAGATTAAAGCAAATGGTTGTGTTCCATTTGAGTTTAACACTATTGGAGTTGATGATGGTATTGCCATGGGACATGATGGTATGTTATTTTCACTTCCATCAAGAGAACTAATAGCAAACTCTATTGAAACTGTAATGAATGCACATAAACTTGATGCAATGATTGCTATTCCAAACTGTGATAAGATTGTACCAGGTATGATTATGGGTGCCTTAAGAGTAGATGTACCTACTGTATTTGTATCAGGTGGACCAATGCAAAAGGGTCATACAAAAGATGGAGCTCCTATTGATTTAGCTACTGCTTTTGAAGCTGTTGGAAAACATGAATCAGGTGAAATGAGTGATGAAGAATTAAAAGATATCGAATGTAATGCCTGTCCAAGTGGTGGTTCTTGTTCAGGAATGTTTACTGCAAACTCTATGAATACTCTTATGGAAGCTATGGGTATTGCTCTTCCAGGAAATGGAACAATCTTAGCACTTACTCCTCAAAGAGAAGAGTTATATAGACAAGCAGCAAGAAGAATTTGTGAAATAGCAAAAGATGAAAAAGCAAGAGAAGAGTACAAATTAAAAAATATTTTAAATGAAAATGCTGTAAGAAATGCTTTTGCAGTTGATATGGCAATGGGTGGATCTTCAAATACTGTTTTACACATGTTAGCTATTGCTAAAGAAGCAGGTGTAAATTTCAACTTAGAAGATATTAACTCTATTTCAAAAAGAGTTTCTCATATTGCTAAAATCTCTCCATCTTTATCAACTGTACACATGGAAGATATTAATACAGCTGGTGGAGTAAATGCTGTAATGAAAGAGATGTCAAAAAGAGGTGATGATATTCTAATTGACAATCCAACTATTGGTGGAATTTCAACTTTAGAAAAAATCAAAGACTCTGAAATTAAAGATACAAATATTATTCACACTATTGACAATCCATACTCAGAAGTTGGTGGATTAGCTATTTTATACGGAAACCTTGCAGAACAAGGTGCTGTTATCAAAACTGCTGGTATAACAGGAGATAGAGTTTTCACTGGGAAAGCTGTATGTTTTGATGGACAACCAGAAGCTATTGCTGGTATTGTTGGAGGCAAGGTTAAAGCTGGTGATGTAGTTGTTATTAGATATGAAGGGCCAAAAGGTGGTCCAGGTATGCAAGAGATGTTAGCTCCAACTTCACTTATTATGGGAATGGGACTTGGAGATAAAGTTGCATTAATTACTGATGGTAGATTCTCTGGTGCTACAAGAGGCGCTTCTATCGGTCACGTTTCTCCTGAAGCTGCTGAGGGTGGTATGATTGGTTTACTAAAAGATGGTGATGAAATTCATATTGATGTTGACCAATATATCTTATCTGTAAACTTAACTGATGAAGAAATAGCAGAAAGAAAAGCAAAATTCACTCCTCTTAAAAAACCTCTTAACTCTTCTTGGTTAGGACAATACAGAGCACTTGTAACAAATGCAAGTTCTGGAGCAGTTTTAAAAACTGACTTATAAACACTAAAACTAGGGCTTTGCCTTAGTTTTAACTATTAACCATTTATTAACTATTTATTGAAAAATAGTTTACAAACATACTCTACAATTATATTATCAAAATTCGAAAGGATGAATTGTGAAGAAAAAACTTTTATTCGCTTCAGCAATGATTGCAAGTCAATTATTTGCACAATCAATTGACTTTGAAATGATGAATAAAAACCCTCAAAGAGTGGTTCCTAATTCTACTACTGAAATATTATCATTTAATAAAAATATTGAAAACTCTATGCATTCAGTAGTTAATATTTCTGCTAAAAGACATGTAAATACAAGAGTAAATAATTTACCTCTTGAAATGTTTAATGACCCATTCTTCAAAAGATTTTTTGGAGAACAGTTTGGTAATCAATTTAGACAAAATAGAGTTCAACGATCGCTTGGGTCTGGTGTAATTGTTTCAAAAGATGGATATATTGTAACAAATAATCATGTTATTGAAAATGCAGAAGAAATTACAGTAACTATTGGTGATGATACAACAGAATATAATGGAAAATTAATTGGAAGAGATGCAGATAGTGACTTAGCTGTTATTAAAATTGAAGGTAAAAACCTTGAAGCTATGAAACTAGGTGATTCATCTTCACTAAAAGTTGGTGATGTAATTTTTGCTATGGGTAATCCTTTTGGTATAGGAAGTACTGTAACACAAGGTATTATCTCAGCACTTAATAAAAATAAAGTTGGTATCAACAGATATGAAAATTATATTCAAACAGACGCTTCTATAAACCCAGGTAATTCAGGTGGTGCTTTAATAGATTCAAGAGGTGCGCTAATTGGTATTAATACTGCAATTTTATCAAAAAGTGGTGGTAATAATGGAATTGGTTTTGCTATTCCCGTAAACATGGTAAAAGATGTAGTTAAAAAACTTGTAACAGATGGGAAAGTAACTAGAGGTTATTTAGGTGTTGCTATTGGTGACTTAGATAAAGACTTGTCAAAAGTATATAATCATAAAAAAGGTGCTTTAGTTCTTGATGTGTCTACTGGAACTCCAGCTGAAAAATATGGAGTTAAAAGAGGTGACTTAATTTATGCTATAAATGGCAAAAAAATAACTGATAGAACATCTTTACAAAATGTTGTTGCTTCATTTAAACCACAACAAAAAGTAACTATTTCACTTGAAAGAAATAAGAAAAATATTAAACTTGATATAGTTTTAGGAAATAGAGAATCTTTAATAAAAATTTCTTCAAATAATAGTAAAGTTCTTGGTGGATTAAGACTTAAAAATATTGATATGAATATTAGAAAACAATATAGACTGCCATTAAGTGCACAAGGTATTCTAATTTCAGATGTTGAACCAAAATCAAAAGCTGAAAAAACTGGTTTCCAACCAGGAGATATTATAATTCAAATTGAAGATGTTGAAATAAAAGATTTTAGTGATGTTGAAAAAGCTTTAAGTAAGTATAATAAACAACACAAAAGAATTTATGTAAATAGATATGGTCAAACAATTCTATTTGTAACTAAATAAAAAGGATTTGTCATAATTAAAGTACTAATGATAGAAGATGATTTAGAATTAGCTCAAATCATTACTGATTACTTAGCCTCATTTGATATAGAAGTTACTAACACAGATAGCCCATACACAGGGCTATCAATGTTAAGTGTTAATAAAGACTATAAACTTCTAATTTTAGATTTAACTCTTCCTGAAATTGATGGTTTAGAATTAATTCCTAAAATTAGAGAAAAAAGTGAAATACCTATTATTATTTCTAGTGCAAGAGATGATATTTTAGATAAGGTTATGGGCTTAGAAAGAGGTGCTGATGATTATCTTCCAAAACCATATAACCCAAGAGAGCTTCAAGCTAGAATAAAAACTATTCTAAAAAGAGTTGAGACAAACACACCTGAAGTTAAAAGTGATATAAAGCAAGCTAATACAACATTTGAAATCAAAGAAGATGATATGCAAATCAATTTTAAAGATA
Source organism: Arcobacter rhizosphaerae (assembly GCF_049472155.1). NCBI lineage: Bacteria > Pseudomonadati > Campylobacterota > Epsilonproteobacteria > Campylobacterales > Arcobacteraceae > Arcobacter > Arcobacter rhizosphaerae. The sequence goes on along the minus strand of NZ_JBMOVW010000005.1, from coordinate 43,938 downwards.
ATGCTTTAACTTTAACTTTAGCAGAATATGACATCCTAAAGCTTCTTATTCAAAGAAATGGTGGTGTTGTATCAAGAGAAGATTTTATTTATGCAAGTGATCATATTGAAGATGATTCATCTCTTAAAAATATCGATGTAATTATTTCAAGAATAAGAACAAAACTAGCAAAAATAGATGATAGTGAAACTTATATCAAATCAGTTAGAGGTATTGGATATAAACTAGTATGACAAAAAATATTTCTATTTCTGCTTTTATTAATATGATATTTTCATTAGCATTTGTGGCCATTATGATTACATTTGCTTTATTTATAAGATTTGATCAACAAAGACATGAAATAACCCTACAAAATAGATATGAACTAATTGCAGAAAACTTTTTGAGTGCTTTTCAAAACCTTCCTACAGTTGAAACACTTGAAAATCTTTTCGAAAAATTTAAAGTTGAACCTATAAAAGAAAGAGATGCAAAACTTGAAATAATTAAGCAAGCCCAAGAGCTTACTATTACTCAAAACTATTTAGGAACATATAGAGTTTATAAATACAATGAACACTATTATATTTATGTACAACAATATGGTTATAATATTATGCTTAAAGATATTAGAAACCATAATTATAGTGTTGCTATTATTATACTTGCAATGATTTTATCTTTAGTAACTTTACTTTTTTTATACATAACTTTAAAGAGAAAACTTTTACCTTTAAAGCTTTTAAATAAACAAATTATAGAGTTTTCAAATGGGAAAAAAGATGTAAAAATAAAAAGTGTAAGCAATGATGAAATAGGAACCATCGCAAAAAGTTTTAACGAAGCTTTAACTATCATAAGTAATCAAACTAAATCAAAAGATTTATTTATGAGAAATATGATGCATGAACTTAAAACACCTATTACAAAAGCCATGTTCATAGCTGAGACTCTTGAAGATGAAAAAGCTAGAGATAATCTTCAAAAAGCTTTTAAAAGAATGGATGCCATTATCAAAGAGTTAGCAACTGTTGAGAAAATCACATCTCAAAATAGAGTTGTGTATAAAGAGCTTACATCTTTTTTCAATATCTATAATAAAACATTAGAAATTATGATGATCAACCCTGAAAATATTGCTTCAAAAATTAGAGATTTTAAATTTGAAGTTGATATTTATATGTTTTCAATAGTTCTTAAAAATTTAATTGATAATGCAATAAAATTTTCACCAAATAAAAAAGCTATTATAAATGCTTCAAAAGAACAAATTATTGTAAGTTCAAAAGGTGAACCTTTAAAGCATGAACTTGAGTATTATACAGAAGCTTTTTGTCAAGAAGAAAAAAGAAGTGATGGCTTTGGTCTTGGACTTTATATAGTTAAAACTATTGCTAATTTACATGGTTATAAGTTAGAGTACTTCTATAAAGATGAAAAAAATCACTTTGTGATAAATATGAAAGAGAAGAACTAAGATTCTTCTCTAACATCTTTCATAACTTCAAACCAATCCCTTGAAAATTTATTTTTAATATATTTGGCCCTATGGGGCACAATACAGCCAGAACAGTTTTGGTGAATATAATCATCACCTTTATACTGAGCTCCATCTTTTGAGTTAATTCCACACTTTGAAAAAAGTGTTCTACCCTCAACTACTTCAAAACCTTCCATTTTAAATCTAAAGTTTGGACAGGCACATAAATAGCAGTTTAAATCTTCGTAATCATGGCATTTTTTATTGTCTTTGTATAAAGGACAAAAATCTGGTTCATTCTTAACCATATTGTCAAATCTAAAATACTCTATAACCTCATCAACAGATTTATCACCTAGTTTCTTCATCACATTTGCATGAAGATTACCTTGCTTGATAAACCACTCTTCATAAGTCATCATAGTACTCCTAAAATTAATACAATTATTATAAATATATCTAGTTTTCTTTTAATTGATAATGCATTTAGCACATCATAATTTTCTATAATTTCTCTACCTCTACCAAAAAATGGTTTTTCTTTTAGTTTCCCAAAATAAGAAGTAGGACCGCCAAGTTTAACACCTAAACCTAAAGCAATAGCTGAGATAGGAAGTCCTGCATTTAAACTATCATGTTTTTCCCCATATTTTCTAAACTCTAAAAGTGCAGATTTTGATAAGAAAAACACTGCTATTAACACGGCTGTAATTCGAGAGGGAATATAGTTTACTATATCATCTAATATTGCAGATACTTTACCAAAGTTCTCATATTTTTTATTTCTATATCCTACCATAGAATCAAGTGTATTAATAGCTTTATATATGAAAGCACCCACTATTCCAAAACATATAAGATAAAACAAAGGAGCTATTACACCATCACTTAAGTTCTCTCCATAAGTTTCCACTGCTGCTTTATTCACATCACTATTTGACATCTCACTTGTATCTCGACTTACTAAATATGAAATCTTTTGTTTTTTTACTTCTAAGTCATTGGAACTAACTATATCTTTTACACTCTCATATAACATCTTTGAAGCTAGAGTAAAAGAAGCTAGAAAACCTTGAACAAATATATTATCAATTAGTGATAAAACATACGAAATTACAAATACCACTAGTACTGTTGATATTGTAAGAAATGCACCTCTTAAAATAGAGTCTTTATAAAACTTCTTTTGAAACCAAGAGATATAATTTCCTATTAGAATAATTGGATGTTTTATAAACTTCAGTTTTTCAAACTCACCAAAAACTAAATCAAGAACATAAGCTATTAAAGCAATACTATAAAACACTCTGCTCTATCCTCTTCACATCTAATCTACTTCTCATCTCATCTATAAAAGTATCAACTGTATTTTTCTTATACTCTTTAAAACTATAACCTATATAGTCCTTATTGATTGCTTTAAAATATGATGTTCTAAACTCATCATTATCAAAGATACCATGAACAAATGTTCCTTTGAATTTATTAGACTCATAAGATAATGGATACTTATCACAAACCCCATGATGTATCTCAAAACCATATATCTTACAATCAAATAAATCATAAGATTGCTTTTTTAAAACCTTTTTTTTCTCAAAAACAATATTTGATGGTATTTTTCCAAAGCCCTCTTCTACTAAAGGCTCGCTATTTTCTAAAGCATACTTATCATTAAGTGTTTCAAACATCATCTCATATCCGCCACAAATAGTACAGATATATCCATCATAGTTTTTTATTTGATCAAATAGCCCCATATCTTTTAGCCATTTTAAATCTTTGATTACAAGTTTTGAACCAGGAAGAATTACTAAATCAAACTTCTCTAAAGATATATTATAATCTACAAACTCTACAAATACTTCATCATCAGCAATTAATGGTTCTATATCATTATAGTTACTCATAAAAGGATATGAGATAACAGCAATATCTAGTTTTTTCTTTTTTGGCTTTTGTACGAAGTTTTTTAGACTTGCAGAGTCTTCAAATCCTAAGTTAAATGGAATATATGGTAATACTCCTAATACAGGGATTTTAAACTCTTCTTCAATAATTCTAATACCTTCATCAAAAAGTGTTAAATCACCTCTGAATTTATTTACTATAACTCCAACTACATTATTTCTTAGTTTCTCTGGTAATAAGTGATAAACTCCATAAATAGAAGCAAACACTCCACCTTTTTCTATATCTGCTACAAGTATAATTTTTGTATTGTATTCATCTGCTATAAAGATATTTGATAAGTCTTTATCCATTAGATTTAACTCTACTGGACTTCCTGCACCTTCACTTACTACTATGTCATAATTATCATCTAAGTACTCATAACATCTCTTAACTGCAGGTTTTAATAAGTCTAAATCTCTATAATATTCTCTTACATCTTTGTTTGTAACTACTTGACCTTCTACTATAAGTGAAGCAGAACTTCCACGACCTGATTTTAAAAGTACTGGGTTTAAGTGATAAGATGTCTCTACCCCTAAAACTTCTGATTGAAAGTATTGAGCTATTGCTATTTCACTACCATCATCACATACATGTGAGTTATTAGATACATTTTGTGCTTTAAAAGGAGCAACACTATAACCTAAGTCTTGAAGTATTTTTGCTATTACGAAAGTGATAGTTGATTTACCAGCATCTGAACTAGTTCCAAAGATAGAGATATTTTTCATTTTATTCCTGAACTTATATTTTGTGATATTATAGTAAAAATTAAATTAGAGTCATTTTCTCATACTTTATCACAAATAAATAAAAACATATTTAAGTATTTATAAAACACTTATATGATATTTTTCTATCTTAGGATTTTATAATGTATCAGAAAATAAAAAACTTATTTGACATAAAAGTCATATATACTATTATATTCATAACTCTAGCATCATGGTCTTTCTTCGCCTACTATACTATGAGTACTTTAATCAAAGAACAAAAAGTTTATGCAAATATAATCAATCTTAGTGGAAAACAAAGAATGCTTTCTCAAAAAACTGCACTTATGGCAGAAAGATTTTATGAATCAAATAATAAAAATTTTAAAATACATTTTTATGAATTAATTACTCTTATGGAAAAAGAGCATAAATACATCACTAATAATCTAAATACAAAAGAAAGCCAAAATATATATTTTAAAAAGCCTTATAACTTAGATAAAAAAGTAACTACTTATATATCCATGCTTAAAGAATTTTATAAAAATAAACAAAAAGAGACTTTAGAAAAAATACATGATTACTCTTTTAATCTTTTGCCTAAACTAAATCATGCAGTATATCAGTTTGAAAAAGAGAGTCAGGATATGACTCAAAACCTTTTAGAAAGAGAGCTCTTTATTTTAATTGGTACTTTATTTACGCTATTTTTAGAAGCTATATTTATAGTAATTCCATCTATAAAATTAACACAAGAAAAAGAAAAAGAACTTCAAGAGTTAAATAGTGTATTAGCCCATAAAATAGAAAAGGCAATAAAAGAAAATCGCAAAAAAGAAAATATGCTAAAACATCACTTTAGACTTGCTCAAATGGGAGAAATAATAAAAAATATTGCTCATCATTGGAGACAACCTTTATCAGTAATATCAACCCTAGCAAGTAGTATGAAAATAGAAAAACAATTAAATATACTTGAAGATAAAAGGCTTATTCAAAATTTAGATACAATTGTTGATTATACACAAGACTTATCAAAAGTTATTGAAAATTTCACTTTATTTACAGATGACTCACATGATTTAATTTATTTCAATGTTACAAAATGTATGTATCTTACAACAAACCTAATAGACGCTACTTTAAAACATGAAAATATAAAACTTATTAAAAATTATGATAATAAAGAACTTCGTATAGAAGGTAATAATATCAAGTTTAGACAATTGCTTTTAAATATTTTAAATAATGCAAAAGATGCTTTAGTAAAAAGTACTAATAAAGATAAATATATAAAAATATCATTAGAAGAAAAAGCAGATTCAATCAAAATTCTAATTGAAAATAACGGTGATAAAATAAAAGAGAATATTCTGCCTAAAATATTTGATATATATTTCACGACGAAACACTCATCAAAAGGAACAGGATTAGGATTGTTTTTATCTTATGAAATTGCAACTAAGCACTTCAAAGGTAATTTAAGTGCAAAAAATTTAACAAATGGTGTTATTTTTGAAATAAATCTTCCTAAATTCTCTAATACTAGTAAAACCTTATAATTTATATGTAATTATTATTGCTATATACTTAATATAAATTCTTATATTAAGGAAAATAATGAAAAGTCATAAGTATTTATTTATAAAAGTATTTATTCCATTTTTTATAGCTTTTGTAATAATTGGTGCTTTTTCATTGTTTTCACTTGATAAATTAAACAATAATTATCAAAAAAATCGGACAAAAGATATTTTGCTAAATATTGAAAGAATCTATGAAAGTAAAATAAATGAAAATAATAATATTTATAAAGAACTCTTACATAATATCAAAAATGATAAAACAATTGCTGAACTATATCTTCAAAAAAATAGAAAAGCTCTTTATGATTATACAAAAGACACCTATTTAAGATTGAATAAATCTTTTGGTATTACGCACTTTTATTTTCATGATTTAGATTCAAGAGTATTTTTAAGAGTTCATAATTATAAAAAACACTCTGATAAAATAGATAGATTTACACTAAAAAAAGCTCAAAATACCTTAAAAGATAGTGTAGGAATTGAATTTGGTATTGCTCACAATCTAACTAGTCGTTATGTAACTCCGTATTTTATAAAAGGAAAGCTTGTAGGTTTTTTAGAATTAGGAGAAGAAGTAGATTATATGACTCAATATTTATCAAATATTCTTAATGCACAAATACTTGTAGCCATAAAAAAAGATTTAATAAATCTAAAAAATATAAGACTTACAAGTAAACTAAATAAACAAATAAAAAACTATCCAGAAACTGCAAAATACTATATAATAAATTCAACAATTGAAAATATTGATGATAATATAAAAAACTTGATAGATAAAGATGTAGATATATTTAAAATACAAAAGAACATATCAATAAACTATGAAATAGGTATGTTGGAACTTTATGATATAGAAAAAAGAAATGTAGGAGAAATAATAGTTCTTATAAATACCCAAGAAGATAAGATAAACCTTCTATCTGAAAAGACTAAACTAAGTACTTTGATTTTTTTAGTAGGATTTTTTATAGTAAGTACTTATTTTGTTTACGTTAAAGGTATTACTAAAAAATTAGATAAATCTACAGAAGATATTATAAAACTTACGAATATTGATCAATTAACTTCACTTTATAATAGAAGATATTTTAATGAAATAATTCCTCAAGAAATACAAAACGCTATAAATGCTAATCAAAATGTATCTTTTATAATGATAGATATTGACGACTTTAAAAAATATAACGATAACTATGGACACTTAAAAGGTGATATAGTTTTAAAAGAAGTTTCAAAAATATTACTTAATCATCAAAAAAGGGCCAATGATATTGCCTTTAGAATGGGAGGGGAAGAGTTTGCTTTATTTGTTATAGAAAGAGAAAATCAAATCAGTGCCATAAATATTGCAGAACAAATACGTAAAGAAGTATTTGATTTAAATATTGAGCATAAAATGTCTCAACATAAAAAAATAACTCTATCAATAGGTATCACAACTCAAAAAGCAACTAAAAACCTAGAAATAGATGAGTTATACAAACAAGCAGATGAAGCTTTATATATAGCGAAAGAAACTGGTAAAAATAAACTACATCCTTACATGAAATAAAATATAATTACCAAAAGTTTCCCTATTTAAATTTATATCCTTCGTTTACTATATTCTTAATGATTTCTACGGGACTGTTTAATCATTGAGATTCAAACTATTCCATAAATGGTAGATGAGTAAATATCTAATTTAACTCACTACTATCTAAAATAAAAGTTACGGGGCCATCGTTGTGAATATCAACATCCATATTAGCTCCGAACTCTCCTATTTGAGTGTGAATTCCTAAAGACTCAAATTCTTTTACAAACTGTTCATACATAGCTTTTGCAATATCAGGTTTTTCACTACTATCAAAACTAGGTCGTCTTCCTTTTTTCACATTTCCTGCAAGAGTAAATTGAGAGATAATCAAAGCTTCACCTTTTACATCTAAAAGAGATAAATTCATCTTTCCTTCATCATCAGAAAAGATTCTAAGGTTTGCTATCTTACTTACAAGCTTACTTATATCTTCTTGTTTATCGCCTTTTTTTACACCAAGTAAGATATTTAAACCCTGCCCTATTTTTCCAACCACTTTTCCTTCAACTGTTACACGGGAAGAACTAACTCTTTGAATTACTGCTATCATCCATACTCCAACTTTTCAATTACTAACTTTTTATTCTCAAAAGGATCTATTATCGCTTCTATTTCATCAAACTTATACTTCAATCTAAAGCCTATTTTAGAACCTGTTGCTGTGCTTTCTAAGATATAAAATCTCTTATCATTTACATATAAAGCTTTCTTATTTGCTATTTTTTCTTTTAGATTTACTATTACAAATATATGTTTTGGGACTAGTACAAAGTAAGCTTCATAACCACTTACTTTAAGAAGAGAGATTAAAAGATTTGATTTATCATCACAGTCACCAAAGTTTTGTTTTACAACTTGTTTTGCACTTCTTGCAACTGATTCATTTATTTTATATGGTATTGCTGTTGTGAAATCAAGCATTGCTTGAACTTCACACTTTTCATCACCTTTGATACAATCTTTTGTTAAGTATGAAGCTAATCTTTTTGTATAATCATCAACTCTTACTTGATTTACATAAGTGCTATCACTTATATCTATAAACTGATTTTTAACAATAAAAAATGAAGTGATTATCATATAAATCACATAAGCTATAAATACAAAAGATAGTATAAAAGAGAAGTATTTTAAAAACTTATTGTCTATTAGCATATCTTATCTAGTGCCTCTTTTAACACTTCATTACTATGTGAAGACTTCACAGCTATTCTTGCATAAGTACCATCTAAAAAATCAAAATTACTACAATCTCTTATCATGATTTTATAAGGTTTTAGTTTCTGTTGAAACTGTTTTGCTGTTATGTTTTTAAGTTTTACAAGAACATAGTTTGCACTACTTTGATAGATATGCTCTATTAGATTACAAGATTGAAGTATCTTTTCTAATTGGATTCTATTCTTTACATTTATAGCTTTTGCAATTCTTTTAAAAGTGTAATCTTCCAAAGCAGCTTGTAAATAGTTTGAATCAAACTGAGATAGTTTCCACATTGGTTCAAACCTTCTTAAACTATCTATATTTTGCTCATTTGAAACAATAGTTCCAACTCTAATACCTGCACTTGAATAGAACTTTGTCATTGATTTTAAGATATAAAGTTTGTCGTATTTTTTGATATATTTTGTAGCTGATTTTCCATCACAAAAATCTAAAAAACTCTCATCAATCAAAATAGTACAATGCCTATTCATCCAATACTCAAGTAGTTTATCAATATCATAATAAGTTCCATCAGGAGTTGAAGGATTTACAAAAACTACTAAACTTCCCTCTTTTACAGGTAAAAAAACATTTTCAAATCTATTTATAGTTCGAAGTTCATAGCCAAAGTTTATAGAAGCTTTTTTATACTCTAAATAAGCAGGACTATAAATAGTACAGTGTGTTAAATCAAGATGCCTAAACAAAGTAAAAATAGCACTACTTCCACCATTGAAAAGCTCAATTTGATTTGGCTTTACACTATAGTTTAAAGCTATTTTCTCATATAAACTATCATAAGTTGGATAAGCTGAAATATCAAGTGAGTTAAAATCCAAATTGATATTTGGTTTAATAAAGTTGATATTTGAAGATAAGTCTATTATATCTTTTACTTCGCACTCAAGCTCTTTGGCAAAAGCTTCTACTTGACCACCATGCTCAAAAGTATTCATACTACTAAAGCCAATACCACATTAAGTAAGATTAGTTCTACATGCTCTAAAGTAAAACCTAAACAATCCCCATTTACAAAACCAAACTGCTTATCTAGCTTCTTTAAAATCAAATAAAAACTAAATAGTGAAACAAATAAAAGGGTTAAAACATGAGAGCCAAGAAACAGAGCAAAAACTATATATAAAAGACTAAAAATTTTAACTTTTCCTACTCCTGCATCTTGAAAGGCAAGAGATAAAAAACTATCTTTAGCAAATTTAAAATAGCCAAGTAGATAAATAAAATTCAGCCTTGAAAACATACAGATTATAAAAAACAGAACATACTGCTCTTCAAAAAGTAAATACGTAATAGCTGCAACTTTTAGTAAAACAAAACTAAAAGTATATAAAGCCCCAATAGCTCCAATAGTTGGTTCTTTCATGATTTTATAAGCATCTTTTCCACCATGTGAAGCAAACCAAGCATCAACCACATCACAAACTGCTTCAAGATGTAAAAAACCATATAAAGCAAGATATATAACAGCACTTATAAAAGAAGCATATAAAGGATTAAATAGCTCATTTAATCCTAGATTTAAAACTATCACAAGTGTTGAGATAATAGCTCCAACTAAAGGTAAAAGAGCTAAAGTGTATTTGTAAGTTTCGTTGTTTATTTCCATGTTTTTTACAAAAACAGGAATAGTTGAGAAATATGAAAGGGCAAAATAAAAGGCATTTAAAACTGTTTTCATTTTAGTCTTTTCTCCAAGCTATATTTTACCTCATAAACCTCATCACATTTTTGAGCTAAATATTGTCCTAAAAGACCTGAGATATCCACAAAGTCTCTACTATATCTCTCCATAGGAATTACACCATTTCCAATATCATTTAAAATAAAAATTACATTACAATCAAGTGCAAATATTTGATTCAACTGTTCTTTCATTGAGTCTATTCCATCATCCATATTGTTTAATATAAACATTGTCATACAATCAATCAGGTAAGTTTTACCCTCTTTTACAACTTTTATTAAATCCTTTGGCTCTTCAATAGATAAAAAGTCATCTTTTCTCTCATCTATATGTCTTGAAATTCGCTCAGCCATAGCCTCATCATTATATGAGTTATCATAAGTTGCCACATAATATGGCTTTTTATCTTTTGATAACTCTAAAGCTTTAGCACTAGCTTTTGAAGTTTTTCCTGACTTTTGACCACCAAAGTAAAATATTTTCATTATAATCCTAAAAAGTTTTTAATACCTGTAAATACAATCTGAGCTGATAAGGCAGCTAAAAATAAACCTGTGATTTTTGAGATTACTAATAAACCTTGTTTTCCCACTACTTTTTCAATGTAAGTAGACATATAAAGCATAAAACCTATCATTAAAACAGCACAAACTAAAGCAAGACTTCCCATAAGCATAGAGGAAGTATTATCAAAAGTAGCACCCATTACAAGTAAAATACCAATAGTACCTGGGCCTATTGTAATAGGAATAGCTAAAGGTACTACTGCTAAATCACTTACATTATCAACGCTTTTTTTACTACCCTCTTTATTTCCTTTGATTAAATCAACAGCTGATAAAAATAGTAAAGCCCCTGCACCTATTCTAAAAGCATCTAAAGTTATACCAAATACTTCAAAAATATGTTTTCCAAAGAAAACTAAAACTAAACTCATAACAATAACTGAGATAGTAACTTTTATAGCTAAAGCTTTTTTTTCTTTAACTGTTGCTTCATTTGTTACTGTTAAAAATACTGACAACACAAAAAATGGTGTCATAATAAAAAACATTTTTAAAAATGTTGAAATAAATACTTCCACTATCTTATCCTAAGAAACTTTCAATTTTATCTGTTAGAGCTTGTTTATCAACTCCATTTATAGAAGCATAACAAAGAGCACCTCCACAACCAACACCCTCTTTTGCTTCACCTTCATCATAAAGCTTTAAAGCAGGATGTGAAGATAAACTAAAGTCAAAATCACTTGCATAAGCATTTATAGAAAAGTTTAACTGCTCTAATAAAGCTTTTATATCTGAATTTTTATCTTCTTTTATCCATTTTGTTGTACATAAAGCAATATTTTTAGTATCAACAACTCCACCCATGCCCTCAACAATTGAATTAGCAATAAGTAAAGCACTTGCCATTTGTGTACCACCTGCAAGAACTACTTTTAAATCATCTCTTCCCGTTGACCCCAGTATAAACCCTGCTGTAAAAATCAACATATTATCAGATACTTTTGACAATCTAGCAAAAACATCATCCTCTTCATTTATTAAAGCCATAGCTTCATCTATAGTTTTTGCTCTTATATCATCTGGCGAATTTTTAAATGAGCTTGAAAATAGTTCATCAGCTTTATATCCTAATGCTTTAGCTGTTGCATAAGCTGTTGTAGTTCCACTTGGAACTGACTCACCTAAAATCACATAATCACTTTGAAGTTCTAGATTTTGAGCAAATTCAACACCTTTTTGGAAAACATCCATAGCGTTTATGTTTGCATTTTTATTTATAGCTTCACTTGGTTTTAAATCAAAATTATGAACTTTAAAATAGTCTAATTTAGGAATTACTTCTAAACCTAAATTTAGTATTTCTATATTTAAAAAAGGTTTTAATTCATGTACAGCTCTTGTAATAAGTGCAGGAGTTGGTACACCTTTTGGTGTTTGAGCTATATTTTCTAAAGATCTAACTTCTTTTACACATAAAAACTCACTATCAAGTGTAGGGGTAAGGTATAATCTTCCAGGAATTCCAGCTTGGGAAATATTAGGTATTTCACAAGTTTTTGTAACACTTGTATTCAATAAAAAAGAAGCTGATTTTCCCCTAAGAGATTCAAGAAAGTCTACACTTCCTAAAATAGTTTTAAAGTTCATTAAAAACCTTTATATAAATTTTTAGGAAGTATAACAAATATTAGTTTTAAAGTGGTTTTTCTTAGAAATTCTTATTTACAATTTCTAAGAAATCCTTTGGATTTTTGTAGCCTACAATTTGTGAAGCTTTGATTTCTTTGTTGTTTTCATCCCAAAAGATAAGTGCAGGAGGACCAACTACTCCAAACTTAGCTTGTAAAGCTTTATCATCATCTGTATTTTTTGTAACATCAGCTTTTAATAAAGTAAAGCCTTTTAGCTTTTCAATAACCGCAGGATCTTTAAATGTAATTGCTTCTAACTCTTTACAAGATACACACCAATCAGCATAAAAGTCTAACATTACAGGTTTAGAAGAAGCTTTTATAGCATCTTCTAACTCTTTTAAATTCTTTACATATTTAAAATCTAAAGCTTTTTGCTGTAAAACTACACCTTTTGAAGATGTAAACATAGAGTAAGGTTTTAAAGGATTTGTAGCACCACTTAAAGCACCTACCATTAAAGAAACACCATATATAAAAATCACAACTGTAATCAATTGAGCTAAAATATGTTGATATATTTTTAAATAAATTGCTGTAGCTAATAATAATAAAGCCCATAACCACATAACATAAATAGGATCTAACACTCTATCAAGCATCCAAACTGCAACACCTAGCATTACAATACCAAATATTTTTGATACAGAATCCATCCAACCACCTGGTTTTGGCATGTATTTTCCTGCACCTAATCCAATTAAAAGTAAAGGTACACCCATACCCATACTCATTACAAATAGTACTGCTCCACCAAGTACAGCATCACCTGTTTGTCCTATATATACTAAAGCTCCAGCAAGTGGCGCTGCAACACAAGGACCTACTATAAGTGCTGATAAGAATCCCATAATCGCAATACCTGCAACACCTTGTTTTTCTTTTCCATCTGTTGTTTTTGTGATTTTATTTTGAATACTTTGAGGTAACTCCAATTTAAAATATCCAAACATAGAAAAGGCAAGTGCAACAAATATACCTGCAAATACTACTAAAACATACGGATTTTGAAGTGCTACTTGTAAGTTTGCACCAAATACTCCTGCTACTACTCCTGCAATTGTATATGCTAATGCCATTGAAATTACATACACAAAAGATAAGAAGAAGCCTCTTGCTGGTGTTATTTCACTTTCATTTCCTGCTTTAACAATAATAGATGAAAGAATAGGAATCATTGGGAAAATACAAGGAGTTAAAGATAGTCCAAGTCCTGCTAAGAAAAAGAATCCAAGTATTACAAAAAAGCTTCCACCTTTAAGTAAATTTGCTATTTCATCTGTTTCATTTAAAGCTTGTGTTTCTTCTTTTGTTTCAACACTTTTTTCTTTTTGAACATCTGTCTTTACAACAGAATTATTCGTATCACCAAATCCTACTAAGTCTAAAGTATATTTTTCACTCATTGGAGCATAACAAAGTCCAGCTTTTGAACATCCTTGAAACTTAACTTCTATCTCATAGTTATTTGAATCAATTTTTGACTTTAAAAGTGAAATGGGAATATTAATATCTAAGTTATCAAATTGCACCATCCACTCTTCATAAGGAACAGCTTCGGGGATATTTAAATCCTGTGTAATTTCTATCTTTGATGGCTTAGTAATAAAAACTTTTAATTTATCATCATAAAGATAAATGTCTTGTCCTAAACCTAACTTAAAATTAATTGCGTCTTGTGTTTTACTAAAGCTTGGTTGAAAAGCTTGATGTGGTTCTAAAATGACTCTTTTCTCAATTGAAAAAACTGATTGAAAAAGTAATGCTAATAAAATTATCGATCTGATTATAAACACTTAAATTACTCCTATTCTAATTCGAAAATTTTTCTTGAACTTTTTTGAAGTTCAACTGCTGATTGTATTCCAACTATTGTTTGTATAGCTTCTCCATCTTTAAAATATACTAATGATGGAAGTTTAGTGATATTGTATTTTTTTGCAAGAGATAATTGCTCATCTATGTTTACTTTATAAATACTTATATTATCTGATTTTATTATATCAAACTCTTGTAGTTTTTTATTTAATACTTTACAAGGAGGACACCATACAGCATAAAAATCGATAATAACATTTTTACCTTTTATTTTAGATTGAAAATTATCTGTAGTTAACTCTTCAAATGCAAAAAGTGAAACCACTGTAAAAAGAAATGTAATTAATATTTTTTTCATAAAACTAGCCTTTAAATAAATCATTATTATAATCATGACATTATATATTATAAATATAAAGAGTTTGTTAATTTGTTTAACTTATATTATATATATTTTTTATTATAATTTTTTATTATATTTAAAGGGATAATTAAAATGAGTGAATTAGTTGACTTACAACCTAAAACTGTAGAAAAAATGATAGATGATTCAAGTGTTGTAATGATAGATGTAAGAAGAGAAGATGAATGGGAAAGAACAGGTGTTATAAAAAATGCCCATAAAATGACTTTTTTTGATATATATGGTAACCATAATGTTGAAGAGTGGATGAAGGATTTAGAAAAAATTGTCCCATCTAAAAATACTACCATTGTACTTATTTGTGCCCATGCAAATAGAACTAGAACAATTGGTAATTTCTTAATTGAACAAGGGTATAAAAATACTGCTCATTTATTTGGTGGTATGGCCTTATGGCAACAAGAATTAAGACCTACTATTAAGCATAAAGCTTAATAGGTCTAATAAATTAAGCTTCTGAAGCTTTTTTATCTGCACTTGCTTTTTGTAAAATTTCAATAACCTCATCTAAATTTTCATAAGGAATATGTGATTTCCACTGAACATCTTGACCATTTAAAGAAATACCAATACTTACAATATCTGCTGTATCTTTCCCATAAGGCTCAGTTACATTTGAAATAGAAATTTGTCCTTTTTTTGTTCCTGCTAAAGGAAGTGAACCTAGCTGTGTAATAGTTGACATTTTTAATCCTTAGTGTTATAAATTTATTTTTTATTTTACATAAATAAGCTTGTGTTTTATTAAAATCAATCAATATTTATATTAGGTTTAGCTAAATAGTACCCTTGAAACTCATTTACACCCATTTCTAATACAGTTTTAAATACCTCTTCACTATGTATAAATTCAGCTATAACTTTTATATTTAATGCCTTTGAAAATTCTACTATTGATTTTACTATTTCATAAGAGTTTTTATCTTCATTAATACTTTTTATCAAAGAACCATCAATCTTTATATAATCAGGTCTTGTTTCTAAAATATGAGCAAAATTTGAATATCCTGTACCAAAATCATCAATAGCTATTTTTATACCTTGAGCTCTATATTTTTTTATAAATTCATTTAATATTTTATAGTCTGAAATAAAATCACTTTCTAAAAGTTCAAAAACTAATCTATTTTTATAAACATTATCAATATGATTTAAATAATTATCTAACATTTCTACAAAAGTTCTATCTTGAATATCTTTAAAACTTAAATTTATACTTATTTGTTTATCTGTATTTTTTAAAGCTTCAAAAGTTTTTTTGAATAATTGAGAGGCTAAATAAGGATATTGTTTTGTCTTAATAGCCACATCTAAAAATTTATAAGGAAGAATATACTCTTCTTCTCCTTTTTCATTTTTATCTCTTATTCTCATTAAAGTTTCATATTTAACAACTTCTTTTTTATCATTACAAATAGCTTGAAAAAAAGGTACAATATTGTCTTTTTCTATTGCATCTTTTATCTTATCTCTCCAATATATAGCTTTTTTTATTAACTCTTTTGTATCAAATTCATCTGAATAAGAAACTGATTTAAGATTACTTGATTTTGCTTTTTTTAGTGCAATTCCAGCTGTTTTTAGAGGTTCTTCTTGTCCTAAAGATATACCAGTGGTAATATCTATAAAAATATCTATATTTAAATTTTCTAAATATATTGATTTATTCTTGAATAACTTATTTAGCTCTCTCATTAAATCTTGGAACTTTTTTGTATCTAACATATTATTTTTAACAATCGCAAATTCATTTCCATAAATCCTATAAGCAGTTGAATTATATTTGATAGCTAAAGTTCTTAACCTTTTTGCTACTTCAATTAATACAAGGTTTCCAGAAGAGAATCCATAAAGCTCATTTAAATCATTAAAAGAATCAATATCTATAATAATCAAAGAAACAAAATCTTCATTTTTAATATTCTCTTCAAGAGCATATCTATTTTCTAAAGTAGTTAACTCATCATAAAAAAGCTTTTCTTGAATTTCTTTTGTTTTAGCTTTAACTTCAACTTCTAAATTTTGCTTATTATTTTCAATTTGATTTATCATACTATTAAATTGATTAGCAAGAAAACCTATTTCATCATTTGTTTTTTTACTAAGATAAAACTCTTTTGTTTTTTCATCTTTAACTTCATTTAACATTTTATTTAAAGGACTAATAACTTTGATTGTAATAAAAATCCCAATAATCGCTAACACTGAAAAAAGTAATAAGGAAATATTTAAAAGAAGTGAATTTATACCTGCTAAAAAGATCGAAAATTCTTCTGTATAAATTGATGAAACTATATAGTAATCCAACGTTTTATTATATCTTATCCAAGAAACTTTTTCATAAGTAAAATTATTAGGATCATATACTCTATTCCAATTATATGTAAATGTTTTTTCTTTTTTATATGATTCCATAACCTTATCATATAAAGTAATATTTTCTTGTTTTAACTTTATTTCTTTTACATTCTTTGTATTTAATTCAGAAGAAGGATTAACTATTAATTTTCCTGTTTTATCAAAAATATAAACATAGCCATTTTTACCTAAACTTATATTTTTTAGTAAAAAATCAATTTCATAAATAAATTTTTCTTTATCTTTAAAGCTTTTAGATTTATAATTTATAGTAGATACAATTTTTTCAAATTTTTCTTTTATTTGTTCTTTTTGAGTATTTGCAAGGTATGTATTTATTTTAGGAGATAAGAAAAAAACTACAAAAAATAAATATGCAAGAAGTAAGAGGATTAACATCCATGTTACTTTAAAAAATATTCTGTTAGTCATAATTTCCCTAATTATTTTTAATTAAGGGAATTATAACGTAATTTTTTTACATTAATATAAAATTTATTTTTATTTTAATGTAGCAATTTTATCTGTATATTTAATATTTTGCTCTAAAAGCTCTTCTATTTGAACAAAATCTTTTTCCCAAAGCATAACAACTGTAGAGCCCATTTTAAAGTAACCTAAACAGTCAGCTTTGCTTATTTTAATATTTTCATATTCATATACTTTAATTTCAGCTGTATCAATATTTGTTTCTACTCTTGGTTCAAATTCAAATACCATTTGTCCAACATTAAGTGCACCTACAAAAACCATATAGAAAACTTTTCCGTCTGTTTCACACTCTATAATAACTCTTTCATTTTGAACAAAAAGTTCTAGTTCTTTATTTAAATACTTTAAATTAACAGGATAAAGTTTACCTGGAACATGAATAAGTTTTTTTAACTCAAAATCAAAAGGAGAATGGTATCTATGATAATCTTTTGGAGATAAATAAAAATTCATAAAATCTCCATTTTCTAACCTTTCAAAATTATCTTTACAATAAAAAGTTAATAAATCCTCATAAGAGTATTCCATTCCTTTTATCTGTAAAGCTAAATCCCCTTGAATTTTTCCACACTGTGTTATTAAACTATCAGTTGGTGAGATAAACTCATTAGCAGCACTCTTAACTTCTCTTTGTATCTCAAGCTCTCTTGTAAATAAAGCATTTAAAGATTTATAATGTTTTGGGTGCTTAAATTCACTCATATTTAAGCCTAAAAACTTAACATACCCTCTATTAATAATACTTTGAATAGGTGAGGGGAATTGAGTTTTCGCAAATTTGCCAAACCATTGAGAAATTACATTTGTAATGTGCATATTTTTCCTTTTATAAATTAGTAATGTAATATTATCAAGATTTACTTCTTAAACTGCTTTAATTAAGTATAATTAGTTAATGTAATTTTAAAGATAAACTTTTTCTTTGAAAAGTTTTGATAAAGTTTCATTTCATTTAAAAAATATTAAGGATTATATTAATGTACAAAATTATAGTAGCCAATCAATGTGGTTGCTTTAAAAGAAGTAATTTACAAAATAATTTAACTTTTCAATCTAAAGATGAAGCTCTTTTAAAAGCAATCGAAATGAAAAATCAAATGAACGAAGAATTCTGTAAAAAACACGAATTTGATGTTCAAGAAATGTATAATAACTTTGTTATCTCATTTTATAGTGATGCAAGAGATAACTGCTGTGGAAATGGATGTTGTTCATAAGAACAACATCTATATCTTAGGTACTAAAATAAAAAGTCTTCCTTTTTCCTTCATAAGTCCTGCCAACTCTTCGGCATTATTTCCATAACCAAAAAAGAAATCAGCTCTAACTTCACCTTTTATAGCACCACCTGTATCTGCTGCAACAACTAATTTATTTATAGGTTCTTTCGTCTTTGGATTTTTTGTTTGAATAAAAACTGGCATTCCTAAAGGAATATGTCTTCTATCAACTGCTATATTTCTTTTTGCTAGAAGAGGTACTCCTAAGCTCCCTGTTGCTGTTTGTTCATTTTTTGTAAAAAATATATAACTAGGATTTGTATTTAAAATCTCATCAATTTTATTTGGATTTTCATCTAAAAACTTTTTTATTGTTTGTAAAGATATATTTTCTTTTTCTAAGTAACCTTTTTCAAGCATAGTCTTACCAATAGCTACATATTTTCTTCCATTTTGATTTGCATAACCAATATTTATAATCTCACCATTTTCTAGTTGTACTCTACCTGAGCCTTGAATATGTAAAAAAAATAAATCTACTTTATTATCTACATAAACTATGGGTTCTAAATCTTCTCTTTTCTCAATCTGTTCTCTTGAATCATAAGGATATAGAAGTCCATCTTTTACTTTTGCTTTATATTTAAATCTCTTAAAATTCATATACTTTTGCTTATCTTTTAATGTGACTAAATCTTTTGGTGTCTTATAAATTGGATACTTATATCTTTGAGTTTTTTTCAAGCTCCCATAGAGTAAAGGTTCATAATAACCTGTAATTAAACCTAAGTCACCTTTATTTGAAACCAAAATTCTTGGAGTAAAATATTTTGTAAAAAACTCCTCACCATTTTCATAATATAAAGAGTTTTCACACACATTCTCAAAAATATGATTCTTTGAAGCTTTCTCACATGCTTTTTTAAAAACAATTAAAGCTTCATCTAAATCATCATCAAAAAAACCATGCATATAATCATAAGTTGACTTCTTCAAAGTAGGAGTTGGCTCTTGTTTATTTGAAGAACATCCTGAAAAAAATAAAATTAAAGAAATTGTAAATATAATAAGCTTCATAATTCTCCTAATACTCAAACATTGAGAGTTCTAATATTTTTGAGTTTTATTATTATATAAATAAAAGGTTAACAGTCATTAATAACACTATATTTTAGCATAATTTGATTATAATTATCAAAATTAATAGTAGGAGTTTGTATGAACAATATAGTGAATTATTTAAGAATTTCACTTGGAATAATCTTTTTATGGTATGGAATATTAAAATTTTTTCCAGAATTAAGTCCAGCAGAAACATTAGCAATAAACACAATCAATTGGATTTTCAATGAAGCTATTCCTGGTGAAATTTCAATTAAACTTTTAGCAACATGGGAAGTTGTAGTAGGAATAGGTTTTATTTTAGGTATATATACTAGATATATAACATTATTATTTTTAATTCACATGTTTTTAACATTTTTACCTTTATTCATATTCCCTGAATTAAGTTTTACACAAGCACCTTATGCTTTTACAATAATAGGACAATATATAGTTAAAAATATAGTATTTATTTTAGTAGGTATTTTAATTTTAAAAGAAGAAAATTTAAAATTAATCAATAATAGATAAAAGTAGTTTCTACTTTTATTTATTATTAGCCTTGAGAATAAACCTCTTTTAATCCACATTGTTTACATTTATACTCTATATCATTTACTCCTGAACATCCTCCACTTTTTAGCATTCTAGCACTTATAGCTTCTGATTTAAAAGTTGTTTTTGTATTTTCATCATAAAAAGTTTTTGTAGTAGCTCCACAATCTGGACAGATACCTTTATTTAGTTTATCAACACGAGAGTGTTTACTTTTGAAGTATAATAAAACTGAGAATATAACTATTAAAAAGACTAATAGTAAAAAAATTAGGGTTTGCATGAAGTAGAGATTACTCTACTTCAGCATCGATAACATCGTCATCGTCTTTCTTCGCTTTTTGGTTTGGTTGAGCACCTTGTGCACCACCTTGAGCTTGTTGCTCTTTTGCATACATAGCTTCTGCTAACTTATGAGAAACTTCAGTTAAAGCTTTTACTTTTTCTTCAATTTGCTCTTTTGTTGCATTTTCATCTTTTAGAACTTCTTCTAGTTCAGCAGCTGCATCGATGATTTTCTTTTTCTCTTCTTCTGAAACAGCACTTTCATTCTCTTCTAAAGTTTTCTTAGTTGAGTGAAGTAAAGCATCAGCTTGGTTTCTAACCTCAATTACTTCTTTTCTTTTTTCATCAGCTTCTTTATTTGCTTCTGCTTCATTTACCATTTTTTCGATTTCTTCATCAGATAATCCAGATGAACCAGAAATAGTAATTTTATTTTCTTTACCAGTTCCTTTATCTTTAGCAGATACATTTAAAACACCATTCGCATCAATATCAAATGTTACTTCAATTTGAGGAACACCTCTTGGAGCTGCTGGGATATCTGATAATTCGAACATACCTAAAGATTTGTTATCTTTAGCGAACTCTCTTTCACCTTGACCAACGTGAATAGATACAGCTGGTTGGTTATCTTCTGCTGTAGAGAATACTTGAGATTTTTTAACAGGGATAGTTGTACCTTTTTCAATTAACTTAGTCATAACTCCACCTAAAGTCTCAATACCTAAAGATAATGGTGTTACGTCTAATAATAATACATCTTTTACATCACCTTTTAATACACCAGCTTGAACAGCAGCACCAGCAGCAACTACTTCATCAGGGTTAACACCTTTATTTAAATCTTTTCCAAAGTACTCTTTAACTACTTGATTAGCTTTTGGTAATCTAGTTGATCCACCAACCATAATTACTTCTTCAATTTCATTTTTATCTAATCCAGCATCATCAAGTGCTACTTTGATATGATCTAAAGTTTCATTGATTAAGTGCTCAGTCATAGACTCAAATTTAGCTCTTGTTAAAGATTTAACTAAGTGAACTGGTCCTGCATTACCCATAGAGATAAATGGTAAATTAATTTCTGTTGAATCAGCAGAAGATAACTCTTTTTTAGCATTTTCAGCTGCATCTTTTAATCTTTGTAATGCCATTTTGTCATTTTTAATATCAAAACCATTTTCAGCTTCAAATTCACTTGCTAACCAATCAATAATCGCATTATCAAAGTCATCTCCACCTAAGAAAGCATTACCATCAGTTGATAATACTTCAAAAGTACCATCACCAATTTCTAATACAGTAACATCAAAAGTACCACCACCTAAATCATATACTAATACTTTTTCTTCACCTTTTTTATCTAAACCATAAGCTAATGAAGCAGCTGTTGGCTCATTGATAATTCTTAATACGTTTAAACCAGCAATAGTACCAGCTTCTTGAGTTGCTTTTCTTTGCGCATCATTGAAGTACGCAGGAACTGTAATAACTGCATCAGTTACAGGTGCTCCTAAATACTCTTCTGCATCAGCTTTTAATTTTCCTAAAATTTTTGCAGAAATTTCTTGTGGAGTATATACTTTATCAGCAATTTCAACAGCTGCTGCACCATTTCTATCAACGATTTTGTATCCAACTTTTGATTGTGCTTCTTTAGCATTTTCTTCATCCATCATAAGACCCATAATTCTTTTAATAGAATAAATAGTTTTTTCAGGATTTGTAATAGCTTGTCTTTTTGCTGGATCACCAACTAAAACCTCACCTTTATCAGTGAATGCTACGATTGATGGAGTAGTATTTTTACCCTCTTTATTAGAGATAACTTTTGCTTCTCCATTTTCATAAACTGCCATACAAGAGTTTGTTGTACCTAAGTCAATTCCAATTACTTTGCTCATTTTTTTTCCTTATCAAATTTTTATTTTTGTTTTCAAATATACATTTTAAAATCTATTAGTTTTATGACATTCCGGTCAATCCTCAAAATATAAAAGTTCTATTTTGAGGATAGTTCAAGGCGGGCAAAAAATTCAAGGGAGGAGCTTACTTTCAGTAAGTGAGTCTCTTAAATTTTGCAGACCAACGCCGAAATATTCCAAAAGAGGACTTTTATCTATTTTTTACAGATGCTTACCATTGCTGGTCTTAATAATCTCTCTTTTAATTTATAACCCTTTTGAAGCTGTTGAACTATTTGTCCATCTTCATGATCAGGGCTATCAATTTGCATTACTGCATCATGGAAGTTTGGATCAAACTCACCATCTGTTTCTACTACTGAAATATCATGTTTTTCAAATGCTGTATAGAAGTTTTTGATTGTTAATTCAACACCTTCTTTTAACTTTCCAAGTAACTCTTCTGCTGGCATATCTTTTGATGCTTCCTCAGCAGCTAAAGCCATTTCTAAAGTATCAATTGGAGCTAATAAGTCTTTTGCAAACTTTTCACTTGCATAATCAATAGCTGCATATTTTTCTCTTTCTAGCCTTTTTTTGATATTTTCAAAATCTGCATGAACTCTTAAATACTTATCTTCTGATTCTTTTAATTTAGCTTCTAATTGAGCTATTTTTTCTTCAGGGCTTAACTCTTTTTCTTCATTTACTTCTTTTGTTTCCTCAGAAGCTTCTTGAGTCTCTTGCTCTTCAACAATTTCTTCGTTTAAAACTTCGTCTTTTTTTTCTTCACTCAATTTCTTCTCCTATTATTAAAAGCTTATTATTTTTTTATAAAAGAACTCATAATCTTTTGCAAGTTCTCCAATTACTAACATTTTCACATCTTTACCTTCAATGCTACACGTATGACAAATACCAATATAATCTTGAGGTAAAAGATTTTCAAAATATAATCCTTCTTCTACCTTATTTAAAATTTCACCTTTTAAAAAACTATCAATTGTCATTTCATCAAAGTTATAACTTAAAGCTAAATTTAAAAACTCTTTGTAATTAAAAACTTCAAAGTTAGAGTTTTGCAATGTATAAATAATTGCATTATAAACTTCATACGCGCCTACATCTTTTGAGATTTTTAAAATATCCTTTAAAGATAAACTTATCATATCTTTTAAAAATCTATAAAGTGCATTAGAATATTTTACATTTATCGCAAATGAAGTAAACTCTAATATCATATATTTATCTTCAACATTTATAATATTTTGCAGTAAATCAGAGTCTTCTTTTTTTAAAAATACAGTAACTCCTACTTGAGATGCATAATATTGTAAAGCTTTTAAATTAATTTCAGAAATCTTAAAATTTAACTTACTTTTCCAATATTGTTTTAAAGCTTCTGTAGTTGGAGTTCTTCCACTACTAATATGCTCTTGTGCTAAAAATCCCTCATCACCTAATTTTTTAAAGTATCCTCTAATTGTTGCAGGCGAATAAGTTATATCATACATTGATTTAAGTTGTGTAGATCCAATTGGTTCTAAATGTTCAATATATGCTCTAATGATAGACTGTAGTAAAAACTCTTTTTTATCAATCATAATTCTTTACCATTTTTTAATTTTTAGCACTCGTTCTCTCAAACTGCTAAAGAATTATAACTTATTGAGTGTATCTTTGTCAAGTGTTATTTTGAAAAATTTTTAAAATTTTTTATATTTTTTAGAATAAATTTTCTTAACATTTAATGTAACATATCCCACTTATTATACACTTTGGTAGCCATTTTTAAGAATAGTTTTAATTTTTATATGCTAAATTAATGATTAATTGTAATTTTTATACAATTTTTATGTAATTAATTGTAATGGCTACAGTTTGATTATTTATCTATATCTGATATAATTATTCTATGTACTTTGTTACATCTAATTTATATAAAAAACTAAAGGAGAAAAAATGAGAAAAATTGCTACGGCTGCTTTATTAGGAGCACTTACAATTCCAGCATTTGCTGCTGAGTTTATTACTATTGGTACTGGTGGTGTTACAGGAACTTACTATCCAACAGGTGGTGCTGTTTGTAGATTAGTTAATAAATACAAAAAAGAAACTAAGATCAGATGTTCTGTTGAATCAACTGGTGGTTCTGTTTATAATATTAATACTATTAAAAATGGAGAATTAGACTTTGGTATTGCACAATCTGATGTTGTTTACCAAGCTGCACAAGGTACAAAAAAATTCAAAGGAAAGCCAGTTAAAAACTTAAGATCAGTTATGGCTATTTATCCTGAATTATTTACATTAGTTACTAGAAAAGATGCAAATATCAATGGTGTTATGGATCTTAAAGGTAAAAGAATCAACTTAGGAAATCCAGGTTCTGGAAATGAAGCTACTGCTTTAGCATTATTTAAAGCTGTTGGTATGTCTAAAGATGATTTAAAATTTGCAGGTGCTTTAAAAGCAGCTGAAATGCCAGATGCATTAAGAGATAATAAAATTGATGGTTACTTCTACATGGTAGGTCACCCAACTGCAAATATTAAAGATGCTTCAAACTCTGTTGATGTAAAAATCACACCTTTAAAAGGTGATAAAGTTGATGCATTAGTTAAAGCTAATCCATATTTTGCACAAGCTGATGTTCCAGGTGGAATTTATAAAGGAAACCCAGAAGGTACACCTACATTTGGTGTTAAAGCTGTATTAGTTTCAAGTACTGATGTTAGTGATAAAGCAGTTTATACTGTTGTTAAAGCTATCTTAGAAAACTTCGATGCTTTCAAAAAATTACACCCTGCTTACGCAAATATCACAAAAGAATCTTTATTAGATGGTCTTTCTGCTCCAATGCATGAAGGTGCTAAAAAGTACTTCAAAGAAGCTGGAATTTTAAAATAATTCCTCTCTACTCAAGGGCTTAGGCCCTTGAAACCTAATTTTTATACGCCATTTAAAACACAATTTGGATGACGTATGACAATAATATAATTATTAAAGGATTTACTATGGCTATTTATGAAGAGAAGCCTCATAAACTTAGTGAATTAGAAGAAGAGCAGGCACATGAAACCGAAGCCGTAGTTAATGAACTTGAAGGACAAAGAGTCTTTGGTTCAGAACACTATGAGTTTTGGTTAATTTCTGTTATTGCTTTAAGCTGGTCACTATTTCAATTATATATCGTATTAGAACCAATTAATTCTACTATTACTAGATCTGTACACTTATCATTTGCTATTGTATTAGCATTTTTAATCTACCCAATGTTTAGAAAACCTTATTTTCTTAAAAAAATTAGATGGTTTGGATATACATTTGCGGCAGTTGGTTTAGGAACAGCTTCATATATTGCTGTTTTTTATGAAGATTTATCATTAAGACCGGGAGATTATACACTTGTAGATATTTCTATTGCTCTTTTAGCTATTGTAATCTTATTAGAAGCAGGTAGAAGAGTACTTGGTTTTGCTCTTAGTTTAATTGCTATTATATTTTTAGCTTATGATGTTTTAGGTCCTTATATGCCTGAAATGATTATCCATAAAGGTGCTTCATTAAATAAACTTGCTGGACACATGTTCTTAACAACTGAAGGTATTTTTGGTGTTCCTCTTGGAGTATCTGCTGGATTTGTTTTCCTTTTTGTACTTTTTGGTGCTTTATTAGATAAAGCAGGTGCTGGTGAGTACTTTATTAATTTAGCATTTGCTATGCTTGGTAAATATAGAGGTGGTCCTGCAAAAGCTTCTGTTGTTGCATCAGGATTTACTGGTATTATCTCTGGTTCTTCTATTGCTAATACAGTTACTACTGGTACATTTACGATTCCTTTAATGAAGAAGGCTGGATTTAGGCCAGAACAAGCAGGGGCAGTTGAAGTTGCCTCTTCTACAAATGGTCAATTAATGCCTCCTGTTATGGGTGCTGCTGCATTTATTATTGCTGAATTCTTAGGTATGGCATATACAGATGTAATTGTTGCTGCATTTATTCCTGCTTTTGTTTCTTATTTTGCACTATTTTATATTGTTCATTTAGAAGCATTAAAATTAGGTCTTAAAGGTATGGATGATGAGGACTTACCTCCAAAATGGAAAACATTTGCACAAGGTGTTCACTATTTAGTTCCTATATTCTTCTTAATGTATACTCTAATGGTATTAAGAGAAAGTGCTGCAAGTGCTGCGTTTAATGCAATTATGTTATTAATGTTATTAATGGTTGTACAACATCCATTTAGAGCTTTCCTAGCAAAAGAGAAATTAACAAAAGAGATTTGGTTATCTGGATTTGTAGATATTTTAGCAGGTATGATTAGTGGTGCTAAAAATATGGTTCCTATTGCAATTGCTACTGCTTTAGCAGGTATTGTTGTTGGATCTATTACATTAACAGGTCTTGGTCAAGTATTATTAGAAGTAATTGAAACATTATCAGGTGGAAATATCTTTATTATTCTATTCTTAGCAGCATTTGTATCATTAGTATTAGGTATGGGATTACCTACAACTGCTAACTATATCGTAATGGCATCATTAACTGCACCTGTAATTTTAATTCTTGCACAAGATAATGGATTCTTAATTCCAGCCATTGCTGCACACTTATTTGTATTCTACTTTGGTATTTTAGCTGATGATACCCCACCTGTTGGTCTGGCCGCTTATGCTGCTGCTGGTTTAGCAAAAGCAGATCCAATTAAAACAGGTATTCAAGGGTTTAAATATGATATTAGAACAGCGATTTTACCATTTATGTTCTTCTTCAACCCAGAGTTATTATTAATATCAGGTGTTGATGCGATGAACCCAGCAGATCCAAAAGGATGGATTTGGATTACTAATCCAGTTGAAATTTTAGTAATATTTACTACTGCGTTTATTGGTATGGTTGCATTCTCTTGTTTCACACAAGGATATTTTGTAACAAGAACAAATATAATAGAAAGATTTATATTCCTATCAATCGTTCCATTTATGTTCTTACCAAAAATAGTAGAATCATTCTTACATTTACCATCTCATTATATATCTTATGCCATAGGTATAGGTATATTTGCCGTTCTTTACTTTTTACAAAAAGCAAAAAGTAAAGCACAAAAAGTTTCAGTTTACGAATCTGAACTATAAAAAAAGGCAAAGAGTCTAACTCTTTGCCTTTTTTTTATTTTAATAGAAAATATAGTTTTATTTTATAAAAGGTTTTTCTATTATATACCCATAACCTTTATGAGAAATTACAAAATCATCTTCTATAATTTTATCTTTTAATCTTTTCATTACTGTTCTAAAAGCAGAATCGTTAGTTTCAATATCACCCCAAACTTCTTCTTTAAAAGTCTCAACTGAAACAACCTCTCCTAAATTCTTTGTTAACACTACTAAAATATCAGATTCTTTTTTTGAAAGTTTTACAATATTTTCTTGGTTATATAATTTATTGTTAGATAGATTATATGTATATGTTTTATTTAACTCTATTAAGTCACTATTTTTAGAAGTATCTTTTTTGTCTTCTAATACTTCATTTTTAGCTTTTTGAAGCATTTCCATCATATTATCAATATTTAAAGGTTTAACAAAATATCCCAATACCCTTAAATTAATTAATTTTAAAAGATCTTCTTCATTTTTATGGGCACTTACAATTATAAACCTTTGAGAAGGTACAAGTTTTAATATTTCTTCTATCATATCCATACCATTTTTATTAGGCATTTTAAGGTCAGTTAATACTAAATCGAACTCTTTATTAACTTGGATATTTTCTTTTATTATAGAATAGCCTTCTTCTCCATCATTTGCAACTATAACTTCATCAAATATAGTATTTAAATAAAATGCAAGAGTTTTTCTTGCTACATCTTCATCCTCAACCAATAATACTCTTGTTTTATATTCGCTCATTTTCTTCTTCCAACTCTTGTAATGTTATAAATAACTAGCATTATAACAAATTCTTTATTAAGCTCCTAATGTTATAATAAACTCTACGCCATCAGCTTTATTAAAGACTTCTATTTTACCTTTCATGTTTTTCTCTATAATTATCTTTGACATATAAAGACCGATACCTGTTCCTTGATTCTCAAATTTTGTTGTAAAATAAGGTTCAAACATTCTTTCAAGAACATCTTTTTGAACATTTCCACAGTTATTTGAAATTGAGATTTTTATATCATCTTCTTTTTTAATTTCTATATATACCTTAGGATTAAAATTAAGTTCTTTCTTTTTAACAATTGCAGCATCAACTGCATTATTTAATATGTTAACTATTACTTGTTCAAACTCATTTTCATAATTTTCAATCTCAATATCATCACCTACAACTTCAAGTTCAACACTATTTTGTTCAAAAGAAGTAGCAACAATTTTAGAACTTTGTATTATTGAAGTTTTAATATCAAATATTCTTTTATCTTTTGTTGGTTGATAAAAATTCCTAAAATCATCTATTGTTTGGCTCATATAATCAATTTGAAGTTTAGCACTAGCAACAGATTCATTTAAATCTTCTTTTGTAAAGTTTTTAAAATTATCTCTGATAAAATGTAACAATAAATTTATATTATTTAAAGGTTGTCTCCATTGATGTGCTATATTTCCAAGCATTTCACCCATTGAGGCCATTTTATTTTGTTGAATTAACATTCTATCTTTCTCTATATTTTTTTCTACTTCTTCTTTCACTCTTACTTTAAGATCTTCTTCATTCATTTTTATTTTAGTAATATCGTTTAAGTAACCATATAAAGAGGTAACCTGTCCATAATCATTTTTAACTAAAATAGTTCTATTATAAACCCATTTTATATTTTTTTGTTTATCAATTACTCGGTGTATACTAGTGAAAGATTTCTCATCATTACTTATAGCTTTAATAATTCTATTTTTTAATTTTAAAATATCTTTTTCATAAACAAAATTAAAAAATGCTTCATCACTTTCTATAAATTCTAAAGGACTATACCCATAAGTTTCAATACTTTTAGATACAAATTTTACAGTTAAGTCTTCATTGTTTTGCCATCTAAAAATTACAATTCGCCCAAATTCAGTTAAAAGCTCTACATCTCTTAATTCTTTAGTTAAATTCATCCTATCATCAATATCCATAGACATCATAAGCATTCTGCTTTCATTTTCATCAATAAAAGCCTTTCCTCTAACTAAAATCCACTTATAATCCCCTAGTTTATCTTTTAGTCTATATTCACAAATAAAATGCTCTGTTTTTCCCTCAACATGTTGGCTAAACTTTTTTAGAACTTCTGGTTTATCTTCTTCATGAACTAAAGTAAGCCACTCTTTAAAGTTTTGTATTTCATCTCTTTTATAGCCAAACATATCAAGCCATTTATTAGAAAAGAAAATTTTATTAGTCTTTAAATTTATATCCCATAGTCCATCATTTGAAGCTATAATTGCTAATTCATATCTATCTTTCCATTTTGAAAGTAATAAATTTTTTCTCTCTAATCTTTTGTTATATCTATTAAAAATACTATTAATAAACCTACCAAAAATATTTGCAGTTGTAATAAGTAAGATTGCAATAAATAAAATTAGAAAAATTCCTATAAGCATTTTATTTTCTTGATCTAGTTTTATTTTTCTTTTTTTACTTTCAAAATGATTATTTTTAACAATAACTTTATAGTTGTATTTAGGGAAAGTATAAATATAAGCATTGTTATCTAATAAATCAAATCGACTTATATCTTTTACTAAAATTTTTTTATTTTTACCATTATAATTATAAACAACTTTTTCATTTATATCATAAAAAACAAAATGTGCTTTTTCTTCTAATTTACTTGAGTTAGATATAGAGTTTAAAATTGCTTGTTTTGTTAAGGCTTTTAAATCATCTACTTTAGAGAATACTCCTAGCATTAAACCATTTGGATTAATAAAGTTAAAATAAGATAATCTAACTTCTCTTTTCTGATTATCTATCCAATATGTCATATTATCATTACTATTATATTGAATATTTTTAAGCATAAAATGATTAAACTTTTCAGATACTATTTTGGAATTTGTTTGTTTACGTAGGTACTCCAAAATATTATGACCGTGTAATACTTTATATTTAATTGCATCAAAAAGTATAAACTCTACATTTTGTGTTTGTTCTAAATTATACATATAATTTTCAAGAATTTGATAATCAATCGCTTTATTACTTAATAAAAAAGACCTTGTATAACCTTTTAATTCATAAACATATTTTATAAGATTATTTTCTTGTGAGTCAATTTTTTCACTTCTTTTTATATTGATTAAACTTATATAATCACTTAAAATGTTTTGATTATAAAAATTTTCACTCTGCACTAAAAGTTTTATTTTATTTACTTCTTGATGTTTATAAAATAAATAAACTACAAAAGAAGAAAAGATTGCTAAAATTATTACAAAAATTAAAGGAGTATATACAATTTGATTTTTTATATCAGATAAGGTGTAAAACTTTTTCTTTCTAAAAACCATTTTTACTCCTATTTTAATACTTAATTTTTGCCAGATAAAGACCATTTGCCAAAGCAGGAACTTTATATAAATGCTTTTTTAAACTTAGCTGTTCAACTAAATCTTTTTTACTTAGTTTACCTCTTGATATTTGAAGCAAAAATCCAACCATTAATCTGATTTGTGAGCGTAAATAAGAATTTGCTTCAAACCTAAAAACA
Source organism: Arcobacter rhizosphaerae (assembly GCF_049472155.1). Classification (NCBI taxonomy): domain Bacteria; kingdom Pseudomonadati; phylum Campylobacterota; class Epsilonproteobacteria; order Campylobacterales; family Arcobacteraceae; genus Arcobacter; species Arcobacter rhizosphaerae. The sequence goes on along the minus strand of NZ_JBMOVW010000005.1, from coordinate 12,652 downwards.
TAAACATCTTTATATTTATAAAAAGATGCGTTGAAAACTTCTCTTACAGTAATATCTTTATCACTTCCCATTTTATGAAAATATTTAAAATCATGTATACCTATAAACTCTTTTATTGCGTCATTTATAAGTTGTTCATTTATTTTAGGCTCATAAGTTATATACTTACTATTAAATGGATTTGTAGGTTTCGTACTTACTAAGTATCGATAAACTCTTTTTTTTGCATGAAACCTAGCATGAAAATCATTATTTACTTTTGAAATATGATTTATTTTTATTGAATTTGGTAATTGATGATTTAAAACTTCTTTTAGTTTTTCAAGATTTTCCCAAAAAGAAGGAACTTGACAATTGAAAACCTGACCTGTTGCATGAACTTCTTTATCAGTACGTCCACTTAAAATAATCTTCGTATCAATATTTATTCTTTTAAATACTTTTAAAAGTTCATCTTCAATAGTTCCACCCTCAGGCTGTTTTTGAGAACCTTTATATATTGAACCATCATAAGAAATATTAAATTTTAAATTCATAAACTAATACTCTTTTTTTACTGTTTTACTATAAATATAATATGTCCCTACTAACCAAATTAAAGGAAGAATATATAAACTGTGAAGCTCTAACTCCTTACCTAAAGGCTTAGCTATTACATAATAAATCACAACAGCAATTAAAGAGTACATTACAGCTTTATTTTTTTCATATCTTGGATTAAAATATCCAAAAGCTATTACTAAAAACAATGAAATAGTAGGAAAAATAGATGTTAAAATAAAAAAAGTAAAGTCATCAATATCTTCACCTTTTTTTATTTTCACTTTCCAGTAATCATAAGTTGTTGTAAATTGCCCCATTCTGCTGTTTGCTATAGAATCATTAATTAACATTGATTCAAAATTAACTTGATTTATTTCTTTTTCATCAATAAAAAATGCTTTTCCATTATCTAATTTAAAAGATAAATCTCCTTTATCATTTTTAAGTACTGCTGATTGACTTATGATAAATTGATCTTTTTCATTTTGTGTTTTAAATAGCTTTATTTGTTCATAAGTTTTATCATCTTTATTTTGAATATAAATTAACCAATCACCAAACTTTTGACCAAATTCACTTGCTTTAATATTAAAATTAGCCTCTTTCTTTTTCACATCTAAAAACTGTTTTGTTAGAAATTTAGTTTTAGGTATAAGACCTATAGAAACAACTATTAAACTAATTGATAATAGTATTGTTAAAGGAGCAAAAACTCTCATTACTTTTAAAGGATTCAATCCAAAAGATGTAATAACAGTAAGCTCATATTCACTTGCTAATTTAGATAAAGTAATTACAAGTGAAATAAAAAAAGATATTGGCACTGTATAAAATACAATTTGTGGAACAACATAAGTGTATAAAGTAAATAACTCAAAAAAGTTTATTGTAATTATTGATGTCAATGAGGCGATTTTTACTAAAAATACAACAGATGTAATAAAATAAAGTCCAAAAAATATTGGGAAAAAAGTAATTGCTAACTGAGAATATAAATATTGTTTTAATTTCAAATATTAACCTTTAAAAAATCTTCTAATACAAAAAAGTACTCAACATAAAAACCTAAAACTAAATAAGGAATAAATGGTGTTTGAATATCTTTTTTTATAAAACTTGAATAAATTGCTGGTATTATAGCAAAAATTGAAGCTAAAAACACTGCAATTATTGCAGCTTTTACTCCAATAATAACTGCTATCATGGCTAAAATTGGGATATCCCCCTCACCTAAGGCTTCTTGGGTTTTCAAACTTTCATCTTTTAAAATTCTTGATTTAATATTTTGAACATAAAAAGTTAACACAAAATTTAATAAAACAAAAGCACCTGCAAAAATAAATGCACTTTTAAAAGCTTCTAATATAGGTTGTTTTGTGACAAAAAATGATAGTACTAATACTAAAAGTAAAAGATAATCAGGTACAGCTTTATATTTAAAATCAATAAACGATAAAGTAATAAGAACATAAGAAAGAAGTATAAAAATGTAAAACTCATAAGAAAGAGAAAATTTCACAAAAAAAGCCAAAGTAAGACAAGCACTTAATAACTCAACTATAAAATAAGAAAAAGGAATTTTTTCTTTACAAAAGGCACACTTTGCTTTTAAAAAAATATAAGATAGTAAAGGAATATTATAATACCAAGAAATAGTTTTTTTACAAGAAGGACAAAAACTTCTTGGGCTTACAACTGATATATTTTTTGGAAGTCTTGAAATAAGAACATTTAAAAATGAACCTATAACCGCTCCAAAAATAAAACTAAATAGCTCCAAATCTTCTCTCACGAGAGTTAAAATCACTTATAATATCATCTAACTCATGTTTTGTAAAATCTGGCCAATAAGTTTGAGTAAAGAACATTTCAGCATAAGCATTTTGCCATAATAAATAGTTTGAAAGCCGAACTTCTCCACTTGTTCTAATCATTATATCAACATCAGGAATACCTGCTGTATCTAAGCATGATTCAAGATTTTCTTCTGTTACATCTAAAGCTTTTTCATTTAATTTTTTAATAGCTCTTATAATTTCATCTTTTGAACCATAATTTAAAGCAAGTACTTGTGTTAAACCTGTAGATTTAGAAGTTTTTTCTTCAGTTGTTTTTATTGTTTCTTGAAGTTTTTTAGAAAATTTACTCAAATCTCCAATTGCTTTAAATCTAACATTATTTTTTAAATAAACTTCTAACTCATTTTTTAAATATTTATCTAAAAGCTTCATTAAAAACTCTACTTCAAGTTTAGGACGTTTCCAATTTTCAGTTGAAAAGGCATATAAAGTAAGAAATTTTACTCCAATATTATTACAATATTTTGTAATACTTCTTACAACTTTAGCACCTTCTTCATGACCTGCTGTTCTTTTAAGACCTTTACTTTTTGCCCATCTACCATTACCATCCATTATTATGGCAATATGAGTTGGAATCTTTAGTTCATTAGTCATTTTCTATAAACTCATTTTGTAATTTATCTAAAATTCCCATTGATATTGCTAATTTTTCGCCTCTAAATGAAAATGATGTATCTTTTAAAATAAGTTCAATATCATTTGTATCTGAACCAAAATTGTTCTCTTCATTTAAAATATTTAAACAAACTGCATCAAGATTTTTGTTTTCTAACATTGAAGAAGCAGAATTTAAAGCTGTTGTCTCATCCATTTCAGCTTTAAATCCTACACTTATCATTTCACTTTTATCAAGAGAACTTAAAATATCAATATTCTTTTTAAGCTCTAAGTTCCAAGACTCTCCAATCATTTCTTTTTTCATTTTTCCCTCTTGTGGGAACTTAGGAACATAATCACTAACTGCTGCTACCATAAATAAAAATGGAGTTTTTTGAATAAGTTCTGGTCTTGAATCATCCATTAAAGTAGTTTTTGTTAGAACGCCTTTTTTAGCAACTCTTACTGAATCAACTAAGTATTCATACATTTCTTGTGAACTTTGTACAGGTATCAGATGAATATCACTTGGCAAGTTTTCATGACCTCTTGAACTAACTAAACAAACCTCTGCACCTTTTAAGTAAAGTGCCATTGCTAAAGAAGAAGCCATTTTTCCAGAAGAGAAATTTGATAAGTATCTTACATCATCAATTTTTTCAAGTGTTCCACCCCCACTTAATACAACTTTTCTATTTATCCAGTATTCATCTTGTAATAATTGTCTTGCTGTTGCATAAAAAATAGCCTCAGGATCAGCCATAGCACCATCACCTACATCTTTACAAACAAGCTCTTTTGTTTGAGTTTGAATAATTTCAAAATTACAAAGTTTAAGCATTTTCATACTAGCTTGAGTTATAGGATTTCTTAGCATATTTGTATTAGCAGCAGGAGCTAAAAGCTTCATTCTTGGATATGCAAGAGCTACTTGAGTTAATAAATTATCTGCTATTCCATTTGATAGTTTATTAATTGTATTTGCACTACAAGGAGCTATTACAAAAATATCAGACCATTTACCAATATCAATATGATTATAATCTTGACTTTTATCCCAATTTTCATTTTGCTCATCTAAAACTTTACTTTGAGAAATAGCTTCAAAAGTTATAGGTGAAATAAATTTTTTGGCACTCTCAGTCATAATTACTCTTACTTTTGCACCTGCTTTTATATACAATCTTATTAAATCTAAGGCTTTATAAATTGCAATAGAACCAGTAACTGCAACTAATATTTTTTTGTCTTTTAGTAACATTTATCTTCTTTTATTTCTTTTTTTCAAAATGTTTATAAAAGTAACCTTCAACTGCTCTTTTTTTAGCTCTTGTAGTATAAAGTTGGCCACTTTTTACATCTTGTGTAACTGTTGAACCTGCACCGATTATTGTATCATCTTCAAGTGTTACAGGTGCAACTAACTGTGTATCTGAACCTACAAATACATTTTTACCTATAATAGTCTTATATTTATTAATTCCATCATAATTACAAGTAATTGTACCACAACCTATATTTGTTCCCTCATCAATTTCACAATCTCCAAGGTATGTTAGATGTCCTGCTTTAACACCATTTAATTTTGCTTTTTTAGTCTCAACAAAGTTACCAATATGAGTAGAATTTAGTTCACTTCCTGGTCTAATTCTTGCCATTGGCCCAGCATCACTATCAATTAAAATTGAATCCTCTATTACTGTATTTGTTTTAATATGAGAATTTACAATTTTTGTATTTCCTAAAAGTGTTACTCCATTTTCTAAAATAGACTCACCCTCTATTTGAACACCCTCTTCTATATAAATAGTATCAGGTAATCTCATAATAACACCAGCTTTTAAAAACTCTTTTTTTATTCTATTTTGATGAATAACTTCTGCATCAGCTAGTTCAACCTTTGAATTAACTCCTTTGAAGTTTTCTTCATTTACTGCTAAAGGCTTTAATGTTTTACCTTCATTTATTGCCATTTCAATTAAATCTGTAATATAGTACTCTTTTTGAGCATTCTCATTTGAAAGTTTTGGAAGATTATCTAATAAAAATTTAGTCTCAAACTGATAAATCCCTGCATTTGCAGTTGTAACTGCTAATTCTTCTAAAGATGCATCTTTTTGTTCAACTATTTTTTTAACATTTCCATTTTCAACAATAACTCTTCCATATCCATCAGCACTATCAAGCTCTAATACAGACATTACAATAGTTGCATCAATATCAAATTTTTTAAGTTCATCTGCTTGAATTAATGGCATATCTCCATTTAAAACCAATGTTTGTTCATATTTAGGAGTTATTCCCATAACAGCCCCACCAGTACCTGGATAATTTTTATGATCTTGAATTACATAATTAATATTTTCAAAATATTTTTCCATCTCACTTTGAACTCTTTGAGCTTGATGGTATAAAACAACAGTTATATCATCACTTAATTTTAAAGCTTCTTTTATTGAATAATACAACATTGGTTTTCCAGAAATTTCATGTAAAACCTTAGGCTTTTGAGATTTCATTCTTGTACCAGCACCAGCAGCTAAAATAATGATTGACTTATTGTTCATATAAATTATCCTTTTAAAACTTCATTTACTTCTTTAATTAAATTTTCTGCAACTTCTCTTAATGATTGTCGCATTTTATCATCACTAATATTACTTTTTAATAATTTGAGAAGATTTTTTTCTTTATCTTTAAAAAACTGTGCCACTTTTTTACTCTTTGGGTTTTTATTATACATTAAAACTCCAGAAGCAATTAGTGCTACAACTAACTTTACATGACCAAAAATTGCTGCATAGTTTAAAAGTGTAAAACCTGCATTATCAGGTTCATTCATATTAGCCCCTGCTGCAATTAACCATCTAGCTATTTTATAGTTTCCACTCCATTGAGTATGATGTAAAGCTGTTCTTCCTTGTTTATCTTTTATATCTAAATTTGCTTTTTTAGTTAATAGTTTTTCAACAAGTTCTAAATCATCTGCAATTACTGCTTTATGAAAAACAGTTCTTCCATCTTTATCTTGAACTTCAACATTTACTCTAAATTTTAAGAAAAATACTAATCTTTCAAAAAAACGTTCTCTTGCTTCTTTTATTTTAATTTTTGAACCTGCTTCAACCATAATTGATAAAGGAGTATTTCCATCTTTATCTTTTATATTTGGATTAATCCCATAGTTTAGTAAAGTTTTTATTAATTCAAAATGATTATATTTTACTACATCAAATAAAACATTTTGCCCATCACTTCTTACTGCATCTAATTTGGGCTTTAAAGGTAACAGCTTCTTTAATAAAATCAAATAACCCTTTGGTTCGGCTTCATCATTTTGTAATAAGTTTTCTGTTTTATAAACCTTCTCTATTAAATAATCAAAAGCTGTTTTCTCATTTTCATCTTTGATATTAATATCAATACCCTTTTCAACCAAAAAGTTAATCATTTTAAAGTTTGGATAGCCTTTTATTATTTCTCTAAATAATACTGTTTGACCTTTTTCATCTTTAGTATTTATATTAGCACCACTATTCAATAAGAACTCAATATTTTCATAGTTTTGTTTTTCAATCTCTTTTGAAAGTGTAGTATTACCTTCATCATCAAATCTATCTACTAAAAGTCCATTTTTAATTAGAAAAGAAGCAATATCCAAATAGTTTTTTTCAGGCTTAACAACTACATATTTTCCTTCTAGGTCTTGTGATTTTAATTTTTGTAACTCTAAAATATATAAAATCTCATCTAGTATAGTTCTATTATTTTTATCAAAAGTATTTAGATCTATGCCTTTTTTAATTAAAAGTGTAAGCAAATCAATATTTTCTTCACCCTGCAAAATTGCGTTGAAAAGTACAGTTTGTCCATTTATATCTTTTTTATTAATATCTATCCCATTTAAAATAAGTGTTTTTGCTATGTCAGAGTCTTCTTTTAAAACAGCAGGATATAAAACTGTTTGTTCATTCTCATCTAAAAGATTGATATCATCAATATTATGTATTACTTCTTTTACAATATCTATATTTCCACCTTCTACAGCATCATATAAAACTGTTTTATTGTAATTATCTTTTAAATTGTATTCAGGATTATAGTTCATTAGAACTCTAAAAGTTTTATAGTCCCCTTCTAGTGCAACATCTTGAAGAATAGTTCTATTTGAAGAATTTTTAGTATTTACAGAACATCCATTATCAAGTAAAAATCTTATCATCATTCCATCAGCTCTTGATACAGCTTCTGCTAAAACAGTCTTACCATACTCATCTTCAATGGAAACATCAATATTATTTTCTAAAAGTATTTTAATAGCATCAATTTTTCTTTTTGCTACAAGAGAAAAAAGGATTGTTCGTCCTTTTTCATCAACTTGATTCAAATCTATACCATTATCTATTAGCTTTTGAACTTTGCTAGTATCTATATTGCTTTTTAGTAGCTCTTTTTGAAAAGTATCATAATCACTACCTTTAAACAATTTTATCATGGCATATATTCCTTTTAGTTTTTGTATATCTTTATAATTTACATATTTTATCTAATTGTGTTGTTTTTTCTACTTAAAAGTATCTCTATTCCTTCGTCTTCCATATACTCTTTTTTTATTATTTTTGTTATTAAATGTTTTATTCTGAGTCTTTTTAAAGTTATTATTTACATCTTGAACTAAATTAGACTTTAAAGTTTGTTCAATAAATGAATTAAAAGAGTTTCTTAAAATATAAGCTTTATCATGATCAGGAAAAATCTCTGGCATCTTATAAGAAAGCCATAAATATAGAGATATTTTTTTTACTTCATCTTCAACTAAAAGTAAATCCCTTTGAGTAATTGCATTTTTTTTAGGAAGAGTGATTGAAGGTCTATATCTACAAACTTTTTTTCTAATAACAGCTGCGATATATGCTTGATAAGCTTGTAAAATAATTGGAGATTTAGTCGTAATTGGAGCTTGTGCTAATAAATATTTATCTTCAAGCTTTAAATTATGCCTTGAATCTACAATTTTTGAAGCTTCTAGCATTGAGGAAATATTTGAAGCAATAAAAGGACCACTAAAAGACATATTTTTCGCAAAATATATTAAAGTTTTTGTTAAAGATTTTGTTTTAATATGACTGGCTAAACCTTCTAATTGTGCCGCATTTATTTTTACTTTAAAAGGAGGTTTAATTGTTTTTATAGGCTTTTTATATTCATTTTGAATATGTTTTAAAACATCTCTTCTAGTTGCACCTAAAAGTCCAGCTTCAAAATGTCCGTATCTTCCTGCACGTCCTGCAATTTGAACTATTTCATTTACTGTTAGTTTTCTTCTACTTACACCATCAAACTTTGTATCTGTTGTAAATAAAATAGTATGAATTGGAAGATTTAATCCCATTGCTATTGCATCTGTCGCAATTAAAATATCACTTTGATTTTCTCTAAAGCGTCTTGCTTCATCACGTCTTACCTCAGGAGATAGATTTCCATAAATTACTGAAACCCTGTATTTTTTTTGTAACTTTTGCTTTAATTTTAAAACATCTGCTCTTGAAAATGCAATAAGTGCAGTACCACTACTTAAATTATCTAAAGATGTATGTCTTTGCATAACATCCAAAGGTGTTTTTCTTTTATGTTTTACAACTTTAAGTTCTTCACCTAAATAAGAAGCTATTTTTTTAACTGCTTCTAAAGCATTTACACTTCCTGTCATAATAACTTTTTTAGAAGGAACTCCAATAATAGCATTAACCCATGCCCAACCTCTATCTGTATCATCAAGCATTTGGACTTCATCAATTATTGCTACATCAACATCCAAATCAAAATCAAGCATTTCTATTGTTGAGCAAACATGAGCAGCTTCTTCATTGAAGATTTGCTCTTCTCCTGTGACTAAACTTGCATCTATATTAGAAGCTTTTAAATCTTCATAACCTTCTAATGCTAAAAGCCTTAATGGTGCTAAATATAATCCTGAATTTGCTTGCTTTAATTCTTTCATAGCATTGTAAGTTTTTCCTGAGTTTGTAGGTCCTACGTAAAACTCTAATTTTCTGTTTAAACTCCGTGCTAAAGGGTAAAGCTCTTTTAAATCACAATTTAATAATGTGTGTAGTTGTTCTTGCCAATTTTCTTTCATGGGCGTATTATAGTAAATACTATATAATATCGTATTAAATAAAAGAGGATAATTGATGAATTGTGAATATTTTGGCAAATGTGGTTCATGTACACTGTATGACAAAACTTATGAAGAACAACTAGAAATAAAAATAAAAAGAGAAAAACAAAGATTTTCAAATTTTACAACTCAAGAGTTTGATATCATTAAAAGTGATGAAGAAAACTTTAGATATAGAGCAGAATTTAGAATTTGGAAAGACTTTGATAAAAATGATAAACCTACTTTATCTTATGCTATGACTAGTTTTGACAAAACTGCTTTACAAATAGATTCATGTCAAATCGTAAGTCTACAGATAAAAGAGCTTATGCCAAAACTTTTAAACGATATATCATCAAATGAAACAATGTCTTTTAAAATATATGCTATTGAATTCTTAGGTTCAACACTTAAAGATATGCTTGTAACTATTATTTATCATAGAAAATTAGATGAAGCTTGGAATGAAAAAGCAAAAGAATTAGAAAATAAATACAACATTAAAATTATGGGAAGAAGTAGAAAGCAAAAAGTCGTATTAAGTGCTGATTATATAAATGAAACACTACACATTAACAATCAAAATTTTCACTTTCAATATAAAGAAGGTGGTTTTACTCAACCCAATACAAAAGTAAATATAAAAATGATCGAATGGGTTCTTAATAATATTGAATCACAAGAAAAAGATTTATGTGAACTATACTGTGGTGGGGGAAACTTTACAATCCCATTAGCCACAAAATTTAGAAATGTTTTAGCCACTGAAATTTCAAAAACCTCAATAAATTCAGCTTTAAAAAATTGTGAATTAAACAATACTTCTAACATCAAATTTATTAGAATGAGTGCTGAAGAATTCGTAGAAGCACTTGAAGAAAAAAGAGAATTTACAAGACTTAAAGATGTAAACCTAAAAGAGTATGAATTTAGTACTATTTTTGTTGATCCACCAAGAGCTGGATTAGATGATTTAACAAGAGAACTTGTTACAAACTATAATCAAATAATTTATATTTCATGTAACCCTGAAACCCTTCATAGGGATTTAGAGGTTTTAAGTAAAACACATAAAATAGAAAAATTTGCACTATTTGATCAGTTTGCATACACTAAACATATCGAATCTGGCGTTATTTTAAACAAAATTTAAACTTAGCTTAGATATTATTTATCATAATGTAATGTATACTAAAAAAGGTATAAAATGAGAATTAATACAAACATAGCTTCACTACAAGCAAGAGAAGCTAATACAAATACAAATAAAACTTTAACAAACTCTTTAGAGAAATTAAGTTCAGGACTTAGAATCAATAAAGCAAGTGATGATGCTTCTGGTTTAGCTATTGCTGATAAATTGAGAACTCAAGCTAGTTCTCTTGGCCAGTCAATTTCAAATGGTAATTCTGCTATTGCTTTAACACAAATCGCTGATAAAGCTATGGCTGAACAATCTAATATTTTAGATATTGTTAAAACTAAACTTATCCAAGCAGCTACTGATACTACATCATCAGAAGGTAGATCAGCAATTGGTAAAGATATTGATAAGCTATTAACACAATTAAATAATATCGCAAGCCAAACAAATTATAATGGTACATCATTACTTCAAGGTACAGCTGGAGATTCAGCAGTTAAGCTTACATTCCAAATGGGTGAAACTAGTACTGATACTATTTCAACTACATCAGGAGTAAGAGCAACTGTTTCAGGACTTGCTTTAAGTGGATTAAAATCTGGAGCAAATGCAGGTACTTCTGCTGGTGGATTTGATGCAGCAGGAGCTAGAGGATTCTTAGCGACAGTTGATAATGCATTAAATACTTTAAATGCTTGGAGAGCAGACTTCGGTTCTACTCAAAACCAATTAGAATCAGCTGTTAGAAACCAAATGACTCAGCAAACTAATATTAAAGCTGCTGAATCTGTTATTAGAGATGTTGATTATGCTGCTGAAAGTGCTAATTTCAACAAACAAAATATTATTTCTCAAGCTGGTACTTATGCTATGAGTCAAGCTAATAACGTACAACAAAATGTTATGAGACTACTACAGTAGTTTCATAATAAAAAATATATTTCAAAACTTCAACACATTTAGTCAAGGATTATTATGGAAAACTCTTCAATTCCAAGTGATATTTTAAAAATTCAAAAAAAACTAGCAACTTTTGAAAAAGGTTCTAGAAATCATAAAAAATATTTAAAAATACTTGCTAAACATGTAAAAAAACACAATATGAAAAGAAGAGTAACTAGCAATATCAAAACTATTGAAGCTGTTCAAAAACTAAGTAAAAATCAAGAAATAAATAATAAATAAGCAAAAAACTTTTTATAAAAATAAAATATACCTCTAAATATTTTTAATTTAATCTAACTTTAAGAATTGGTGTGCAATAATTAGATTATATAAAATTTAGGGAACAATTGTTTCCGAAGAGGTAAACCTCTATGCTCATTTAGGTGAGAATGTTTTAGGCTCCCGTGTCAGGGTAAATCTTTTTATCTCAAAAAAGGATTTATTATGAGAATTAATACAAATATTGCTTCTATGCAAGCACAAGAATCTGCAACAAATACAAATTATAGTTTAAAAAATTCATTAGAAAAACTTTCTTCTGGTTTAAGAATCAATAAAGCAAGTGATGATGCTTCAGGACTTGCTATTGCTGATAAACTTAGAACTCAAGCTAGTTCAATTGGTCAATCAATTTCAAATGGTAACTCTGCTGTTGCTTTAACACAAATTGCTGATAAAGCTATGGCTGAACAGTCTAATATTTTAGATATTGTTAAAACTAAACTTATCCAAGCTGGTACTGATACTACGTCAGAAGAAGGTAGAACTGCTATTGGTAAAGATATAAATAAATTATTAGATCAATTAAATAATATTGCAAAACAAACAAATTATAATGGTACTAATTTACTTCAAGCATCTGATGGAACTAGTGCAACTGCCTTAACGTTCCAAATGGGTGAAACTAGTACTGATACTATTGCTACTACTGCTGGTGTTAAAGCAAATGTTTCAGGTTTAGGTTTAGAAGCAATTAAATCAGGTGCCGCTTCTGGTGGTGCAGCAGCTACATTTAGTGCTGGTGCAGCTAGAGGATATATGGCAACTATAGATACAGCTTTAAATACTCTAAATGGATGGAGAGCGGACTTCGGTTCTACTCAAAACCAATTAGAATCAGCTATTAGAAACCAAATGACTCAGCAAACTAATATTAAAGCTGCTGAATCTGTTATTAGAGATGTTGATTATGCTGCTGAAAGTGCTAATTTCAACAAACAAAATATTATTGCGCAAGCTGGTACTTATGCTATGAGTCAAGCTAATGCTGTTCAACAAAATGTTACAAGATTATTACAATAATAATCAGTAATGCTTTGTATTAATATATAGGATTTGAAACAAATAATTTAGGGATCAATGGATTCCGAAGAAGTCTTTGCTTCTATGCTTGGTAAT
>NZ_JBMOVW010000004.1:42524-301750 GCF_049472155.1 Arcobacter rhizosphaerae | reverse complement strand
TTCTTTAGAAATAAAGGATATGATATTTAAAAACATAATGTTAAAGTCTTAAAATTTTTCTAGCGAATATTTAAATGAGAGTTTAAATATAAACTAAAAAACGAAACAATTTTAAAAACACAACTTTTTTATTAGATGTAGCAATATATTTAATAAGATAGTAGCCAAGGAATAATTATTCAAAACGGTGAAGTAATGTAAATTACTTTATCAACAAAAATAAGCTATTAAGGGCTAATGGTGGATGCCTAGACTGTAAGAGGCGAAGAAGGACGTACTAGACTGCGATAAGCTACGGGGAACTGTCAAGAAGTTTTGATCCGTAGATTTCCGAATGGGACAACCCAGCATATAGAGATATATGTTACCTTTCGAGGGGCGAACGTGGCGAAGTGAAACATCTCAGTAACCACAGGAAGAGAAATCAAATGAGATTCCGTTAGTAGCGGCGAGCGAACGCGGATTAGGACAAACCCAATGCTTGCATTGGGGGTTGTAGGACCATAACATGAGACTAAAGAAGATAGAAGAAATAGTTGGAAAGCTATAGCATAGAAGGTGATACTCCTGTAATCGAAATTTTCAATAGCTCTAATGGTATCCTGAGTAGGTCGGAACACGTGATATTTTGACTGAATCTAGGGGGACCACCCTCTAATCCTAAATACTACTTACAGATCGATAGTGAACAAGTACCGTGAGGGAAAGGTGAAAAGTACTCCAGTGAGGAGAGTGAAATAGAACCTGAAACCATTAGCTTACAATCATTCGGAGCCCTATGATTTATCAGGGTGACGGACTGCCTTTTGCATAATGAGCCTGCGAGTTGTGGTGTCTGGCAAGGTTAAGTCAAGTACGAAGCCGTAGCGAAAGCGAGTCTTAATAGGGCGAATTAGTCAGATGCTGCAGACCCGAAACGAAGTGATCTATCCATGAGCAGGTTGAAGCTGGTGTAAGAGCCAGTGGAGGACCGAACCGGTGGGCGTTGAAAAGTCCTCGGATGACTTGTGGATAGGGGTGAAAGGCCAATCAAACTTCGTGATAGCTGGTTCTCTCCGAAATATATTTAGGTATAGCCTTGTGTAGTAGCATATAGGGGTAGAGCACTGAATGGGCTAGGGCTGCTTACCGCGGTACCAAACCCTATCAAACTATGAATACTATATGTGTAATCACAGGAGTCAGGCGTAGGGTGATAAAATCCTATGTCGAGAGGGGAACAACCCAGACTAACAGCTAAGGTCCCAAAGTCATATCTAAGTGGAAAACGATGTGGAGTTACTGTGACAACCAGGAGGTTGGCTTAGAAGCAGCCATCCTTTAAAGAAAGCGTAACAGCTCACTGGTCTAGTGATTCTGCGCGGAAAATATAACGGGGCTAAGATATGCACCGAAGCTTTAGACTCAAGTTTACTTGAGTGGTAGGAGAGCGTTCTATTCAGCGTTGAAGGTGTACCGGCAAGGAGCGCTGGAGCGGATAGAAGTGAGCATGCAGGCATGAGTAGCGATAAAAGAGGTGAGAATCCTCTTCGCCGAAAACCCAAGGTTTCCTACGCGATGCTCGTCATCGTAGGGTTAGTCGGGACCTAAGTCGAGTCCGAGAGGGGTAGACGATGGCAAATTGATTAATATTTCAATACCAACAAATAAGCGCGATGTGGGGACGCATAGAGTTAATCGAGCACACTGATGGAATAGTGGGTCGAAGGACGTAGGCTGTAACTTAGGCAAATCCGGGTTACATGAAGCCGAGATCTTACAGGCTCTTGACACTCTTCGGAGGAGATAGAGAATCGATGATACTGTCGTGCCAAGAAAAGCCACTAAGTATATTATTTGTTGCCCGTACCGTAAACCGACACAGGTGGGTGGGATGAGTATTCTAAGGCGCGTGGAAGAACCCTGGTTAAGGAACTCTGCAAACTAGCACCGTATCTTCGGTATAAGGTGTGCCTACTTTGGTATAGAGATTTACTCTCAAAAGCTAAAGAGGTTGCAACAAAGAGTCCCTCCCGACTGTTTACCAAAAACACAGCACTTTGCTAACACGTAAGTGGATGTATAAGGTGTGACGCCTGCCCGGTGCTCGAAGGTTAATTGATGATGTTAGCATTAGCGAAGCATTTGATCGAAGCCCGAGTAAACGGCGGCCGTAACTATAACGGTCCTAAGGTAGCGAAATTCCTTGTCGGTTAAATACCGACCTGCATGAATGGCGTAACGAGATGGGAGCTGTCTCAACCAGGGATCCAGTGAAATTGTAGTGGAGGTGAAAATTCCTCCTACCCGCGGAAAGACGGAAAGACCCCGTGCACCTTTACTACAGCTTGACACTGTAGCTTGGATATTCTTGTGCAGGATAGGTGGGAGGCTTTGATTCATAGACGCCAGTATATGATGAGCCATCCTTGAGATACCACCCTTGAATATTTGAGTTACTAACTGTGTATAATTATCTTATACCAGGACAATGTCTGGTGGGTAGTTTGACTGGGGCGGTCGCCTCCTAAAAAGTAACGGAGGCTTACAAAGGTTAGTTCATGGCGGATGGAAATCGCCAGTTGAGTATAATGGCATAAACTAGCTTGACTGTGAGACATACAAGTCGAACAGAGACGAAAGTCGGTCATAGTGATCCGGTGGTTCTGTGTGGAAGGGCCATCGCTCAAAGGATAAAAGGTACGCCGGGGATAACAGGCTGATCTCCCCCAAGAGCTCACATCGACGGGGAGGTTTGGCACCTCGATGTCGGCTCATCGCATCCTGGGGCTGGAGCAGGTCCCAAGGGTATGGCTGTTCGCCATTTAAAGCGGTACGCGAGCTGGGTTCAGAACGTCGTGAGACAGTTCGGTCCCTATCTTCCGTGGGCGTAGGAAAGTTGAGGAGATTTGTCCCTAGTACGAGAGGACCGGGATGAACGTACCACTAGTGTACCAATTGTTCTGCCAAGGGCATCGTTGGGTAGCTATGTACGGATGTGATAAGAGCTGAAAGCATCTAAGCTCGAAGCCAACTTCAAGATGAACTTTCCCTGAAGATCCCAGCAAGACTAGCTGGTTGATAGGCTAGGTGTGTAAGCGTTGTAAGACGTTTAGCTGACTAGTACTAATAGATCGTTTGGCTTTTTTTAATAAATTTCTTGGTTTACTATCTTATTAAGTATATATCTGTTGCTTTAAAAAACTTGTTTTTTAAAGGGAACACTACTTAATAAATGTGTGAATTGTTTCACAAAGCGTTTCCTTGAAAAGATGAACATCTTTTTAAGAAGCTCATTTAAGACTTTAACATTATCTTTACACTCATTACCCTAATGTGAGTATAAAGAGTTTATTTGAACTTTTTATACTCATATTGCTGGTGGTTATAGAGAAGTGGAAATACCCAGCCCCATTCCGAACCTGGAAGTCAAGCACTTCATCGCTGATAATACTGCAGGTTTCACTTGTGGAAACGTAGGCCGCTGCCAGCTCTTGAGTTTTATCTAAAAGCTTTTATCTATTTGAACTTCTTTACAGTTCCTTTAGGTAGAAGCTTTTTTTTTAGCCCACTTTCTTTACCTTTACCTATTATTTTACGTTAAACTTATAATTGCTAATATTTTCTTTTTAAAGGAAGTATTATGAAAGAACATTTTTTAATTGTAAAAAAACAAAATGTATTTTTTGAAAAATTAAAAAGAGAAGTATTAGAATATTACGAATCATATAATTTAAAAGTAATAAATGATAATGATGAGGAATTGTTTTTAGAGTCTACTACTTCTTCTTTATATCTTAAAAATGATATTTCATATTTAGGTATATTCACAGATATAAATAAAAAATATATAGATGTAGAATTAGAAAATATACAAAAAAAAGATATCTTTATGAAATATGAAATACAAAAAAATGTTGATATCCCTTCAAAGTATGTAGATGAAACTTACAAGTTATTAAATATGTTTCATAATCAGAATATAAGTTATAGTCAATTTATAGATTATAGAAATGAATTAAAACAAAAAATTCTAAAAGAAAATTCTTAGTATTAAATTTTATATTATCTTATTTATAAAAGGAGTGTAATACAAATATTTATGTATTACTAATCCTTTAAATAAAATTTTAATTAGTTTTTATTTTCAAAAATTTCAATAGAAACTATTTTATCTCCTTGATATATTTGACTTAATGTTTCAAAGCTATCTTGATCTTCATCTTCTATTTCTCCAAAAACAGTATGTGCTCCATCAAGATGTGGACAAGAAACAAAACAAATGAAGAATTGGCTACCTCCTGTATCTTTTCCTGCGTGTGCCATTGATAAGCTTCCTATTTTATGAATTTGTTTTTCTGCTGATGTTTCACATGGAATAGCCCATTCTGGTCCACCTGCACCAGTTCCATCAGGACAACCACCTTGCGCCATGAATCCATCAATTACTCTGTGAAAATTTAAACCATTATAAAAACCTTCATTTGCTAATGTTGCAAAGTTTGCAACTGTATTTGGAGTTTCTTGATTAAATAGTTTTATCCAAATACTACCGTTATCTGTTGTAACTTTCGCATAATTAAATTTTGCCAGTTCTTCTTGTGAATAGTTATATTCTTTTAGTTCTTTTTTTCCAAAACCAAACATTAATATCCTTTTAATTTTTATTTGAAATTATATCTTTTTTGGGTGTAAGATAGTTTAATTTAATTAAATTTTTAGTTACTTCTTTAAATACTGGAACTGCTGACCATGAAGCATAATGATAATACCAATATCTACCTGTAGAGTTTGGATTTAATACTGTTACACCTATTGTATAGGATTTTTCACCATCATTTACAAAACCAAAAAAAGAAGATATATATTTTTTTAAATATCTACCTCTTCTTGCTATTTGTGCTGTACCTGTTTTACCTCCAACAGTTAATCCTTCAATTTTTGCTGATCTACCTGTTCCTTCTTCAACTGTTTTTATTAATAATCTTTCAATTTCTCTTGCAGTTTTTTTTGATATTACTTTTTGAGGTTGATCTTTATAAGGTTTGTATTTATTTCCATCATGGATTAAGTAATCTACAATTTTAGGTGTAATCATATACCCATCATTTTGAAATACTGTGTATGCTTTTATCATTTGCATAAATGTTGAAGTCATTCCTTGTCCATAAGATACAGTAGCTTTAAAAACATTATCTTCGCCTTCTTTATCTCCTGCAGCAAATTGCCAAACTTTTGGCATTATACCTTCTCTTTCATAAGGTAAATCAATTCCTGTTTCTTTAGTTATTCCAAAGCTTTTTAATCCTTCATAAAATTCTGGTCCTGTTAATCTTTGAGCATATTGTAAGGTACCTATATTTGAAGAGAAAATAACAATGTCATCTAATGTTAAATAGTGTTTTTTGAATCTATGGTCATCTTTTATAGTATATCTACCTAATTTATATTTTCCTTTTGGATATTCACCTTTTTTATTTGGTTTTCCTTTTGTATTATAAGCAAAAAGCAATTCATCTTTTTTTATTTTTCCTTTGTCCATAACTAAAGCAATTGAAATTGGTTTTAATATTGAACCTGGTTCAAACTGATATTCTATTGCATTTACGTTTAATGAAGGAATATCACTTTGTTTTATATTTTCTGGATTAAATCTATTTGAAGATGCTAAACTTAAAACTTTTCCTGTTTTACTCTCTACAACTGAAACAATTATTTCATCTGCATTTAGTTTTTCCTTATATCTATCAATTGTTAATTCTATATTTTTTTGTAATTTAAGTGGAATATTTAATTTTAATGTTGCTCCATCAATTCTTTTTCTAATTATTGAGTTATTATCAAATGAAATATATGATAATACGTCTCTATTTCCTTTTAGTATTCCATCTTTTGATTCATTTAATACTTTATTATAACTTCTTTCAAGTCCTTTGATACCTTTAACTCTTGTTTTGCCTTTTTGACTTTCATATTTTCTTACATAACCAATAACGGGTGTTAATGTATCTTCATAAGAAAAAAGTCTTTTTTCTCCACTTTCAACTATACTTAATCCTCTAAGGACTTTTCCTCCTCTTACTTTTCTTGAAATAAAAACATCAAGTTTTCTAAGTTTAAAAGCTAATTCTTTTAAGTTTTTAGCTGTTCTTGAGTCAATATTATATGATAAAACTAAATATCCAGGTGTTTTATCTTTTTCAAGTTTTGTTTTTAATTTTGAGTAAGGAATATTGCTATAAATTGAAAATAGTTTTAAAAATAGTTCTTTTTTATCTTTTGCTAAATGTCTTGTATCAATAGATGCTTTATATAATTTTTTTGATGAAGCTATTTTAAAATTATCAGCACTTATTATATCTCCTCTTACGGATAATTCTTTTTTCTCGCTTTGTAATGTTGGTAATCTTCTATAATCAGAGATTGTTTTTGAAACTGATAATAGAAGAATTAATAAAAATAAAAATATAAGCATAAATAAAATTGCAATTTTTTTTGTTTTATTAATTTTTTCGGTATTGTTTGAAGACATATTTATCCATAATATTATATAATAGAGTATGTATTCTAACAAAATAAATATTAAATCACGACAAAAAAAAATCAATAATGTTAATGCCGATTATCCACTATTTATTTTAGTGTCTTTATTAATTGTTACAAGTATTATTTTTTCATATTCTCTTACAATTTATACAGTTGAGTTTTATGGTTATAATCAGTTTCATTTTTTTATTAGACAGGCTTTTGTGGGGATTATAGGTATATTATTAATGTGGGCTTGTTCTTTAATAGATCCTGATAAATTAATAAATAAAGTTGGTATGACACTTTTTATAATTTTTTTTATTTTAATGGCAATTATGCCAATTTTACCATCTTCAATGGTTAGTGCTTCAGGTGGAGCTAACAGATGGATAAGATTACCAGGTTTTTCTTTATCTCCTGTAGAGTTTTTTAAAATTGGTTTTATATATTTTTTATCTTGGTCATTTCATAGAAAAGTTATTGATCAGCCTAAAAAAATTGGCTTAAAAGATGAAGCTTTATTATTAGCACCATATTTTTTAACTTTTTTTATAGTTGTTTTTATAGTTGCTTTTTTACAAAAAGATTTAGGACAGGTTGTTTTATTAGGAGTTATTTTAGTTGTTTTACTTATTTTTGCTAATAGATCATTTAAGATATTTTTAGTATTAGGTGGTGTTGCTTTAATAGGATTAGTAGGTTTGATTTTAGCTGCACCTCATAGAATAAAGAGAATATACTCATGGTGGGCTATGGTACAAGATGGAATTTTATCAGTTATGCCTGCTTGGGCCGAAGGATATTTAAGGATTGATGAATTACCAGAACCTTACCAAGTATCCCACTCTTTAAATGCAATGCATAATGGTGGCTTTTTTGGACAGGGTATTTCAAATGGAGATATAAAAGTAGGGTTTCTTTCTGAGGTTCATACGGATTTTGTATTAGCAGGTATGACAGAAGAGATTGGTTTACTTGGTTTAGTTATTTTAGTTGGTTTAATATTTACTATTGTTTGGAGAATATTTAAAATAAGCAGAAGAGTTAAAAATCCTATTTACCACTTATTTACTTTAGGGGTTGCATTGATGATTATAATTGCTTTTTTGATTAATTCTTATGGTATTTCAGGAATGATTCCAATTAAAGGTATTGCTGTTCCATTTTTATCTTATGGTGGTTCATCTATGCTTGCTATGTGTTTAGCTTTAGGTTTAGTATTATCTATAAGTAGAGTTGTAGAAAAAGAAGATATAAAAGAAAAAAGGTAAAAGTTTAAATGAGTAATAATATTGTAGTCACAGGTGGTGGTACTGGTGGACATTTAAAAGTAGCTGATGCGTTTATTGAGGAGCTTTATAAGAAAGAATTTAATATTATTTTTATTGGTTCAATAAATGGACAAGATAAATTATGGTTTGAAAATGATAAAAGGTTATATAAAAAAGTTTTTTTAGATACAAAGGGTGTTGTTAATAAAAAAGGTTTAGGTAAAATTTTATCTTTATTTAATATATTAAGAAAAACAATATATTGTCTAGGATTGTATTATAAATATGATATTTCAAAAGTTATTTCTGTAGGAGGTTTCTCTGCAGCACCTGGAACATTTGCTTCTATTTTTAAACCTTTTACAAAACTTTTTATTCATGAACAGAATTCTAAAATGGGAAAGTTAAATGAAATAACATCAAAATTTGCAAAGCAGGTTTATTCTTCTTTTCATGATTTTTCTACAATTAAAGATTATCCTGTATCTAATGAGTTTTTTGAGAAAGCAAGAATAAGAAGTGAAATAAAAACAATTGCATTTTTTGGTGGTTCTCAAGGTGCAGTAGCTATAAATGATTTTGCATTAAAGCTAACACCTTTTCTTATTAATCTAGGAATAAAAGTTATTCATCAGACAGGAAAAAATGATTTTAAGAGAGTAAAAGAGTTTTACTCTAAAAATGATTTGGATGTTGATGTATTTGATTTTTCTAGAAATATTATAGAAAAAATGAGAGAAGCAGATTTTGCTATAAGTAGAGCAGGTGCTTCAACTTTGTGGGAAATGAGTGCGAACTGTTTACCTGCTTATTTTGTACCATACAAGTATGCAGCAGGGAATCATCAGTATTTTAATGCTAAAGATTTAGTAGAAAAGAATATGGCATTTATTTGTGAGGAAGATGATTTAAAAGAAGATGAGTTTTTAAAACTTATTGATAAAATTGATATTAATGAAATAAGTATTAGGCTTAAAAATTCAATTAAGCCTAATGCTGTAGAAAATATTATAAGTGATATTATACAAAAATAGCTAAAAGTATAATTCCAAATAAAATTCTGTAAATACCAAAAGCAATAAAAGTAAAGTTTTCTAAAAATTTAATAAAAAGTTTTATTGCTAGGTATGCTACTACAAATGAAACTACAAAACCAACAGCTAAATTTATTATATTACCTGCGGCAAAAAGTTCTTCATGATGTTTTAGTAAATCATATCCTGTTGTTGCACACATAACAGGGAAAGCTAAAAGAAAAGAAAATTCAGCACTTGCTTTTCTATTTAATTTTACAAGCATTGCTCCAATAATAGATGAACCTGCTCTACTTGTACCTGGAATTAAAGCAAAAATTTGTGCAACACCAATCCATATAGCTTGTTTATAGGTTACATCTTCTACATCATGTGTATGAGTTTCATTTTCATCATAAAATTTTTCTACTATTAAAAAAATAATACCACCAATTATAAACATCCAAGCAACTATTTCAATTGAAAACATTGCTTTTACTTGATCTGAGAATATAAAACCAATTGTTGCAATTGGTAGAAAAGAAATCAATACTTTTGTCCATAAATTAATATGAGAAAATGTAAACTTTGATGGATAGTTTAGAATTACAGCTAGTATAGCTGCAAACTGTATAATAACTTCAAAAGCTTTATTTACATTTGATTGTTCTAATCCTAAAAACTCACTTGCTACTATTAAATGTCCAGTTGAAGAGATTGGTAAAAACTCTGTTAAACCTTCAATGATACCTAAAATGATAGTATCTAATATATTCATTATAAACCTTTTTCTTTTGTAAGTTTTAAAAAGAGTTTTAAAGCTCTTTTTTCTTTTATATTTAAGTCATAATCTATTTTATTTAAGTATTCTAAAATATTATTAGGTGATATTCCACTTCTTTTTGAATATTCTTTCAATATATATTGAGGTATTTTTATCTTTTTTTTATCAAAATTTTTTGTTATTTTAGTAAGGAGTTTTTTATTTGAATTAAAACATAATACAGCAAAAACAAAAGGTAAATTATATTTTTCTTTCCAGTGTTGTGCTAAATCAATAAAGTTTTTATCTTTTGTCGTATGATAATATTTTAGTGCTTTATCTCCAATTATTACTTTTCCTTCTAGGTCTAAAACTTTTGCTAGAGCATTTGATGTCTCACTTTGATAATCTTTTTCATATTCACCTGGAATTAATAATACAGATAATACATCATTCTTAGCTACTATACCAAGATTTAATTTTTTTTCATTCCTTGATGCAATTGATGAGATGAAAGCAGCATCTACTTTTCTTTTTTTAAATCTTTTATTAATTGCTGAGGGATAAGATTTTTTGTAGTTTATTATAGATTTAATTTGATTAGATTTAATATTTTTTTTTATGTATATATTAAATGGTAATAGATTTATGAAATCAATTTTAGCAAATATCATTTGATTTATGTCATCCTATTATTAAATTTAATTTGATATAATACTTAAAAATATGTAAAAAGGGGTTAAAGTGGTTAAAGTAGAATTTCTCGGACCTATTAATAAAGATTCATTAGAACTTGAAATTAATAACTTATCACAATTAAGTGAAATTTTAAAAAGTGATGAAGATGTTTCAACGTGGTTAGAAACATGTGCTGTTGCAATCAATGATACTTTAGTATCTAGTAAAGATGTAGATTTAAAAGATGGAGATAAAATCTCTTTATTACCTCCTGTTTGTGGTGGATGATAATGAATGAAAAGCTAATTTTATGTGATGGCCCTTTAGATGTAAATGAGATAAACTCAAAATGGTATGATGAATTTAAAAATTCAAATTATGGAGCTATTATTACTTTTGTTGGTGTTGTAAGGAATGAAAATAGTATAGATGGCTTATCTTTTGATATATATGAGCCAATTTTAAAATCTTGGTTCGAAGCTTGGCAAAATAAAGCAAAACAAAAAAATGCAATTGTTTTGATGGCTCATTCAAAAGGTGATGTTTTAAATCATGAAAGTTCTTATATAGCAGCTGTTTGTTCACCTAAAAGAAGAGTTGCTTTAGAAATGATTGATGAATTTGTTGAAGATTTTAAAGCTCAAGCTCCAATTTGGAAATATGATATCATAAAAGGAGAAAGAGTTTATGCCGAAGATCGAAGTACGATTATTAATGGAGCAGGGATTTTAAAATAATGAGAGTTGATTTACATAATCATACTATTCTTTGTAATCATGCACAAGGTAGTGTAGAATCATATATTCAAAAAGCAATTAGCTTAGGAATTGATGTTTATGGTTTTACAGACCATGCACCTATGAATTTTGATCCAAAATATAGAATGTCAATAGATTTCAAAGAGTTTTATGAAAGTACTATTTTACATTTTAAAAATAAATATAAAAATCAAATTAATATTCTTTTAGGATATGAAGTTGATTTTATGCAAAATATTCCTATGTTAGATGAAATATTAAATGCAGATGTTGATTATTTGATTGGTTCTATTCATTTTTTAGAATCAAAAAAAAATAACCTAGATGATGAACCATGGGGATTTGATAATCCTGAATTTATAGGTAATTATAAAAAAAAGAATATTGATGATATATGGATTGATTATTTTGAAGCAGTAAGATTACTTGCAAAAACTGGTAAATTTGATGTTATTGGGCATTTAGATTTAATAAAAGTTTTTAAGTATTTACCTAATAAAGATATTAAGCAAATTGCAAAAGATGCTTTGAAACAAATTAAAAAATCTAATATGGTAATTGAAATAAATAGTGCTGGTTTGAGAAAGCCAATTGAACAACCTTATCCTTCAAAAGAACTTTTAGAACTTTCTTATGAGTTAAATATTCCAATAACTTTCTCTTCTGATGCTCATCATCTTGATCAAATTGGTTTTTCTTATGATAAAGTAACTACTCTAGCAAAACAAATTGGATATAAAAAATGTTCTTACTTTAATAAAAGAGATAGAATAGAAGTTGATTTTTAAATATTGTTTTATTTAAAAGTATAATATTTTATACTATTGTATATTTTTTATACAGTATTTTTATCTTAGTTTTTTTTATTTTTGATACAATATTTGTATTAATTATTTTAAGGAGTTAAAACTATGGGTAAGTTTGTAAACAATACTGAAGAGTTTTTTAAATATTGTGAAGAAAATGAAGTAAAATTTGTAGATTTTAGATTTACAGATATGAAAGGTATGTGGCACCATATCTCTTATATGATGAGTGCAGTTACTGAAGATCAATTAGAATTTGGTATGCCTTTTGATGGTTCATCTGTTGATGCTTGGCAACCAATTAATAAATCAGATATGATTCTAAAACCAGATGTTGAAACTGCTTTCTTAGATCCTTTTACAGCTGATTCTACAATTATTGTATTTTGTGATGTTTATGATATTTATAAAGGTCAAATGTATGAAAAATGTCCAAGATCTATTGCTAAAAAAGCCTTAACTCACTTAAGTGAATCTGGTGTTGGTGATGTTGCTTACTTTGGACCAGAAAATGAATTCTTTATCTTTGATGATGTAAAAATTATTGATTCTGTAAATGAATCTTATTATAAAGTAGATTCAGAAGAAGGTGAATGGTCAGATGCTACAGATTTTGAATTAGGTAATATGGGTCATAGACCAAGAACTAAAGGTGGTTATTTCCCAGTTCAACCAACTGATTCAATGGTTGATTTAAGAGCTGAAATGATGCAAGTATTAGAACAAGTTGGACTAGAAGTTGTTTTAGGACACCATGAAGTAGCACAAGCACAAGGTGAAATTGGTATTGTATTTGGAGATTTAATTGAAGCTGCAGATAACGTACAAAAATATAAATATGTTTGTAAAATGGTTGCACACTTAAATGGTAAATCTTGTACATTTATGCCTAAGCCATTATTTGGTGATAATGGTAATGGTATGCACGTACACCAATCAATTTGGAAAGATGGTAAAAACTTATTCTATAAAGAAGGTGAATACGGAAATCTTTCAGAAATGGCTAGACACTATGTAGGCGGTATCTTTAAGCATGCAAGAGCAGTTGCAGCATTTACTAACCCATCAACTAACTCTTATAAAAGATTAATCCCTGGATTTGAAGCTCCTTCAATTTTAACTTACTCGTCTCAAAATAGATCAGCTTCTTGTAGAGTTCCTTATGGTGCTGGTGAGAAAGCAACAAGAATTGAAATGAGATTCCCAGATTCTACAGCTTGTCCTTATTTAGCATTTGCTGCAATGTTAATGGCAGGTCTTGATGGTATTGCTAATAAAGTTGAACCTATTGGTCCAATGGATGAAGATTTATTTGAAATGCCTTTAGATGAAATTAGAGAAAGAGAAATTCCACAAATGCCTCATACTTTAAGAGGATCATTAGAAGCACTAATTAGAGATAATGATTTCTTAAAACCAGTATTTACTCAAGATATGGTAGATACTTATCAACATTATAAATTTGAAACACAAGTTTGGCCAGATGAGTCTAGACCAACAGCCTTTGAATTTAAATCAACGTATTCTTGTTAATAGTTATTAAGTTAAGATACTTAAAAGGGCAAGTTCATAAGAACTTGCCTTTTTTTATATAAAATTAATAGAGTATTAAAACTCTATTAATTCTTCATCAGGGTTTTCCGGAACTATATTTACTTCTATTTCAGGTAGAGGAGATTTATGTGTATAATATTCAATTTTGCCATTAATTTTTGACTCATATACATTTGCAGGTTTTTCAAATGTTCTTGGAATTTCAGGGTGTATTTTTAAATATTCTTTATAAAAGTAAGCAAAAGCAGGTGTTGGTGTCTTTCCTCCTGTTTCACTTCTTCTCATTGGAGTATTATCATCTTTACCAAACCATATAACAGTTTGAATTGAAGGAGAATATCCACAAAACCATGCATCTACATTATCATTTGTAGTTCCTGATTTACCAGCAAGTTCTATACCTGAAACTTGAGCTCTTCTTCCTGTTCCTTTTTTTATTACATCTTTTAATATTGATGTTATTAAAAATGTTTGCTCAGGAGAGTTTACTTCTCTTGTTTGTGGTTCAAATATAAGTTTTTCACCATTTTTATTAGAAATAGATTCTATAATATAAGGTTTAACAATTGTACCATGATTTGAAAAAGTACTAAAGTATTCACTTAGTTGTAAAGGAGATACTGACATAGAACCAAGTGTAATAGATAAATCACTTGGCATTCCTTTAAAGCCATATTCTTCTAAGGATTTATACATAATATCTATTCCTGTATCTGTTACTAAGTTTACAGTAGATAAATTTCTTGATTGAACAAGAGAGTCTCTAAGATTTATAAAGCCTTTAAATCTTCCTCCGTAATTTTTAGGTTGCCATTTCTTTTTATTTCCATTTGCATCTTTATAATCATAAGTTCTAGATATATCTACAAGTTGTGAAGCTGGATTTAATCCTTCATTTAATGCTGTTTGATATAAAAATGGTTTGATGGCTGAACCAGGTTGTCTTCTAGCTTGTACTGCTCTATTAAACATTGATTCATTATAATCAATCCCACCAACTAAAGCTAAGATTTTACCTGTACTACTATCAATTGAAACTAAGGCTCCATTTAATTTTTCTACATAATAATTATTATCTAAATCCTTTTCTTTTTTTCTGTATTGCATATCTCTTTGAAGTGCTTGTTCATAGGATTTTTTTAATGCTTCTTTTGCAATTTCTTGTGCATCTAAGTCAATTGTTAATTTTATATCATATCCTCCATAATATATATCAGGAATATCTTTTTTCAATTTTTTTAACACATAATCAATTACATAAGGTGCTTTATTTCTTGTAAGTGTTTGGTTATATACTTCAGGAATCTCTTTTATAGATCTTTCATATTGTTCTTTATTTATCCAGCCTAATGTATTTAATCTAGTGATTACTTGATTAGCTCTTGCAAAAGAAATTTTTGGGTTTTTTGTAGGGTCATAAAAGCTTGGTGCTCTAGGAAGTCCTACTAAGATACTCATTTCTTTTAAAGATAGTTCATATAAATCTTTTTTAAAATAACCTTTTGCAGCTGTCTTAATACCATAATATCCATGTCCAAAGTAAACATTATTAAGATATCTTTCTAATATTTCTTCTTTTGTCAAAATAGTTTCAAGTCTAACAGAAAGTAAGGCTTCTTTTATTTTTCTTATTAATTTTTTTTCTCTTGATAAAACTAACATTTTAACTAATTGTTGTGTTAAAGTACTAGCTCCTTCAACATAACCACCAGCTTTTATATTTTTAATCATTGCTCTTGAGATAGCATCAAGATTTACTCCATGATGTTCAAAGAATTGAGTATCTTCAATTGCTACTAAACCTTCAATAATCCTTGCAGGAATATTATCATATTTTACATACTCTCTATTTTCATCTTTAAAAATATTAGCAATTAATCTTCCATCTTTGTCATAAAATTGTGTACTTTGCTTAGGGTTGTAATTAACTACCTTATCAACATCATGTTTTATCTCATCATATAAAGTATAAAGCCAACCTAATGTTACTAAAGCTACTATGACAAAGAATCCAAATATATATTTCATCATATTTATTTCCTAAAATCTTTATTTTTAAAATTTGAATCTATTAATTTTTTTGTATATTTTTCTTGTGGATTTTGTAAAATTTCTTTTGTAAGACCTTCTTCTACAATTTTTCCTTTATTTATAATTAATATTTTTTCACATAAATTTCTAATAGATTCAATATCATGTGTTACAAAAAGTATAAGAATATTAAACTTTTTTACTAACTGATCAACTAACTTTATTATGTTTTCTTTGTTTTTTATATCTAGTGCAGTAGTTGGCTCATCAAGTAGTAAGATTTTAACATCATTACTTAAAGCAATTGCTATAATTATTCTTTGAATTTGACCTCCACTTAATTGATTGGGAAATTTTTCTAAAACTTCATTAGGTAAATCAACTAACTTTAGAAGTTTTTGTTGTTTTTCTTTTGAGCAAAAAAATTGTTTAGATATTTTTGTCATAGGAGATAATGAAGTAAAAGGATTTTGAGGAATAAATCCTATTGTCTTATGATTTAATTCAAAATTAGATTGAATATCTTTTTGAATATCTAAAGAGTTTGGAAGTAAGTTTAATAAACTTTTTAAGGTTAAGGACTTACCACTTCCACTTTCTCCAATTAATGCAGTAGATGTAGTGATATTAAAAGATATATCTACTAAAGTATTATCTTTATGAGTTATTCTTAATTTTTTAATATCAACTTTCAACATAATGTATTAAACTAATGCCTCATCCATTTCTTCGGGAACTTCTAAATTCATAAGTTTTAGAACAGTAGGTGCAATATTATTTAAACTACCACTTTTTACTTCTTTTACATCTTTTGAAACTACAAAACAGAATACATCTCCAACTGTATGATTTGTAAGAGTATTCCCATTTTTATCTCTCATCATTTCGCAATTACCATGATCTGATGTTAGAACAAGTTTGTAATCTTTCTGTTTAGCTTTTTCTAAAATAAGACCTAATTCTTTATCCACAGCTTCTACAGCCTTTATTCCAGCTTCATAAACGCCCGTATGTCCAACCATATCACCATTAGCAAAGTTTACAACAATAAAATCTGTTTCTTCATCCATTGCTTTTCTTACTGTTTCACCTACTTGTGGTGCACTCATTTCAGGTTGTAAGTCATAAGTGGCAACATTTGGAGAGGGAATTAAAACTCTAGTTTCATTTTCTAAAGGTTCTTCAATTCCACCATTAAAGAAAAATGTTACATGGGCATATTTCTCCGTTTCGGCTGTATGAAGTTGGTTTAATCCCGCTTTTGAAATAACTTCCGCTAAAGTATTTTTTGGAGCTTCTTTAGGGAATAATACAGGTAATGGTAAATTTTTGTCGTATTGTGTCATTGTTGCAAGGTTTATTTTATTAGCAAATTTTGGAAATGCAGAAAAGTTTTTATCGCCTAAAGCAGCTGATAATTCTCTCATTCTATCACTTCTGAAATTACAGAAAATAATCCCATCATTTTCTCTTAGTCCATTATATCCCTCAAAAGCAGATGGAATTAAAAACTCATCAAATATATCTTCTTTATATGAGTCATTTATATATTCAATAGCAGATTTATTAGTTTTTGGTAAACCTAATGTAATAGCATCATGACCTTTTTGTACTCTTTCCCATCTTTGATCTCTATCCATAGAATAATATCTACCAGCAATAGTTGCAATTTTTATATCTTCATCACAGATATCTAAAATTTGTTGAACATATTTATTTGCACAATCAGGAGCTACATCTCTACCATCTGTAATTATATGAATAAAAACTTTTTTCCCACTGTTTTTAGCAATGTTTGCAATTCCAATAATATGATCAATATGAGAATGTACTCCACCATCACTTAATAACCCTATTAAATGAATATCATTTGATTTTTCTAAAGTATCTTTTAATACACTATTATCTTTTAATGTATTTTCTTCTAACGCTATATTTATTTTTACTAAATCTTGATATAGTGTTCTACCACTTCCTATTGTCATGTGTCCAACTTCTGAGTTACCCATTTGTCCATCTGGTAAACCTACATGCTTACCATAAGTATGAATATGTGAGTAAGGAACATTTTTAAATAGATAATCATACGTAGGAGTATTTGCATTTGTAAAGGCATTAAATTCATTTGAATCATTATGCCCAATACCATCAGTAATTATTAGAATTGTCTTATTTACCATTGTTTAAACCTTTTAAAAACTATAATATAATATAATCGCATGGATTATATCAAAATATAGGAATATGTTTGCTGAAAACATATTTTGTAATATTAATACAAAATGAAGGTTTAAATTGTTTTATTGGTTTTATAGACATCTAGATATTAATATCTTTCAATACATATCAGTAAGAGCTGGTATTAGTTTTTTTATTGCTTTTTTACTAACAATGTATTTGTTACCAAAATTTATTAATTGGGCTAAATCAAAAAAAGCATCTCAACCCATTTATGATTTGGCACCTGATTCTCATAAAGTAAAAGTAGGAACTCCTACTATGGGTGGAATAGTATTTATTTTTGCTACTATAATAGCTACACTTTTAACTGCAAAGTTGAATAACTTCTATATTGTAGGTGGTTTATTAACAATTGGATTATTCTCTTTAATTGGGATTCAAGATGACTATTCAAAAATTTCAAATGATAAAAATGATGCAGGTTTAAGTGCTAGAGGTAAACTTTTACTTCAAATATTCTGTGCCTTACTTGTTGGACTTGTTTTGTATTTTTATGAACATACTACAACTTTATTTACTCCCTTTTATAAATTACCTATTTTTGATATGGGAATGTTTGCATTAGGATTTTGGGTATTAGTTTTAGTTTCTACTTCAAATGCAGTTAATTTGACAGATGGTTTAGATGGTTTAGCTACAGTTCCATCAATTATGGCATTTTTTACATTGTCTGTATTAGTATATGTAACTGGACATGCTATTATTGCAGGCTATTTATTATTACCAAATATACAAATTGCAGGTGAATTAGCTGTGATGGGTGCTGCAATATCTGGTGCATTAATTGCATTTTTATGGTTTAATTCTCATCCAGCACAAGTTTTTATGGGAGATAGTGGTTCCTTACCTGTTGGTGCTTTTATGGGATATATGGCAATTGTAGCAAAATCAGAAGTATTGTTACTATTAATTGGTTTCATTTTTGTGCTAGAAACTGTATCTGTAATTTTACAAGTTGGATCATATAAATTAAGACAAAAAAGAGTTTTTTTAATGGCTCCTATTCATCATCATTTTGAAGAAAAAGGATGGAAAGAAAATAAAATAATTGTAAGATTTTGGATCATATCATTTATGACAAATCTTTTTGCATTAATGAGTTTAAAAATTAGGTAATAAATGGATTATAGTAAAAAAATAAGAGTTTTAGGTAAAGGATTAACTGCTAAAGCAGTAAAAGAAAAATTTCCAAAAGCAATATTATATGATGATAATGATTTTCATGAGTATGATAAGCAGAGTAATGAACTTACTGTTGTAAGTCCCGGTATACCTCCTTTTAATGAAATGGTTAAGAATTCTAAAAATATAATAAGCGACTATGATTTATTT
The DNA here is from genome assembly GCF_049472155.1 of Arcobacter rhizosphaerae. Classification (NCBI taxonomy): domain Bacteria; kingdom Pseudomonadati; phylum Campylobacterota; class Epsilonproteobacteria; order Campylobacterales; family Arcobacteraceae; genus Arcobacter; species Arcobacter rhizosphaerae. Next base: position 282,796 of record NZ_JBMOVW010000004.1, on the reverse strand, counting down.
TATAATATAATGCCTTTTTCAATTTGGATTAGTGGAACAAATGGTAAAACAACTACAACACAAATGTGTCAACACATTTTAGAAGAAAAGGGAAGTGAATGTGGAGGCAATATAGGAACATCAATATCAAATCTTTCACTTAATAGTTCTATATGGATTTTAGAAACTTCATCTTTTACTTTTCATTATACTAATAAAGCAAAACCAAATTTATATTTATTGTTACCTATATCAGAAGATCATATTTCATGGCATGGTTCTTTTAAAGAGTATGAAAATGCAAAACTTAAACCCTTATCAATGATGAACGAAGGTGAAATAGCTATAGTTCCCGAAGTATATAAATATGTAAAAACAAATGCGACACTAATTACCTATAAAGATAGTGATGACTTATGTGAAAAATTTGATATAGATAAATCAAAAATTAAATTTAAAGAACCTTTTTTGTTAGATGCTTTATTAGCATTATGTGCTAAAAAAATTATATTTGATATTGTAGATTATGAAAATATAAATACATATAAAGTAGATAAACATAAAGTAGAAGAATTTTTTGATAAAGAAAATAGATTATGGATAGACGATAGTAAAGCTACAAATGTTGATGCAACAATAAATGCTTTATCTTCATATAAAGAGAAAACAATACATCTTATATTAGGAGGAGATGATAAAGGAGCTGATTTAAAACCACTTTTTGAATTTATCAAAAATCTTAATATAACAATATATGCAATAGGTTCTAATACAAATAAGTTGGTTTCTTTATCAAAAGAATATAATTTATCAGTAATTAAATGCAATTTTTTAGAAAATGCAGTGAATTCTATCAATTTAAAACATACTACAAAAACTCTTGGAATACTGTCTCCATCGGCTGCTTCATTAGATCAGTTTAGCTCATATAAACAAAGAGGAGAAGAATTTAAAAAATTAGTATTTAATTTAAGGAAAAATTAATATACTAATGTGTATACTTTCACTCCAATTTGAAAGGGTTCGATAGCTCAGTCGGTAGAGCAAAGGATTGAAAATCCTTGTGTCGGCAGTTCGATTCTGCCTCGAACCACCATTCAAATTTTTTGGCGCTGGTGTAGCTCAGTTGGCTAGAGCAGCTGATTTGTAATCAGCAGGTCGGGGGTTCAAGTCCCTTCACCAGCTCCATTTTTAATAATTGTCGTGCGTAAGTCAAAAGACCAGCGCTTGACCAGAACAATAATAATTTTAACATCGGTGAGGTTGGAGAGTGGTCAAATCCTGCGGATTGTAAATCCGCCGCCTACGGCTTCGAAGGTTCGAATCCTTCCCTCACCACCATTAAATGATGCGGGAGTAGCTCAGTTGGCTAGAGCCTCTGCCTTCCAAGCAGATTGTCGCGAGTTCGAGTCTCGTCTCCCGCTCCATTTATTTTATTGTTTACTGGGAGCTGAGTTATAAGCACTTTTTTTATAACTCTATACAAATTTATACTCCCTTTAAAGTTTTTTTTAGTATTTTTTAAATATAATACACGTCGAACAAAATAATAGTAATCCCCTCTGAATAGAGAAGCCAATGGGCTTATCTACTCAGAGGGCTATAACCACAAATTTTAGAAGGGGAATTTTATGGCAAAAGAAAAATTCGAAAGAAGTAAGCCGCACGTAAATATCGGTACTATTGGTCACGTTGACCACGGTAAAACTACATTAACAGCAGCTATCACTATGTGTTTAGGGCTTAAAAATGGTCAAGCTACTATGGATTATGATCAAATTGATAATGCTCCAGAGGAAAGAGAAAGAGGAATTACTATTGCTACTTCTCACGTTGAATATGAAACTGAAACAAGACACTACGCTCACGTAGATTGTCCAGGTCACGCCGATTATGTTAAAAACATGATTACTGGTGCTGCACAAATGGATGGAGCTATCTTAGTTATCGCTTCAACTGATGGACCAATGGCACAAACTAGAGAGCACATCTTATTATCTAAGCAAGTAGGTGTACCTTACATTGTTGTATTCTTAAACAAAGAAGATCAATTAGATGACGAAGATAAAGAAGAGATGTTAGAATTAGTTGAAATGGAAGTAAGAGAATTACTTTCTGAGTACGACTTCCCAGGTGATGATACTCCAATCGTTGCTGGATCTGCATTCCAAGCTTTAGAAGAAGCTAAAGGTGGAAACGCTGGTGAGTGGTCTGAAAAAATTTATCAATTAATGGCTGAAGTTGATGCTTATATTCCAACTCCAGAAAGATCTACTGATAAAGATTACTTAATGCCTGTTGAGGATGTATTCTCAATTTCTGGTAGAGGTACAGTTGTTACTGGTGCTATTAACCAAGGTACAGTTAGATTAGGTGATGAGATTGAAATCGTTGGTCTAAGAGATACTGTTAAAACTACTGTAACTGGTATTGAAATGTTTAGAAAAGAAATGGATTATGCTGAAGCTGGTGATAATGCAGGTATTCTTTTAAGAGGTATCAAAAAAGAAGATGTTCAAAGAGGACAAGTTCTTGTTAAGCCAGGATCAATTACTCCACATACTGAATTCAAAGGTGAGGTTTATATCTTATCTAAAGAAGAAGGTGGAAGACATACTCCATTCTTCTCAGGATACAGACCACAATTCTATGTAAGAACTACTGATGTTACTGGTTCTTGTACGTTACCAGAAGGTACTGAAATGGTTATGCCTGGAGATAACGTTGAAATGACTGTTGCATTAGTTGCTCCTATCGCTCTTGAAAAGGGAACTAAGTTCGCTATTAGAGAAGGTGGTAGAACTGTAGGTGCAGGTGTTGTTTCTGAAATCATCAAGTAAGGGTTGATTCATGGCAAACGGAGTTAGAATTAAAATCGGATTAAAATGTCAAGAGTGTGGTGATATTAACTACACTACGACTAAAAATCCTAAGACTCATACTGAAAAGTTTGAGACTAAGAAATATAGTCCAAGATTAAAAAAACATACTTTACATAAAGAAGTAAAACTTAAGTCGTAAGACTTTATATCAAGGCTTGGTAACAAGCCTTGACTTACAGGTCAGTAGCTCCAATGGTAGAGCGCCGGATTCCAAATCCGATGGTTGGGGGTTCGAATCCCTCCTGGCCTGCCACTAAATTTTTTTAAAAGAAGTCACGACTCCTTTTAAAAGAATTTACAAGCTTATTATTATTATCATACTTGGAGTCAATTGTGAACAAATTAAAAAACTATTATAAAAATGCTAAAGAAGAAATATCAAAAGTTATTTTTCCTATAAAGGAACAAATTAGATCTGCTTATTTATCAGTATTTATTGTTGTTACTGTTATTTCTCTTTTCTTAGCATTAATTGACACAGTAATGTCTTTAAGCTTATCTTCTGTAATGAACTAAGGAATATAAATGGCACAAAAATGGTATGCAATTCAAACTTACTCAGGAAGTGAATTAGCGGTTAAGAGAGCACTATTACAACTTTCTGAAGAAATGGCAGATGGTAGAATTTCAGAAGTATTAGTTCCAACTGAAGATTTAATTGAGATAAAAAAAGGTAAAAAGTCTATTGTTGAAAGACCTTTATACCCAGCTTATGCTTTTGCAAAGATAGATTTAGATACTGCATTATGGCATAGAATTCAATCAATGCCTAGAGTTGGAAGATTTATTGGTGAATCTAAGAAACCAACACCATTATCTGATAAAGATATTAATATGATTTTAGAAAAAGTTCAAAATAGAGCAGCAGCTAAGCCAAAAGTTTCTTTTGATGAAGGAGAAATGGTAAGAATTAACGAAGGTCCATTTGCTAACTTTAATGGTTTAGTAGAAGACTTTGATATGGCTTCTGGTTTATTAAAACTTAATGTTTCTATTTTTGGAAGAAATACACCAGTTGAAATCTCTTATACACAAGTAGAAAGAGTAGTTTAAAAATATATATTAGGCATTAGGCAATAAAACTTGCTTCTTTTATAGTTTTCTTGCCTAATGCCTAAGTACATTATAAACCAAATAAAAAAAGGAATAGCATGGCTAAAAAAGTTGAAGGTACACTTAAATTACAAATACCTGCTGGTGCAGCAAACCCATCACCACCAGTTGGACCTGCATTAGGTCAAAGAGGTATCAATATCATGGAATTCTGTAAAGCATTCAATGAGAAAACAAAAGATAAAGGTGGATTCAATATTCCTGTTGAAATCACTGTTTATTCAGACAAAAGTTTTACTTTTGTTACTAAACAACCACCAATGACAGATTTAATTAAAAAAATATCTGGAGTTAAAAAAGGTAGTGATAATCCACTAAAAAATAAAGTTGGAAAATTATCTAAAGAACAAATTTTAGAAATTGTAGATATGAAAATCGCTGACTTAAATACAGATGATAAAGAACAAGCTGCAAAAATTGTAGCAGGTTCTGCTAGATCAATGGGTATTGAAACTGAAGCATAAGCTTTAGTTTCTTTAACAGTCTTACCACCAGACTTAAAAAGGCGGTAGCAAAAAATAAAATTGCGGAGAACAAAATGGCAAAAATTTCAAAAAGATATAAATCATTATCAGAAAAAATTGAAGATAAAAACTATTCTTTAGTAGAAGCTTGTGAGTTATTAAAAGAACTTAAATCTGCTAAATTTGATGAATCAGTAGAAGTTGCATTAAACTTAAATGTAGATCCAAGACATGCAGACCAAATGATTAGAGGTGCTGTTGTACTTCCAAATGGTACTGGTAAAACTGTAAGAGTTGCAGTATTTGCTAAAGGTGCTAAAGTTGATGAAGCAAAAGCTGCAGGTGCTGATATCGTTGGTAATGACGATTTAGTTGAATCTGTTCAAGCTGGAAATATTGACTTTGACGTATTAATCGCAACTCCTGATTGTATGGGACTTGTTGGTAAATTAGGAAGAATCTTAGGACCAAAAGGTTTAATGCCTAACCCTAAAACTGGTACTGTAACTATGGATGTTACTAAAGCTGTTAATGATGCTAAAGGTGGACAAGTAGCATATAGAGTTGACAAAAAAGGTAATATGCAAGCAGCAGTTGGTAAGATTTCATTCTCAACTGAAGCAATTAAAGAAAACATTGAAGCTTTCGTTGCAGCTATTAATAAAGCAAAACCTGCATCTGCTAAAGGTAGATATTTTACTAATGCTGCTGTATCATTAACTATGTCACCATCTATTACTGTAGATGCATCTGAGTTAATGGATATTAAATAAGGATATTTTCCTTATTTAATAGCTACAAACATTCAAAAGTGTTGATTAGTAATCAATATTTTTGAGTGTTATTCAAAGCACTGATATAAAACTAAAGACAGCAGGTTAGAAACATTCCTCGTTTCTTGTAAATCCCGCCTAAGTCCATGTTTTGAAGGGAGGAAATATGACTAGACAACAAAAATCAGAAGTAATTGATTTTTTAACTGCAGAATTCAAAGAGTCTCAAGCTATCGTAGTTTGTGATTTTAATGGAATTTCTCATAAAGAGTTAGAAGAATTAAGAAAAGATGCTAAAGAAAATGGTGCTAAAGTTCAAGTTGCTAAAAATACATTAGTTACAGTTGCTGTAAAGAATGCTGAATTAGGTGATATTGAATTAAGTGGTTCAAACATTTTCTTATGGTCTGAAGATCAAATTACTGCTTGTAAAGTAGCTGATAAGTTTGCAACTGCAAACAAAGATAAATTTGCTATTAAATCTGGTATCATTGAAGGTGAAATTGCGGATCTTGCAACTGTTAATGCATTCGCTAAATTACCATCTAGAGATGAACTTCTTGGTATGCTTGCTGCTACTTGGATGGCTCCAGTACAAAACTTTACAATTGGGCTTGATGCTCTTGCAAAGAAAAAAGAAGAAGAGGCTGCTTAATTATAAGCAAACTATAAAAATATAAAATAAAATAAAATAAGGAATTAAGAAATGGCAATTTCTAAAGAAGACGTATTAGAATACATCTCTAGTTTATCTGTATTAGAGTTATCTGAATTAGTAAAAGAATTCGAAGAAAAATTTGGAGTTTCTGCTCAACCTGTAGCTGTAGCTGGTGCTGTAGCTGGTGGAGCTGCTGAAGCTGCTGAAGAACAAACTGAGTTCAACGTTGTATTAAAAGACGCTGGTGCTAAGAAAATTAACGTTATTAAAGTAATTAGAGCGTTAACTGGATTAGGATTAAAAGAAGCAAAAGCTATGGCTGAAGAAGCTGGTGCAGTTGTTAAAGAAGGAATTTCTAAAGACGACGCTGAAGCTGCAAAAGCTGAATTAGAAGGTGCTGGAGCTACTGTAGAATTAGCATAATTCTCCCATCTATCTTTTAAACGTTACACAAGGCGACGGCCTTGTGTAAAAGACTAGCATCTTTGAAGGCTAAGGTTAGAATTTACCTCAAATTTTAACCCTATCCTTTATGGATGCTTTTGTGCTTTATATATAAAGCTTAAAACTAAACCAAATTTTATAACAAGGCCTGAAATGTTAAACTCTTTAAAATCTGGTAATAGACTTAGAGTTGATTTTGCAAAAAATCCACAACAAATTGAAATTCCTAATCTACTACAATTACAACAAAATTCATATGATACATTTTTAATGATTGGACAAGAAGATAGAGCTGATGCTGGTATAGAAAAAGTATTCAAATCAATTTTCCCAATTCATGATGCACAAAATAGGATTACATTAGACTATTTAGGTTCTGACGTAGGTAAACCTAAATATGATGTAAGAGAATCAATGGTTAGAGGTCTTACATACTCTATTCCTTTAAAAATCAATATTAGATTGACTTTATGGGATTTAGATGAAAAGACTGGTGAAAAAATCGGTGTTAAAGATATGAAAGAACAATCTTTATTCATCAGAGAAATTCCTTTAATGACAGATAGAACATCTTTCATTGTTAATGGTGTTGAAAGAGTTGTTGTTAACCAACTTCACAGATCTCCAGGTGTTATCTTTAAAGAAGAAGAATCTAATACATCTGATAATAAACTTATTTATACTGGACAAATAATTCCAGATAGAGGTTCTTGGTTATATTTTGAATATGATGCAAAAGATGTATTATATGTAAGAATTAACAAGAGAAGAAAAGTTCCTGTAACTATTTTATTTAGAGCATTAGGTTACTCTAAAGAAGATATTATTAAATTATTCTATCCAATTTTAAATGTAAAAATTAAAAACAACAAATTCTTAACAGAATTTAATCCTGATGATTTTACAGGAAGAGTTGAATTTGATTTAAAAGATGAAAAAGGTAATTTAATTTTAGCAGCAGGTAAAAGATTAACTGCTAGAAAAGCAAAAGCTTTAGTTGAAGGTGGATTAAAGTTAGTTGAATACCCTGTTGAATTATTAATGGATAGATCTACAGCTTCTACAATTTTCGATCCAGAATCAGGTGAAGTATTATTTGATGCTTTAACTAATCTTGATGAAATTAAATTAAAAAAACTATTAGATCTTGGTTTTGATAATTTTGATATAGCAAATGATTTAGCTGCTGGAGTTGATGATTCTATTATTAATGCATTTAAAGCAGATGCAGAGTCTTTAAAACTTTTAAAACAAACTGAAGAAATTGATGATGAAAATGATTTATCAGCAATTAGAATTTATAAAGTTATGAGACCAGGTGAGCCTGTAACAAAAGAAGCTGCAAAAGAGTTTGTTAAAAAACTATTCTTTGATCCTGAAAGATATGACTTAACTAAAGTTGGTAGAATGAAAATGAACCACAAGTTAGGTGTAAATGTTCCTGAGTATGTAACGACTTTAACTTATGAAGATGTTATTAAAACAGTTCAGTACTTAGTAAAAGTTAAATCTGGTCATGGTCACATTGATGATAGAGATCACTTAGGTAACAGAAGAATTAGAGCAATTGGTGAATTACTAGCTAATGAAATGCATTCTGGATTAATCAAAATGCAAAAAGCTATTAGAGATAAAATGACTACTTTATCTGGTACATTAGAAGATATTATGCCACATGATTTAGTTAACTCTAAAATGATTACATCAACAATTACTGAGTTCTTTACATCTGGACAGTTATCACAATTTATGGATCAAACTAATCCATTATCAGAAGTTACTCATAAAAGAAGACTTTCTGCACTTGGTGAAGGTGGTTTAGTAAAAGAAAGAGCTGGATTTGAAGTAAGAGACGTACACCCAACTCACTATGGTAGAATCTGTCCAGTTGAAACTCCAGAGGGGCAAAATATTGGTCTTATTAATACTTTATCAACTTTCTCAAAAGTTAATGATTTAGGGTTTATTGAAGCGCCATATAAGACAGTAAAAGATGGTCAAATAACTGATGAAATTAAATACTATACTGCAACTCAAGAAGAGGGATTAGTAATTGCTCCAGGATCAACTAAAATTGATGAAAATGGTAAAATTGTTGAAAACTTAATTGAAGCTAGACAAGATGGTGAAATTCTTTTAGTTGAAAGAAATAAAGTTGACTTAATTGATATTTCTTCACAAATGGTTATGGGTGTTGCTGCATCTTTAATTCCATTCTTAGAACATGATGATGCCAACAGAGCATTAATGGGATCAAATATGATGAGACAAGCTGTTCCATTATTAAGACCTAATGCTCCTGTTGTTGGAACTGGTTTAGAAAAAACAGTTGCTAGAGATGCATGGGAAGCTATTAAAGCTAAAAGAGGCGGAGTTATTGAAAAAGCTGATGCTAAAAACATCTACATTAGAGGTGAAGATGAAAATGGTGCATTTATTGATCACTATACAGTAAATAAAAATGTTAGAACAAACAATAATACTTCATTTGGACAAAGAATAGGTACAAAAGAGGGTGATATTGTTGAAAAAGGACAAGTTATTGCTGATGGTCCATCAATGGATAATGGTGAATTAGCAGTTGGTGTTAATGCTTGTGTTGCATTTATGCCATGGAATGGATATAACTATGAAGACGCGATTGTTCTTTCTGAAAGACTAATTAAAGAAGATGCATTTACATCTGTTCATATTTATGAAAAAGATGTTGAGTGTAGAGAACTTAAACATGGTAATGAAGAAATTACTAGAGATTTACCAGGTGTAAAAGAAGAGTCAATTACTCATTTAGATGCTTCTGGTATTGTTAAAGTTGGTACTTTTGTTAAGCCAGGTATGATTCTTGTTGGTAAGGTAACTCCAAAAGGTGAAATTAAACCAACTCCAGAAGAAAGACTTTTAAGAGCAATTTTTGGTGAAAAAGCTGGTCACGTAATTAATAAATCTTTATTAACTCCTACTTCTATGGAAGGTACAGTTGTTGATGTAAAAGTATTTACTAAAAAAGGTTATGAAAAAGACGAAAGAGCAGTAGCTGAAATTGAAGCTGAAAAAGCAGAACTTGATATAAAACACCATGATAAACTTTTAATGCTTGATAGAGAAGAGATTTTAAAAATCAATGATTTATTATCTAAATCTGAATTAGCTAAAGATGTTGAAGTTGAAGATGTTACATATAAAAAAGGTGAAAAAATTCCTTTTGATATTTTAACTAATGTAAACAGATTTGCTATGAAAAAAGTTGTTGCTTCTTACTCTGATGAAGTTGAGAAAAAATACAATGAAATTAAAGATTACTTCATTAAGCAAAAAGCTCAATTAAGAGATGAACATGAAGAGAAACTTCAAGTATTAGAACATGATGATATTTTACCATCTGGTGTTATTAAACAAGTAAAAGTTTATATCGCAACTAAGAGAAAAATCAAAGTTGGGGATAAAATGGCCGGAAGACATGGTAATAAAGGTATTGTTTCTAATATCGTTCCTCAAGTAGATATGCCATATATGAAAGATGGTTCAACGGTTGATGTTATTCTTAACCCATTAGGGGTACCTTCAAGGATGAATATTGGTCAGATTTTAGAAGTTCACTTAGGTTTAGTTGGAATGAAACTAGGTGCTCAAATTCAAGAACTATTTGAGAACAAAAAAGCTGAATTTGTAAGTGAATTAAGAGCTAAAATGACAGAAATTGCATCTGTTGCTAAGCTTATGAATGGAAAAGAGTTTATGGATTCTTTATCTGATGAAGAGCTTATTAAATATGGTCAAGATTGGTCAAAAGGTGTTAGGTTCGCTACACAAGTATTTGATGGTGTAAAAGAAGAAGAGTTTGTTAAATTATTTGAATTAGCAAAAATTGATTCTGATGGAAAAACTCAACTTTATGATGGAAAAACTGGTAGTGCAATGAATGAAAGAGTTAATGTTGGTTATATGTATATGTTAAAACTTCACCACTTAGTTGATGAAAAAGTGCATGCAAGATCAACAGGTCCTTACTCACTTGTAACACAACAACCAGTAGGTGGTAAAGCACTATTTGGTGGACAAAGATTCGGGGAAATGGAAGTTTGGGCTCTTGAAGCTTATGGAGCTACAAATGTTCTTAAAGAAATGCTTACAACTAAATCAGATGATGTTGAAGGTAGAACAAGAGCATATAGAGCTATTGCAAATGGTGAAAATGTTCCAAGTTCAGGTGTACCTGAAACATTCTTCGTATTAACGAAAGAGTTGAAAGCTTTAGGTTTAGATGTTGAGATATTTGACGAGGTAGAAAACGATGAGCAATAATGAAAAAGTATTAGAACCAATTGAAATAAAAGAATTAGAAAGACCGCAAGATTTTGCGGCTTTTCAATTAAGACTAGCAAGTCCTGAAAAAATTCTTTCTTGGTCTTCTGGTGAGGTAAAAAAACCAGAAACTATTAACTATAGAACATTAAAACCTGAAAGAGATGGATTATTTTGTGCTAAAATCTTTGGACCTGTAAAAGACTATGAGTGTCTTTGTGGTAAATATAAAAAGATGAGATACAAAGGTGTTGTATGTGAAAAATGTGGTGTTGAAGTAACATCTTCAAAGGTGAGAAGACACAGAATGGGACATATTGACTTAGTATCTCCTGTTGCTCATATATGGATGGTTTCATCTTTACCAACAAGAATTGGTACTTTATTAGGTGTAAAATTAAAAGATTTAGAGAGAGTATTATATTATGAAGCATATATTGTAAATGAGCCAGGTGATGCTTATTATGATAATGAAAAAACTAAAAAAGTTTTAAAATATGATATCTTAAACGAAGAACAATATAGAACTATTTCTGATTTATTTGAACATACAGGTTTCCAAGCTGATATGGGTGGAGATGTTGTTAGAGAATTATTAGAAACTTTAGACTTATTTGAATTATTAACTAAGTTAAAAGAAGAAATGTCTGCAACTAAATCAGAAGCAAAAAGAAAAACTATTATTAAAAGACTAAAAGTAGTTGAAAACTTTATTAATTCTGGAAATAGACCTGAATGGATGATGTTAACTCAATTACCAGTTCTTCCTCCTGATTTAAGACCATTAGTATCATTAGATGGTGGTAAGTTTGCAGTTTCAGATGTTAATGACTTATATAGAAGAGTTATTAATAGAAATAACAGACTTAAGAGATTAACAGAGCTTGATGCTCCTGAAATTATTATCAGAAATGAAAAAAGAATGCTTCAAGAAGCAGTTGATGCTCTATTTGATAATGGTAAAACTGCAAATGCAGTTAAAGGTGCTAACAAAAGACCATTAAAATCATTATCTGAAATTATTAAAGGTAAGCAAGGTAGATTTAGACAAAACTTACTTGGTAAAAGGGTTGACTTCTCTGGTAGATCTGTAATTGTTGTTGGACCTACTTTAAATATGGATCAGTGTGGTATTCCTAAGAAAATGGCTTTAGAGTTATTTAAACCACACTTAATGGCTAAATTAGAAGAGAAAGGTTATGCAACTACATTAAAATCTGCAAAGAGATTAATTGAGTCTGAAACTAATGAAGTTTGGGAATGTTTAAATGAAATTGTTGATGAGTATCCTGTTATGCTTAACAGAGCTCCAACTCTTCATAAACTTTCTATTCAAGCTTTCCACCCAGTATTAATTGATGGTAAAGCAATTCAGTTACATCCATTAGTGTGTGCTGCATTTAATGCCGACTTCGATGGTGACCAGATGGCCGTTCACGTTCCATTATCACAAGAAGCAGTTGCAGAAGCTAAAATTTTAATGATGTCATCTATGAACATTCTTTTACCAGCTTCTGGTAGAGCTATTGCCGTACCATCACAGGATATGATTTTAGGTATTTATTATCTATCATTAGAAAAAGATGGTGTAAAAGGTGAACATAAATTATTTACAGATGTAAATGAAGCAAAAATTGCATTAGATATGGGTCAAGTAGACTTACATGCAAAAATTAGAACTAAAATTGATAATAAAGTAATTCATACAACTGTAGGTAGATTAATTGTTCATGAAATTTTACCTGACTTTGTTCCTGCTAATTTATGGAATAAAATTTTAAAGAAAAAAGATATTGGAACTTTAGTTGATTATATCTACAAGCATGGTGGATATGAAGTAACTCCTAGATTCTTAGATAACTTAAAGAACTTAGGTTTTAGATATGCTACAGATGCTGGTATTTCAGTTTCAATTGATGATATTAGAGTTCCTGAAACTAAAGTTGGACATATTGCAGCTTCTAAAAAAGAAGTTATTGAAGTTCAAAAGCAGTTTGCACAAGGTTTATTAACTGAGCAAGAAAGATATAATAAAATTATTGATATTTGGACAGAAGTTAATAATAAGCTTGGATCTGAAATGATGAATTTAGTTGAAGAAGATAAAAATGGATTCAACTCTATTTATATGATGGCTGACTCAGGGGCAAGAGGTTCTGCTGCTCAGATTAGACAGCTTTCAGGTATGAGGGGACTTATGGCAAAACCTGATGGTTCTATTATTGAAACGCCAATTATTTCAAACTTTAAAGAAGGTCTAAACGTTCTTGAGTACTTTATTTCTACGCACGGTGCTAGAAAAGGTCTTGCCGATACAGCTCTTAAGACTGCCAATGCAGGTTACTTAACAAGAAAGCTTATCGACGTTTCTCAGAATGTAAGAATTACTATTGAAGATTGTGGAACTCATGAAGGTGTTGAGATTACTGATATTTCTTCTGGTAATGAGTTAATCGAATCATTAGAAGAAAGAATTACAGGTAGAGTTATTGCAGAAGATATTATTGATCCAATTTCAAATGAAATTCTATTTACAGAAGGAACATTAATTACAGAAGAGAATGCAAAAGTTGTTGCAGAAGCTGAAGTAAAATCTGTTGTAATTAGAACTCCATTAACTTGTAAAGAAGAACATGGTTTATGTTCTAAATGTTATGGTCTTAACCTTGGTGAGCAAAGAAAAGCTACTCCTGGTGAAGCTGTTGGTGTTGTTGCAGCACAATCTATTGGTGAGCCAGGAACACAGCTTACACTTAGAACATTCCACGTTGGTGGTACAGCATCTGCAACTCAAACTGAAAGAGAGTTAAGAGCAGATAAAGAAGGTTTTATTAGATACTACAATATTAGAACATATACTAATAGTGAAGGTAAAAATATTGTTGCAAACAGAAGAAATGCAGGTATTTTATTAGTAGAACCAAAAATAAATGCACCATTTAAAGGTAATGTTACTGTTGAAACGATTCATGAAGAAGTTATTTTAACAATTTCTAATGGAAGTGAAAATAAGAAATATTACTTAAGAAAAAATGATGTTGCTAAACCAAATGAGCTTGCTGGTGTATCTGGTAAGATTGAAGGTAAGCTATACTTACCATACTCAGATGGTATTGAAGTTGAAGAAAATGAATCAATCGTTGAGATGATTAAAGATGGTTGGAATGTTCCAAATAGAATTCCTTTTGCTTCTGAATTAAGAGTTGCAGATGGAGCTCCAATTACTTCTAAAATTATTACTGGTGCAAAAGGTGTTGTAAAATACTATAAATTAACTGGTGATTATTTAGAAAGAAGAAAAGATATTAAAGCTGGTGATAAAGTTGATGAGAAAGGTTTATTTGCTGTAATCGTTGATGGTGAAGGTAGAGAAGCTTTAAGACACTATATTGCTAGAGGTTCACAAGTTGAATTAAGTGATGACGTTGCTGTAGAAAAAGATTCAGTTATTGCTGTACCTGAAACTACTGAACAAGTTGTAATTGCAGAGTGGGATCCATATTCAAATCCATCTATTGCTGAAAAAGAAGGTGTTATATCATTTGAAGATATTATTCCAGGTGTAACTGTTTCTGAACAATTTGATGAATTAACAGGTACTTCTAAACTAGTTGTTAATGAATATATTCCAAGTGGATATAAACCAACTGTTATCTTAGCAACAGAAGATAAAGAGATTATTAGATATTCATTAGATCCTAAGACATCTATTAATGTTTCAGAAGGGCAAAAAGTTCAAGTTGCTGATATTATTGGTAAAACACCAAAAGCAACTCAAAAATCGAAAGATATTACTGGAGGTCTTCCAAGAGTATCTGAATTATTTGAGGCTAGAAGACCTAAGAATATTGCAGTACTTGCTTCATTTGATGGTATGGTTTCATTTGGTAAACCACTTAGAAATAAACAAAGAATAATTATTACTGATGAAAATGGTAATAAAGGTGAATTCTTAGTTGAAAAATCTAAGCAAATTTTAGTACATGAAGGTGAGTTTGTTCATGCTGGCGAAGCATTAACAGATGGTCAAGTTTCACCTCATGATGTATTAAGAATTTTAGGTGAAAAAGCATTACATTACTTTATTGTATCAGAAGTACAACAAGTATATAGATCTCAAGGGGTAAATATTGCTGATAAGCATATTGAGGTTATTACATCTCAAATGTTAAGACAAGTATCTATTTTAGATGGTGGAGATACTAAATTCATTATTGGTGATATGGTATCTAAGAAAAGATTTAAAATTGAGAATGAAAGAATTATTAAACTTGGTGGACAACCTGCAATTGCTGAACCATTATTACTTGGTATTACAAGAGCGGCTGTTACATCTGATTCTATTATCTCAGCTGCATCTTTCCAAGAAACTACGAAAGTATTAACAGAAGCTGCAATTTCTGCAAAAATGGATATGTTAGAAGACTTAAAAGAGAATGTTGTAATTGGTAGAACAATTCCAGTTGGAACAGGACTTTATAAAGATAAGAAAATTAGTTTTTCTCAACCTAATGAACAATAAGGCTTAGCCTTATTGTTTAACCTTTCAAATGGAAATATTACTACTACTTTTAATTTTTATTTTTTTAGAAATTTTTGAATCAAAATGGCAAAAAGCTGATACTCTACATGGATTGATTTTAAATAATTTTTACATATTTAGAAAAAATATTTTTTTGTATTTTCTAATGCATACTACATTTTTTTATACAATTTTTTTATGTTTTTATTTAAATAATTTTGATTTTTGGATGAGCTCTATTTTAATAATAAAATTTTTAGATATTACATTTAAGTTATCTATGATGAAAAAATTATTAGCAGGAATTTCTATTGAAGAAGTAATGCCCATAAATATAGAAATGTCAAATATATATAGATATATAAATGTACTAATATACCCAATTAGTTTCATATTTTCACTTAACTTATTTAATTAATATCAATAGTAATTATCATTTTAAAATAAGCTTCATTTTGTTATTATACTATTTATGAATGCTATAGAATTTAAACAATTAATATTAAATGCTAAATATTATACAAAATATGAACCTATATTATATAAAGATACTTTAGATATATATGGGTATGAGGCGTTGTCAAAGTTTGACATTAATAATGATATAATAAGTACAGAAAATATATTTAAAAAACTACATAATAATAATAAACTATTTTTTGAATTGGAAAAAAGAAATAAATTTTTACAAATACAAAATTTTACTCATAATGAAAAACTTTTTTTAAATTTTGATGCAGATATTTTTGTTACTGATGAACAAAAAAAGTATTGGGAAGATTTTTTACTTCTTAATAAAAAAAATTTAGTTGTTGAAATAACTGAAAATGGAAGTGATGATGAAACAAGTGCTGTCATTATGAAAGATTTTTCTGACTGGTTAAAACAAATGAATATTGAATCTGCTCTAGATGATTTTGCCCAAGATGGTTCTATGTTTTCCTTTCACATGATGAATAATAGTAAATATATAAAAATTGATAAATCATTTATAAGACAAATAAGGTTAAATAATAGTTATAAATATTACTTAGATGGAGTACTAAAAACAATTAAACTTAATAATCAATATTCAATTATAGAAGGAATTGAAACTAAAGATGATTATGATTTAATTAAACAACTAGATTGTGATTTTGTTCAAGGTTATTATTTTGATAATCTTGTAACTATTGTTTAATTTTATTTAGTTAAAATTTTATATTAACAAAAAAGGATTAAGATGCAATATTTAATTATCGCTTATGATTATGAAGATGCTTTAGAAAAAAGAATGGAAGCGAGACCTGAACATGTTGAAGGAACTCAAAAGTTAATGGCTGAGGGAAAAATAGTTTCTGCTTGTGCACTAATTGAAGATGATAAAATGGTTGGCTCTTCTGTTGTAACAAACTTTGAAAATGAAGATGAGTTTGATGAGTGGCTAGTTAATGAACCTTATGTAAAAAATGGTGTTTGGAATATGGAAGAAATTCAAGTAGTTCCTATTAAGGTTATGCCAAAAGCTTAAGAAGAATTTCTTCTTGAGTTTTTTTATCATAATTAAATTTAAATTCACACTCTTTTAAGTAATAGATAAAATTTTCTTCTTTTATTCCTTTATATTTTTTTAAAAAATTTTCTAAAAAATCCCAAAAATCATTTATTAAACTATTTGAACTTTTTAATTGTGCAATTTTATTATATTTAAGAAAAGTGGATAATTCTTCCGCGTTTGATTCAGAAAATTTATTTAAAGAAGGAAGCATAATATTATAAATATGATTTTCATAATTAAATGTTAAAAAATTTTGAGCAGTTTTTATATTTTTATTTTTTAAGTATATATATTCGTCAAATTCATATTTATTTCTTTTAATACTTTTATAAACATTATCTAAAAAACTTACAATTAATTCTCTATATTGAAAAAACCTTTTTCCTACTGTTATATAATTACATTTTAATTTTTTAGCTGTTTGTAATGCATTTAAATTCTGAGAAAAACATTCTATTAAAGCTAATTGTCTATTGTATTTAATTAAAGAAAACTTTTTTTTACATTTAGAGCATTTCAGATAGTTGTTTTTTAATACATATAGTTTTTCATTATTGCAATATATACATTTATTCATTTTGGTTCCAAAAATATATAAGAAATTGTAAAATTTATTTTACAGTAAACATCTTAAGATAAAATTTCTAAAAATATAGGAGTTCTCATGAAAAAGCTAATTTTATTTTTTAGTTTTGCTATTATCGCAAATGCACATTTTCTTACAATGTTACCAAATACAGATAATGTGAAAAATAAAGATCAATCAAATATAAATATTAAGACGATGTTTATTCATCCTTTTGAACAAACTGGTATGACAATGGAAAAACCTCTTGATATATATGTAAATAGTAAAGAAAATTCTTTGCCTTTGGAAAAGTTTGAAGTATTTAATCATAAAGCATGGAGTACAAATTATAAGGTTAAAAAACCTGGGGTATATAAGTTTTTTACTATTCCTAAACCTTATTTTGAACCAGCAGAAGGTAAATTTATTTCACATGTACCAAAAATAATTCTAAGTGCTTATGGTTTTGAGGATGGTTGGGATGAACCAATTGGGTTAGAATATGAAATTGTTCCAATGGTAAAACCTTTTGCTTTATATAGTGGAAATATTTTTACTGGAAAAGTATTGGTTAAAGGGCAACCTGCATCTAATGTTGAAGTTGAAGTAGAGTTTTATAATACTTTAGGATTAAAAGCTCCTAGTGATGCACATATAACTCAAGTAGTTAAAACTAATAATGCAGGTGAATTTAGTTTTGTAATGAACCAAAAAGGTTGGTGGGGATTTGCTGCATTGATTGAAGAAGGACAAAAAGAGTTTAATGGTAAAATGTACCCAATTGAAAATGGTGCATTAATATGGGTTAAAACATATTAATAAATAAGTAGGATTCTAAATGCATATATCTGATGGTGTTTTAAGTATTGAAGTTGCTAGTAGTCTAGGCTTTGCTAGTTTAGGTTTATGTGCCTATTCAATTAAGAAATTAAAAAGTGAAGATATATCTTTACTTGCTGCAATGAGTGCTTTATTTTTTATTGCTTCATTTATTCATATACCTTTAGGTCCTACTCAAATACATTTACTACTTGTAGGAGTGATAGGCCTATTTTTAGGTGAAGCTGTTTTTTTATGTATTGCTATTGCTTTACTTCTACAAGCTTTACTTTTGGGATATGGAGGATTAAGTTCTCTTGGTGCAAATATAATAATAATGGCACTCCCAGCATATTTGGTTTTTTTTATCAATAAAATACCTTTATTCAAAAAATTAAATGAAAAAGTTAGATTTTTTTTCTATGGAAGTTTAGGAATATTATTTAGTGTTTTATTTTTAGCTTTAGTATTATATTTTGCGAAGGATGAATATTTAATAGCTTCTTATTCTTTAATTTTTGCTAATATTCCAGCTATAATTTTAGAAGGTTTAATTTCACTATTTTTACTTTTATATATCAAAAAGTCAATCCCAAAACTTTTAAAAGAGGCAAATATATGATTCGAATTTTTACTATTTTACTTTTAATTATATCTTTCACTTATGCACACAAATTAAATGTTTTTACAAATTTTGAAAATGATAAGTTATTTGTAAGTGCATATTTTGCTAGTGGCGCAGGTTGTAAAAATTGTAGTGTTAAAATATATAAAAATGATAAACTATTACTTGAAGATAAAACAAATGATAAAGGTGAAGTCTATTTAGATATTAAAGAAGATTTTTTTAATCTAATTGTTGATGCAGGTTCAGGTCATGCAGTATCAAATATAATTAAAAGAACTTATAAAACTAATGAAATAAATCTAGATAAAAAATTGGAAAAGCTTCTTGAAGAAAATAAGAAATTAAAATTAGAAGTTAAACTTTTAGAACAAAAGTTATCATATTTTGAAATATTTAAAATATTGTTTGCTTTATTTATTATTATAGGAATTTTTATTTTTCTTAAAAAAATAAAAAAGGATTAAAATTGATAAATTTTAATCCTTCTATTTCTTTACTTAGTGCTTTTATTTATTCAATTTTAGTTAGTTTTTCAGCTTTTGAATTTTATTATATTTTTCCTATAATATTTTTACTTTTTTGCCAAAAAAAACATTTATTTTTAATTTTAAGAAAACTTCTTTTTTTAAATTTTTTTATTTTTATACTATTTTTAACTCTTTTATATAGTAGTAGTTTGAATGAGGCATTAAATATTTATATAAGAGCAAATGCTATACTTTTATTTAATATAGCACTTTTTTTTACTTCAAAAGGTTATGATATAGTTAGAGCTTTAAATAGTTTGAATTTCCCAAGTTCTGTGGTTTCTTCTACATATTTTACTTTAAAAATGATAGAGTTTTTAACTAAAGATTTTACTTTAATAAAAAATAGTCTAAAAGCTAGAGGTTTTAAAGCAGATACTTCTTTATTTACTTATGAAACTTTTGGAAATATTATGGGTTTACTTTTTGTAAAGGCCATAAGAAAATCATATTCTTTAAGACAAACTTTTATATATAGAGGTTTTAAAAATAAAATTTATTTAAATGAAGACTTTATTGTTCAAGTATATGATAAGTACTTGATTTTTACAGTTTTATTTACAATATTAACAAAGGTTATTTATGAGTTGTTCTTTTAATTTAAAAAATTTAAGATATAAAAATGATTCAAAAGAGTTATTTAGTGGGGTAACTTTAAATGTAGGACATGAAGAAAAAGTTGCGATTATTGGTGCAAATGGAGTAGGTAAGAGTTCTCTTCTTAAAATAATAGCTGGTTTAGAATCAAATTATGATGGAGAACTTCATTTATTTCATAACTTAATTTCTTCAAAAAAACAGTATGAACAATTTAGGAGTGATATAGGTTACTTACCTCAAGATGTTAGTGACT
Source organism: Arcobacter rhizosphaerae (assembly GCF_049472155.1). NCBI lineage: Bacteria > Pseudomonadati > Campylobacterota > Epsilonproteobacteria > Campylobacterales > Arcobacteraceae > Arcobacter > Arcobacter rhizosphaerae. Next base: position 262,727 of record NZ_JBMOVW010000004.1, on the reverse strand, counting down.
TTTTTTTATGTCCAACAGTAATTGAAGATGTAATGTTTAATCTTAGAGCTAAAAAAGAGAAAAAAGAAGAAGCTTATCATAAAGCTTTAGTTATTTTACAAAAGTTAAATATTGAGCATTTAAAAGACAGAATTATTTATGATTTAAGTGGAGGAGAACAAAAAATAGTAGCACTTGCTAGTATTTTGATTACTAAACCTAAAATATTACTTTTAGATGAGCCAACAAATGCATTAGATTCAAAATCAGAAGAGAGAATATTACAACTTTTAAACTCTATAAATAAATCTATGGTAATTATATCTCACCATAAAAGTTTTATAGAAAAATTAACTTCTACGATATATGAATTAAAACCTACAGGCTTAGAGCTAATGAAAATTTAGTTAAGATATTGATATATGATAGTTCACAGGAGTATCTTATGGGAAAAATTATATATCATTATTGCCATGTTGAAGCTTTCAGAGCAATTATTCAAAATAAAAAACTATGGTTAAGTTCTGTTTATAATCTTAATGACTACAAAGAAATACATTGGATAAATGACAAAGTAAGTAAAAAATTAGAAAAAATTAGAAATAAAGATAATTTTTCAAAATATAAAGCTTTTGAAGATATCTTTAATAAACAACTACCTAGTGTATATATAGCATCATTTTCTCAAGGAAGTGATTTATTAAGTCAGTGGAGAGCTTATGCAAATGATGGTTATGGAGTAGCAATTGGTTTTAATTCTGATTATTTTAAAACTAATAAATTAGTTCATACAACTGATGTTTTATATGATGAAAAAAAACAAGAAAAACAAATAGATAAGATTTTTCTTCCTCTTGAAACTATTTCTAATGAAATAGATTTTAATTCAAATACTTTTAAAGATATTGTAAATGAAGTAATTAATAATATTAATAATTTAGCAGCTAAATGTAAAAATGAACTTTTTGAAGAAGAAAAAGAAGTAAGACTGATTCATAATCCAGTTATAATAGATGATAAAAAAAGTGAAAGTTTTGTTTTTAAGAAAAATCTGTCAGATATGAAGTTTAGAGCAGTATGTGGAAACTTAATTCCTTATTTTGAATTTGAATTTAGTAAAAAGTTTGAAGATATTCCAGCAATTGTTGAAATTGTAAAAGGACCAAAAAACAAATTTATTGATAAAGAGATCAAAATATTTTTATCAAATAACGGTTTTTATAATGTAAAAATCAAAAGTTCAAAATCATCTTATAGATAATTATTATATAATTTATTTAATTAAGGAGTTTCTATGAAAAGTAAAAAAGAAATTAACAACTTAGAAATTGAACTAGCATCATTGAAAACACTTATTAATGAAACAGGTGCTTATGTATATACAAAAGATAAAGAAGGCAAATATACTTATGCAAATAATTTAGTTTTATCTTTATTTAATTGTTCTTTAGCTGAGGTTATAGGAAAGGATGATAGAGCATTTTTTGATTTAAAAATGTCAGATGAATTAAGAAAGAATGATTTAGAAGTTTTAAAAAATGGGATAGTTATAGAAAAAGAAGAAACAAATTATATTTTTGAAACTAAAGAAGAAAAAACCTATTGGACTGTTAAAAAGCCACTTTATAATAAAAATAAAGAAATTATAGGTATGTGTGGAATTTCTACAGATATAACTGAAAGAAAAAAGTTAGAAGAAGAACTATCTGAACAAACAAAGTTACTAAATACTATTTTAGATAATGTTGATGCTTATATCTATATGAAAGATGAAAATAGAAAGTTTAGATATGTTAATTCAAAAGTAGCAAGACTTTTTAATTGTAAAGCAGAAGATGTTGTAGGAAAAAGAGATATTGAAATTATTGATAAAAAAATAGCTGATGCCTTTTGGAAGATGGATAAAGAAGTATTTAAGTCAAATAAACAAAAAAGTCAAGAAGAAATTTATTTTGATGAGGAAGGGGAAGAAAGGCATTATTGGAGTAAAAAAATACCCTTTAAAATGCAAGGTGATGACTATATGTCCCTAATTGGTTTATCAACTGATATAACCCAGTTACAAAAACTAAAAGAAAAGTTAAGAATTCAGTCCATCACAGATGAATTGACAAAAGCTAATAATAGAAGATATTTTGTTGAACAAGCAAAAAAAGAGTTTAAGAGATCAAAAAGATATAGTTTAGATATATCTATTGTACTTTTAGATATAGATTGGTTTAAAAATGTAAATGATACTTATGGTCATTTAGTAGGAGATAAAGTACTTATTGAAATTACAAAAATTTGTCAAAAAATGAAAAGAGAAGAAGATGTGTTCTGTAGAGTAGGTGGTGAAGAATTTGCTTTTATATTACCTTGTACTAATGTAGTTCAAGCAAGTGAATTTGCTCATAGATTAATGCAGTTTCATCACGAAAATCCTTTTAAAAAGTTATGTTCTGATGATATTAAAATTACTTTTAGTGTAGGATTGTCTTCTCTTTATGAAATGGATTTAAGTTATGAAAATATTTTTTCAAGAGCAGATGATGCTTTATATGAAGCAAAACAATCAGGTAGAAATAAGCTATGTATTAAGTAAGCTTATTTCTTTTGTTTAAATTTTACTTTTTCAAAGAAATTTTTTACTTTTTCTTTATTTTTATCCGATAAGTCAATACTACTTTTATCTACATTATCTCCATATTCAATATTAAGCATATCAGATTTTTTCATATTTAAAATTTGAGATTGGAAGACACTTCTATGTCCTGTAATTAAAAAGGTAATAATTGCGCTAATTGCAGCATAATGGGCTATTTCGATTCCAAAAAGTTCAACAGCCATTATAGTTGCTGCTATTGGAGCATTAGTTGTTCCTGCTAGTACACTAGTAAGTCCAAGTGCTGCAAATAGTGCAATATTATCTCCTATTAAGGTTCCAAAAAATTGTCCACTTGTAGCTCCCACATAAAAAATAGGTGTTATAACACCACCACTTCCCCCTGCACCTAAAGTGATAGAGGTATAGATTGTTTTTGCGATAAAAGAGTACCATGGTATATCATTTGATATATTAGGATCACTATAAAATAGACTTGAAATAGTATCTAACCCTAAGCCAAAATATTTATCTCCAATAAAAAAAGATAAAACTACTAAAAAAGAACCAGATATAAAAGCTTTTAAATAAATATTCAATTTAATTTTTTTTATTTGTATCTCTGTATTTTTTAAAGTCATAATCATAAAATACGAAATAAGTCCAAAGAATAAACCAGCAATAATAACTTGAAGTATAAGAATAATATCAAAAGGAATTGTATTTGAAAATTCCATGTGATAATAAGTATAGTTTATTCCTAAAAGCTTAGCTGTTGTATAAGCTGCAAACCCAGCAATAAATGATGGTAATAAAACATCATACATTATAATACCAATAATTAAAACTTCAACTCCAAAGATAGCACCTGAAATTGGTGTACCAAAAACAGATGCAAAACCTGCACTAATACCACAAATAACAAGTTTTTTTCTATCTCTTGCTGAAAATTTTACAAGTTGAGATATAAAAGAAGCTGCACCAGCACCTATTTGTGCTCCAGGACCTTCTTTTCCTACTGAACCTCCTGTAAATATAGTAATTACAGTGGCAAAAAGTTTTATAGGCATAACTTTTACATCCATTAAACCATCTTTTTTATGAACCGCTTCAATAACTTTTTCTGTTCCATGACCTTTTGCATCTGGTGCAAATTTTTTTACTATGAAGATTGTTAACATTAATCCAAAAGGAAGGAGGTAATATGTTGGAAAAGGTAAAAGTTCACCTTGTGTGTTTGCACTATGTATTATATTTAAAAAGAAAGTAATAATTGCACCAATAATTACTCCAATTACTGAAGATAAAAGTACCCATTTAGTTACACTAAAAAATATAAGAGATTGTTCTAAAAAATGTTTTTTCATAATAGAATCTTTGGAAAATATTTATATTAAAATTGTAACACATAAAAGTAAGACAAAATTAAAAAAAAGCAATTGATGTAGAAAAGTTTTAAGATTTAGATATACTTACGAAAAAAATAAGGTAATAAATGAATTTCAAAGATTTAAGTATAGAAGAAAAAAAAGAAATCAACGAGCTTCTAACAAAATATGCAGACTCAATTGGTGGAGTAAACTTCTTCTTACAGCTTATAGATGATATAAAAAAAGAAACAATATTTCCTCTTTTAAATAAAAGTAATATTTTTCATTTCTCAAAAGGAAAGGTTTCTTGGAGTAAAGGAATTTATAAAGATACAAAACTTTTACTACATAACTATTTAAAAAGTATGGAAAAAGATGAAAAGTATTTATCAACTGTAAAACCAAAAGAGAAAAAAAATATTGAAAATATGATGAGAACTTTAAAACCAGTAGAAATAAAAGTTAGAAGTAAAAATAACGCTGATGAAGGTTTTAACTTTAATATTATTGATATAACTGATGGACAAAATGCAAAAGTATCTTTATCGTACAAAATCATATTTTTTTATGGAAAAGATTTTGCTAAACAAGCATTAAGTTTTAAGGCTTAGATTATGAATGATCCTAAAAAAAGATTTTCTATTAAGCAGGGACAAAAAGTTAATATTGTTTTAAAACAAGATCAAAGAAGTGGAAAATTAACACAAGGAATTGTAAAAAATATTTTGACTAATTCTCCTTCCCATCCTCATGGAATAAAAGTTAGATTGCAAGATGGACAAGTAGGAAGAGTGCAAGAGATTTTATAATGACTTTATTTATTGATGGAGATGCTTTTCCCAATCTTTTAAAACCTATTATATTAAGAGCAATTGAAAAAAAGAAGCTAAATACTTATGTTATTGCTAATAAAAAAATAAATATAGGTAAATCTTCATTTATAAAATATTTAATTGTAAATGAAGGTGCAGATGAAGCAGATAATAAAATAGTTGAGTTATTGAACGAAAATGATTTAGTTATTACAGCTGATATTCCTCTTGCAAATAGAGTTATTGAAAAAAATGCAATGGCTATTGATCATAGAGGAGAGATATTTACAGAAGATAATATCAAACACTATCTAGCTATAAGAAATTTAATGGAAGAAATAAGAGATAGTGGAGAGATTACAAAAGGCCCTAAACCATTTAATCAAAAAGATTCTCAACGTTTTGCTAATTCATTAAATATGGTTTTACAAAAACTATAATTATTAAAAAATAAGACTAATCTCTTTTATTTAATAGATTTAAGCAAATGATAGTAAATAAATACTTATTTGCTTAAATCATTTTTATAAAAAATCATATTTTTAAAGAGAAAAGTGTTATTGCAATTCCACCTATCATTAACCAGAAAAATAAGATTGTAGCAAGGTAAATAGGTTTCATTCCTACATCTTTAAATTTATTATAGTGTGTTTCCATTCCAAGTGCTGCCATTGCCATAGTTAGAAAGAAAGTATCAACTTCATTTATTACATTTACAGTTTGATGATTTAATAAATCAAAAGAGTTAAAAATAGCAACTGCAATGAATAAAAAAGCAAACCATGGTATAACAATTTTTGATTTTGAAGACTCTTCTTTTTTAGATTTAGCAACTTGTGTTATATAATAAGAGATTACTATTAAAAATGGAGCTAGAAACATTACCCTTAACATTTTCTCTATTACTGAGAAGTTTGCTACTTCTTCACTAATACTATTTCCTGCAGCAACAACATGTGCTACTTCATGTAATGTTGCTCCTAAATATAATCCAAATTCTTGTTCTGTAAAAGAGTAAAATCCTATACTATATAAGTAAGGATATAAGAACATACTAATAGTTCCAAATAAAACAACAGTACCAACTGCTATGGCACTTTTATGTGCAGGTGCTTTTATAACTGATTCAGTTGCTAATACTGCTGCTGCACCACAAATAGAACTTCCAGCAGATGTAAGTATTGTAGTCTCTTTGTCTAATTTTAGTACTTTAATCCCTACAAACATGCCAATTATAAAAGTTAAAGTTACTATTAAAAAACTACTTACAACTCCAGCAACACCAATATCAGTTATATCTTGAAATGTTAATCTAAATCCATAAAAAACAATAGCTGTTCTTAATAAAGTTTTAGTAGAGAATATAATTCCTGCTTTCCAACTATCTGGTAATTTACTTCTAAAAGTATGTGAAAATAAAATTCCTAATATAATACCTATAATTAGAGGACTTATATGATAGTTTTGAAATATTTCAAGTTTTGAAATAAGAACTGAAATAAATGCAAATAAACCTACAAATACTAATCCATAAATTAAGCCTAAATTTTTATTTAAATTAAGCATTAAAATCCTTTTTTAGTAATTGTATAATTAATTTTTTAATAAGTAAAATATATTAAACTAATTATTATAATAAAAAATATTTATAAGTAAAGAAAATATATTATTGAATAATTGTTAATTTTATTGTTAGACTTGATAATATTAAAATAAATAAAGAGTTTTTAATTAAGAAATAGATAGATTAAATAATCTATCTATTGTTAGTTTTTGAAAGATATAGCATCTACTTCAACAAGGACATTTTTAGGTAAAGTTTTAACTGCTACAGTTGCTCTAGCAGGAGCATTTTCTCCACCAAAGAAATTATTATAAACTTCATTGAATTTAAGAAAATTATCCATATCAGATAAATAACAAGTTGTTTTTAAGACATTATCTAATGATGAACCAGCTTCTTCTAAAACTGATTTTAAGTGTTCTAATACTAATTTTGATTGTTCTTCTATTCCTCCTTCTACAATTTCCATAGTTGAAGTTACAAGGGGAATTTGTCCTGATGTAAATATTAAGTTTTCAAATGCCGTGGCTTGATTATAAGGTCCAATAGCACTTGGAGCTTTATTTGTTGATATGATTTTTTTCATTTTTATTCCTTCTATATTAATTCTTTAAAAAATCTATTAAAATTTGATTAAAAAGTTCTACTTTTTCTAGATGGGGACTATGTCCACATCTAGGTAGTACACATAAGCTACTTTTTTCAATGTGATATTTTAGAAATAAAATATCATCTAATCCATAGGTTTTGTCACTATCTCCATACATAATAAGAGTTTTATTTTTTATATTTGATATTCTATCTTTTGCATTAAATGTCTCCATAACATTTAATGAATTAATAGCTGAACTTATAGAAATATCTTTTCCTGAGTTATAACACAAATCAAAATATTTATCATTTTCACCTTTATAAAACCATTTTGCATGGGCCATTTTTTTAAAAGTTGTATAATCTTTTTTTACTCTATCTCTACTTTGTTCAAATGTTTCAAATCTATTTTTTAAATTCCCACTAGCTGCAGTACCATAACATATAAGTTTATTTATCTGCTCACTAATAGTAACAGCAATTTCAATACTTAACATTCCACCCATAGAGTGTCCAAGTAAAGAAAAATTTTTAAGCTCTAAGAAGTTTATTGTTTCAATCATTGATTCTGCAAATGATGTCATATTTGGCAATAATACCTCTTTATTTAAGCCATGGCCTGGCATATCTATACAATATACACAAAAGTTATTTCTAACTAATTCATTAATTTGAAATTTAAAATGTTCATGAGAGCTTAAATATCCATGAATTAATAGAATTGAGTTTTCATTACTTTTATTTCCGTATATTTTATAGTTTAGAATCATAATTAATCCCCTGTTAAATACATAGCAATAGTTGGTTCAAAAATTAATAATACGATCATTAGTACAAGAGCTACTAAAAATGGTAATACACCTTTTATTACATCGAATATTGTAATTTCATTATTTGATATACCTTGTATTACATATAAATTAAGACCTACAGGAGGTGTTAAAACAGCTATTTCCATTGTAATTGTATAAACAATACCAAACCAAATTAAATCAAATCCAACTAAATTAATTAGAGGGAAAATAGTTGGTAAAGTAATAAATGTCATAGATACAGGTTCTAAAAACATTCCAATAATAATATAGAAAATAATAACGGCAAATAAAATCTCATATTTTGATAGATTTAATGTTGTCATAAAATCTGTAATTTCATCTGGTATACCATAATACTCAATTACAAAACCAAAAAGCGATGCACCAGCTAAAAGAATACCTAAATAACCCATTGTTTTCATTGTAGAAAGAATAGCTTCAAGAAATTTCTTGAAATTTATTCCACCTAAAAAATATGAAAAAATAGAAGTTGCAATTACACCTAATGCTGCAGCTTCCGTTGGAGTTGCAATTCCAAAATATATTGATGTGATAATAATTAAACCAACTACAATAATAGGTAAAAATGCAAAAAATACAAATTTGAAACCTACAGTTTCTATTGAATCTTTTCTTGGAATAGAAGTATCATCAAATTTTTGCCATATTAATATTATTGAGAAAAACATTCCCGTTAAAATAATACCTGGAATAATTCCCGCAATAAATAACTTACCAATAGAAGTATCTGTTACAATTCCATAAAATAATAAAATTAAAGAAGGTGGAATAAGTACACTTAAAGTACCACCTGCTGCAAGAATACCTGCACTTAATTGTTTATTGTAACCAAGTCTTAACATTTGTTTTAATGCAACGCCACCTATTGTTAAAGAACCAACCATTGAAGATCCACAAACAGCTCCAAAACCTGCACAAGCTCCAATACTACCATAAGCAGCAGTTCCTCTTACTGGAATACCTCTATAAAATGCTTCATATAGCTTTTCACCTAGATTTGATTTTGCAATAAGCTCACCTAAAAAAATGAAAATAGGTACAGATAATAATATGTAATCTATCCAAGTTCTCCATAACTGTAATTGATTAGACATCAAAGAAGTATTAAAGTCTTGAATTGTCCATAAAAAAGGCAATGACGCCCCCACTAAAGCAAATGGAATAGGGATTCCTATACTAATAAATAGCATTAAAAGACCTAATAGTCCTATGCCAACAATATACCATTCCATTTTTAATCCTTAAACTCTAAATATAATTTATATAAACTGTAAATATTAAAAAATATCATAGAGGCCAATGTTGGAAATGCAACATACGTTCTCGGTATTTCTAATATTTCACTACTTGCACCACTTACATAGGCTAAAGTAAAAGCTTTATATAAAGTCAATGTAAAAAATATTCCTATTAGAAATATTACAAGATATTTAACCTTATTAAAAAACTTTGCTATTTTTGTTGGTAGCTTTTCATTAAGTAATGTAACTTCTGGATAACCATTAACTTTTAATGAATAACTCATACCTAAAAAAGCCAGTGGTAAAAGCATCAATGCTGTAACCTCTGTAACGTATGGATCTGGATACCCCAGTTTTCGTAAGAAAACTGAGACTCCTATCCATAGACTTTGGATAACAATAATAACCCCACCTAGATAGGATAAATATACTGTGATTTTGTCTAATTTATTCATTGATTAACCAATTCTTTTATTTTATTTGCTAAATCTTCTCCACACTCTTTTTTAACTTTTATATCCCATATTGCTTGAATTTTCTTAACAATATCTTTTCTTTTATCAATATCTAAAGAGTATGCACTTCCTCCACCTTCCATGATTGCTTGACCAACTCTTTCATTTACCCAAGCTTCGTATCTAGGTTTTAACCAAACTTCAGATTCTTTTGCAGATTCAAGAAGGATTTTTTGGTGTTCTTTTGATAGTTTTTCAAATGAACTTTTATTTATTACATATTGAGTATTACCGTAAAATAAACTTCCATTTACCATGTGTGGCATTACACCCCATAATTTCCAAGAACTATAAGTAGCTACACCCATACTTACACCATCTACAACACCTCTCTCTGCTGATTGAAAAACTTCTTTTGGTGAGATAAATACTGGGTTTCCTCCCCATTGTTTAATCATTTCACTTATAACAGGATAAGGACTTCTTACTTGTTTCCCATCAAGTTTTGTTAAATCTGCTATTGGTTCTTTAAACCACCATTCTTGGTCATAAGAATAGTTTGAATTAAAGATTACTTTTAAATTATTTTTTGAAAGTTCATCTTCTAAAAGTTCTGTATATTTTGCATCTGTTTCAATTTGCTTTTTAAAATCAACTACTGCTGGATATAGTGCAGTAACTCTTTGACACTTTAACCTCTTATCAGAAGGTAACCAAGAAATATCTGTTACCCCACCTAATACTGCATCAACTCCTTCACTCCAACCATGAAGTGTAGATGAACCATATATTTTGATTTTTAGTTTTCCATTACTTTTTTTCTTTACTAAATCGGCAAAATGTTCAAAACCTTTGTATCTTACATCTATTGAATTAACATAAGTAGATAATCTTAAAGTTTTAGCATTTACTGCAACAGCTCCAACAAGACAAATTAATAATATACTTCGTAACATTTTTAATCCTTAAAGTAATTTTGATATGCGTATAAGGCTATTGACCCACCAGTATGTAAGAACAATACATTTGAACCTTCTTTAAAATAATCTTTTTTAATTAAGTCTAAGAATCCATCTGCAACTTTTCCTGTATAAACAGGATCAAGTAAAATACTCTCTTCTCTAGCAAAAACTTCAACTGCATTTTTCATACCTTCAGTTTTAAGAGAGTATCCCTCTCCCACATAATCCTCAATACAAATTAAATCATCTCTTCTTAAGATATTTTTATCAAGACCTAATACTTCTATATGTTCTTGTGCAACTTTAAAAACAGTGTCTTTTTGTTCTTCTGTTGTTCTTGATACGTTTATACCAACAAGATTTATTTTGCTATTTAAAGCTTTTAGAGCAACAGCCATACCTGCATGAGTACCAGAACTTCCTGATGGTACAACAATAGTATCAATATCCAATGATTCTTTAGCAAGTTGTTCCATTAATTCTAATGCACAAGATGAATATCCTAACGCACCAATACCATTTGAACCTCCACCTGGAACTATATATGGTTTTTTACCTTCTTTTCTTAATTCTTCAGCTTTCTTTTCCATTTCAGCCATCATATCACTTTTTCCAGGTACCATTTTAATAGATTTAGCTCCCATTAAATGAAATAAAAAATTGTTTCCATTTGCATCTTCTTTATATGAGCCTTTTACTCTTTCTTCTATAATTAAATGACAATCCATTTTTTCAAGATTTGCCCAAGATAAAGTTATTCTACAATGATTAGATTGTACTGCCCCACAAGTAATAAGCGTATCACAACCTTTTTCTATTGCATCAGCAATAAGATAATCTAACTTTCTAGTTTTATTTCCTCCACTTTCAAGTAAATCATCCCTTTTTACGTATAGATTTATATTCTTATTCATTAGCTTTGTTAAATTATTAAGAGGCTCAATATATGTAGGTCTTTTTACATAACCTCTTTTTTTAAATCTGTTTATATCCATCTTTTCTCCTAACACTTTTTAAATTATTAAATACTAGTATCTGTGTATTAAAATAGTATCAGAAATGAAATATTATAAAAAATAAGTTTTTTTTATTTTTTAGATAAAAGAAATTTATAGTTACAGAAATATTAATTAATTAAATTAAGTAATTAATTTATATTTTCAATAATAAAAGTTCTAAATGATTCAAATACTGCATTTCTAAATTTATTTCTATGATAGACCATATAACAGTTTCTTTCAAATTTCATATTGATAGTATCAACTTTGTATAAGATACCTTCATTTAATTCATTTTCAACACTTTTTGCAGGTAAAATTGAGATTGTGTCTTTATAGTTTTTTAATATTTGTTTTATTGCAAGAGCATGTTCAAGTGCAAGAGTAATATTTAATTCATTTTTTAAATCTCCTAGATAATCAAAAAATACTTTCATTACTCCTGAAGTTTCTTCTCTAATTATCCATTCTTTTGAAAATAATTGATCAATATAAAAACTTTTTTTAGTAAGTTCTTTATCTGCGCTAACTACTATAAGTTCATCTTTATAAAGCAATTCTTTAACGATATTTTTGTCATTGATATCACTTTCAATAAATCCTACATCAATTTTTCCTGAATTAATTAGAGATATAATAGAATTAACATCTTTGTAATAATGAGTGATTTTTACATCTTGATATAGTTTATTATAATCATAAAGTACAAAAGGAAGAACATATACACCTATTGTATTAGTAGCCGCTACACTTATATTACCAATTAATTTATTTTTTGAAAATTTATTTTGAAGTTCTTTTATTTGTGTTAATATAGGTAAAATTTCATTATATAAAATTCTTCCTCTTTCATTTACAATTAATTTTTTACCTATTCTATCAAACATTTTTTCGTTAAACTCTTTTTCAATAGATTTAATTGTTATTGAAATATTTGGTTGAGTTAAATTCATATTAATTGAAACCTCAGTTAAATTTGATAACTCAACAACATTAACAAATATATCCATTTCTCTAATTGTCATTTTTATTCCTTATATAGAATTTGTTAATAATAGTACAATATAAAAGCTATTAATTAGTATTAATTATTAATAAATATAAAATATTCAAGTTATGTAAAGTTTATTATAACAACATTTCAGTTTAATATAAGAAAAAATTAAGCTATTATTAAATATAATCTATAACTTTTTTAGAAAACACTCAACGTTTCTCTAGAATGGTAGTATCGTTTTGATTATGATTCTTATCATATGTCATGGCGTCATTTGGCGTAACGAGAAGCATGAGCCGCTTTAAAGCTCAAACCAAGAAATAGAGAATCTTAAAGATTCATTTTGACTTTATAAGACTCTCTATAATAAAAATAAAGGGAAAGAATGCCTACTATTAATCAGCTTGTTAGAAAAGAGCGAAAAAAGGTGATTAAAAAATCAAAATCACCAGCATTAGATAAATGTCCACAAAGAAGAGGTGTATGTACTAGAGTATATACTACAACTCCAAAGAAACCAAACTCGGCTTTAAGAAAAGTTGCAAAAGTTAGATTAACTACTGGATTTGAAGTAATTTCATATATTGGTGGTGAGGGTCACAACTTACAAGAACACTCTATCGTATTAGTTAGAGGGGGAAGAGTTAAGGATTTACCTGGTGTTAAGTATCACGTAGTTAGAGGTGCTTTAGATACTGCTGGTGTTGCAAACAGAACTGTTGCAAGATCTAAATACGGTACTAAGAAACCAAAGAAATAAGTAGAAGGATAGAAAAATGAGAAGAAGAAAAGCTCCAGTTAGAGAAGTAATGGCTGATCCTATCTACAATAGTAAAGTGATCACTAAATTTATTAATACAGTTATGTTAGATGGTAAAAAATCTACAGCACAAAAAATTATGTATGGTGCAATTGCTAACTTAGATGCTAGAGGTGAAGAGTCTGGTATTGAATTATTTGAAAAAGCAATTGAAAATGTTAAGCCACTTTTAGAAGTTAAATCTAGAAGAGTTGGTGGAGCTACATACCAAGTACCTGTAGAAGTTAGAGCTGTAAGAAGACAAACTTTAGCATTAAGATGGTTAGTTGACGCTGCTAGAAAAAGAAATGAAAGAACTATGGTTGAGAGATTAGCAAACGAATTATTTGAAGCTGCTAATGAAAGAGGAGCTTCTTTCAAGAAGAAAGAAGATATGCATAGAATGGCAGAAGCTAATAAAGCATTTGCTCACTACAGATGGTAATCATTCTGTAATAAATCATTTTATATTTAAAAAAGGGTGTTTTACGCCCTTTTTTTTTATTGTAATTTAGATAAAATTACGAAAACTATTAAACTTAAAAGGAAAATTTAAGATGGCAAGAAAAACACCTCTTAATAGAGTTAGAAATATCGGTATTGCTGCTCACATTGATGCTGGTAAAACAACAACTACAGAAAGAATTTTATTCTATACTGGTGTATCTCACAAAATTGGTGAGGTTCATGATGGTGCTGCAACTATGGACTGGATGGAACAAGAGCAAGAAAGAGGTATTACAATTACTTCTGCTGCAACAACTTGTCACTGGAAACACCCAAAAACTAATGAACAATTACAAATTAATATCATTGACACACCAGGTCACGTTGACTTCACTATTGAAGTTGAAAGATCTATGAGAGTTTTAGATGGTGCTGTAGCTGTATTTTGTTCAGTAGGTGGAGTTCAACCACAATCTGAAACAGTTTGGAGACAAGCAAATAAATACGGTGTTCCAAGAATGATCTTCGTTAATAAAATGGATAGAACAGGTGCTGATTTCTTTAATGTTGAAAAGCAAGTATCTGAAAGATTAAAAGCTAATCCAGTTCCAATTCAACTTCCTATTGGAGCAGAAGAAGATTTCCAAGGTGTAATTGATTTAGTACAAATGAAAGCTATCGTTTGGGATCAAGATGCTGCTATGGGTTCTAACTACCATGTAGAAGAAATTCCTGCTGACTTATTAGACCAAGCTGAAGAATATAGAGAAAAGATGATTGAAGCTGCTGCTGAGTCTTCTGAAGAGTTAATGGAAAAATACTTCGAAGAGGGTGAATTATCAGAAGATGAAATTATTGCTGGTTTAAAAACTGCTTGTTTAAATATGACAATTACTCCAATGACTTGTGGTACTGCATTTAAAAACAAAGGTGTTCAAACTTTACTTGACGCTGTTGCTATGTATTTACCAGCACCAACAGAGGTTGCTGATATTAAAGGTGAGACTCAAGATGGTGAAGCTGTTATCGTTCCTTCAACTGATGAAGGTGAAGTTGCAGCATTAGCATTTAAAATTATGACTGACCCATTTGTTGGACAATTAACATTTACAAGAGTATATAGAGGACAATTAGAGTCTGGTACTTATGTAATGAACTCAACAAAAATGAAAAAAGAAAGAATCGGAAGATTACTTCAAATGCACGCAAATAATAGAGAAGAAGTTTCTCAATTATATGCTGGTGAAATCGGTGCAGTAGTTGGATTAAAAAACACTATTACAGGTGATACATTAGCTTCTGAAAAAGATCCAGTAATCTTAGAAAGAATGGAATTCCCTGAGCCAGTTATTTCTGTTGCAGTTGAGCCTAAAACTAAAGCTGACCAAGAAAAAATGGGTATTGCTTTAGGAAAATTAGCAGAAGAAGATCCATCATTTAGAGTTAATACTGATGAAGAATCTGGACAAACTATTATTTCAGGAATGGGTGAGTTACACTTAGAAATTCTTGTTGATAGAATGAAAAGAGAATTTAAAGTTGAAGCTGAAGTTGGTGCTCCACAAGTTGCATATAGAGAGACTATTAAAAACCCTGTTAAAAACGAGTACAAATATGCTAAGCAATCTGGTGGTAAAGGTCAATATGGTCACGTATATTTAGATATTAAACCATTACCTGCTGATTCAGAAGATAACTTCAAATTCCACAATGAAATTAAAGGTGGTACTGTTCCAAAAGAATATATCCCTGCTGTTCAAAAAGGTTGTGAAGAAGCTATGGCTGGTGGTATTTTAGCTGGTTATCCAATGGTTAATATTGAAGTTACATTATATGATGGTTCTTACCATGATGTAGATTCATCTGAGATGGCATTTAAATTAGCTGCATCTATGGGATTCAAAGAAGGTTGTAGAACAGCTGCTGCTCAACCTGTAATCTTAGAGCCAATGATGAAAGTTGAAATTGAAACTCCTGAAGAGTATATGGGAGATGTTATCGGTGACGTTAATAAAAGAAGAGGACAAGTTCAATCTATGGATGAAAGAGCTGGTGTTAAACTAGTTACTGCAATGATTCCATTATCTGAAATGTTCGGATACTCTACTGACTTAAGATCTATGACTCAAGGTAGAGCAACTTACGGTATGTTATTTGATAACTATGCTGAAGTTCCAAAAAATGTTTCTGAGGAAATTATTTCTAAAAGAAATGGTTAAGACAGTATAAAAGAGTGACATGAGTCACTCTTTTATGTTTTAACAAGCTTTTGATATTAAGAAAAGGGAAGTTTAAAAACTTCCCTTTTTTTATACAAAAACAAAATAAACTTCCTATAAAAATATTGCAATTTGTAATTATAATACTCTTTATAATATAATTATGCTAAAATCCTAAAAATATATCTTCATTAGGATGAAAAGTTGAAACTAAAAAAAAGTCTTAATCTTTTAGAAAATATCAAAAGTGTTGGGGTTATTTTAAAACCTTCAAGCCCTGAATTAAAAACTGACTATCTAAAAATAAAAAAAATATTTAATGAAAATGACATAGAAACATATTTAGAATATAATTCAGCTATGATGATAGATGATGAGGGCTATAGCTTAGACTCATTATGTAAAAAAGTTGATTTTTTAGTTTCTGTTGGTGGAGATGGTACTTTATTATCTGTTGTAAGAAGATCTTTTAAATATAATATTCCTATTTTAGGCATAAATTTAGGAACATTAGGTTTTTTAACAGATATAAATATGGATGAATTAGAAAAATTTGTTGCTGATTTAAAAAAAGATAATTATAGAATTGATAATAGAATGATGATAGAAGGTAATTTAAACTTAAATAATTTTGTTGCTTTTAATGATATTGTAATTTCAAGAAAATCTATTTCTTCTATGATATCAATAGATGCTAAAATTGATGGTAAACCTTTTAATTCTTATTATGGTGATGGTGTTATTATCTCAAGTCCTACTGGTTCAACTGCATATAACCTTTCTGTAGGAGGCCCTTTAGTATATCCTCTAACAGAAGCTTTCATTATTACTCCTGTTGCACCTCATTCTTTAACTCAAAGACCTTTAGTAATGCCTGCTGATTTTGAAATTGAGTTTAATATTTCAGATAATCAAGGGGCAGTTATAATTGTAGATGGACAAGATATTTACGAAATAGAGCAAAATGAAACGATTAAAATAAAAATTGCACAAGATAATGCAAAACTAATTCATAGATGTGAGAGAAACTATTTTGATGTTTTAAATGAAAAATTAAGATGGGGTAACTAATGATTGATAGAGTTTATTTAGAAAACTGTTTATCTTTTGAAAAAGTAGAATTAAATTTTGAAAAAGGACTAAATGTTTTTACAGGGCCTAGTGGAGCAGGTAAATCTATTTTAATGGAAGCAATTCTTTCTTTATTTTCTTTAAGTGATGTAAAATCAAAACTAGGAGAGGTTATTCTTGTAAACTCAAATATTGAAAATGAAGCTTTTGATATTTCAAATAATGATGAAATTATTATAAAAACTATTAAAAAAGAAAAAGTAAGATTTTTCTTAAACAATCAAACTATCTCAAAAAAGAAACTAAACGAGTTTAGTTCTAAGTTAATTAAACATTTAAACTTAAAAGACACAAGTGACTTTCAAAGTTCAAAACTTATAAGTTTTTTAGATAATTTAGCTTCAAAAGAAAATAAAGAATTTAATACTTTAAAAAAAGAGTTTATTAAATTTTATCAAGAACTTAAATCAGTAAGAGCAAAACTTGAAAAAATTTATGAAGATGAATCAAAACTTGAAGATTTAAAAGAGTTTGCTAAATTTGAAATAGACAAAATTGAAGCTATTAATCCAAAAATTGATGAATATGAAGAACTAAATGAAATAAAAAAGAAGTTAGCGAAAAAAGATAAGCTTGAAGCAGCTATCAAAGAAGCTTCTGTCATTTTAAATTACAATTCATCAGTAAATAATGCTTTAGAATTATTAGAAATAGATAGTAGTTTTTTTGATGATACAATGAATGAACTAACAAATATATTTGAGAAATTTAATGATTCTTTATATGAACTTGAAGATATAGATATTGAAAATGTTTTAGATAGAATTGAGAAGCTTTCTTCCTTACAAAAAAGATTTGGTTCTATAAAAGAGTGTTTAGAATATAAAGAAGAAAAAATAAAAGAATTAGAATCTTATGAAAATATTAGTTTTGAAAAAAGCGTATTAGAAAAAAAACAAAATGATTTAAGAGAAGAATTAGAAATCTTGTCCTTATCAATAAGTAAAATTAGAAAAAAAGTTAGTGTATTATTAGAAAATAAAATCAATAAATATCTAAAAGATCTATATTTAGGGAATGCTAAAATCATATTTGACATTAAAGAAATTGATATTACAGGTATTGATTTAATTAAATTTGAATTAGCAGGAGTAAGTTTAGAAACAATAAGTTCGGGTGAATTTAATAGATTAAGATTAGCATTACTTACATCGATGAGTGAATTTGATATTGTTGATAATGGAATCTTATTTTTGGATGAAATTGATGCTAATCTAAGTGGAAAAGAGAGTGAAGCAATTTCTAAAGTACTTACAAAGTTAGCAAAATCTTATCAAATCTTTGCAATCTCACATCAGCCTCAACTTACATCCTCTTCAAATCAACATTTTTTAGTTGATAAAAATAAAGGTACTTCAATTGTAAAAAAACTTGATACACAAGGAAGAGTAAATGAAATATCAAGAATGATAAGTGGTGAAAATATAACAGAAGAAGCTGTTAGATTTGCTAAAAACTTATTAAACTAAATTTTATAAGTAAAAAAATCTCAAATATATAAAATTAAATAGCATAAAACTGAATACATATTCAGTTTTATGCTAAAATCAATATTTATCTCTTTTTATGTTTCATTACTACTCAAATACCAAATTATTATTTAATTCTTGTAAATTTTTTTATATTCAACAAATGATAAATGAAAATTATCATAAATATAAATAAATTTGTTTAATCCTTTAAAAACTAGTATTTATAGCTATTTAATTGCTATTTTAAAAAATATGATAAAAAATTGTTATGATATTTATATGATAAAGTAATAATAAATTGAATATATATAATTATAAGAAAAGTTTATATTTATATATTTAGTATTTATTAAGATACTCATATCTATAATAGATTTGTTTGTCTGGTATAATTAAATACCAATATATAAGGAGGAATGATGACGAAAGCTAGTAATAATTCTGAAAAAGCTCTTGATAATGTTTCATCAAAGAAACTAAGTAGAAGAGATTTTTTTAGAAAAACTGCGGTTTATTCAGCTGGTGCAATTGCTGCTGCAAATGTTTTAGGTCCCGTAAAAGCAAAAGCAGATGATGTAGCAATTATGAACGAAGCTGAATGGGGAATTAAGCTTGGTGATAAGACTGATAAGTATCCATACGGAGTACCATCTCCTTATGAACATAATGTAGTAAGAAGAACTACTGAACTTCTATCTTCTGGTGATAAATATGCAACAGTTTCTATGTGTCCTTTACATGAATTAGATGGTATTATTGTTCCAAATGGTTTATTCTTTACTAGAAATCATGGAGGAACAGCTCATGTAAATCCCCATGAATTTAGATTAATGATTCATGGAAAAGTTAAAAAAGAAGTAGTTTTAACTTTAGATGATTTAAAAAAATATCCAAGTGAAAGTAGAATATATTTTATTGAGTGTCCAGCAAATGGAAGTACAGGTTGGAGAGGACCTCAATTTAATAACTTACAGTTTATGAAAGGTATGATGAGCCAAGCTGAATGGACAGGAGTTATGCTAAAAACTGTATTAGAAGATATTGGTTTAGAAGATGATGCTTTATGGATGTTAGCAGAAGGAAGTGATAACGCTACAAATCCCAGAACAATTCCTGTTGAAAAAGCTTTAGATGATGCAATGCTGGTTTGGGGACAAAATGGAGAAGCTCTTAGACCAGAACAAGGGTATCCTTTACGACTTTTAGTTCCAGGTTGGGAAGGTAATTTAAATACAAAATGGCTAAGAAGATTAGAGTTTTCAGATAAGCCATGGCATGCTAAAGAAGAAACTTCAAAATATACAATGCTTCAGAAATCAGGAAAAGCAATTCAGTTTTTCTGGATTAATGAGGTTAATTCTGTAATTACATCTCCCTGTCCTGAAAAGCCATGGACTAACCTTAAGAAAGGTGATATTGTTGAAATTCAAGGTATTGCCTGGTCTGGACAAGGTACTGTTAAACATGTAGATATCTCATTTGATGGTGGAGATAATTGGGTTGAAGCAAGTTTAAAAGGTTTAGTACTACCAAAAGCATGGACAAGGTTTAGTTATATTTATAAATGGGATGGAAAGCCTATTTTATTAACAAGTAGAGCAGTTGATGATACAGGTAATGTACAACCTACAATTGATCAAGAAACTTCAGTTGTTGGTGTAGAAAATGTTTATCATAGAAATGCTATGGTAACTTGGGAAGTTAACTCTAAAGGGGAGGTTAATAATGTTCACATTAGAAAACATAAAGCTTAAGAAAACTTTACTAGGGCTTATTGCTGCTTCAACATTGTTAACTTCATCTTATGCAGCACAAAAGGTTGTAGATGGAGCTATAAAATATGAAGTAAAAGATGGTAAATATACTTCTTATCATGTAAATACACAAAAAGTTAAGAATTTTAATCATTTTAGAACTGCTACTAAGAATGAAATAGCAGCATGGAATACTGATGTAATGCCTGATGGTACAGGTCTTCCTATGTATGATACAAAACATGGAAAACCAGTATTAGAAAATGGAAAACCAAAAAAAGCACAAGGTTCTGTAGAATGGGGTAATGAACTTTATGATGCACAATGTGCTATGTGTCATGGCGAATTTGGTGCTGGTGGTAAAGGTTATCCTAGACTATCTGTTGGGGAATCTTCAACTGAATCTTTAACTAATCAATTATTAAATCCAGCAGATAAAAATCCTAGCCCTGAGGCACCAATAAAAGTAATTGGTACATATTGGCCTTATGCAAGTACACTTTTTTGGTATATTAAAGATTCAATGCCTTTTAATCATCCAAAATCTTTAACTAATAGTGAAGTATATGCTCTTACTGCATATTTGTTAATGGAAAATGGTATTGAAATTGATGGGGAAGAACTTGATGAAGAGTATGTTTTAGATAGAGAAAAATTTTTAAAAATAAAAATGCCTAATGAGGATGGTTTTTATCCAAATGTTGATACAAAAGATCCTAAACAAGGTATCGAAAATATGAGAGCATTTTTAAGTGATCCTAAAAACTATGGTACTGGTACAAGATGTATGAAAGATTGTATAAAAGGTAAAGTTCCTGTTCTTAGAATTAAAAATGAGTTAAATGATTTTGAACCACCTGCTTCAACAAAAAGATTTTGGAAAGTTGAAGAAGAAAAAGGAAATGTAGCAGACCCTAAAGCAAAACAAGCTTATGAAACATCTTGTGCAGCTTGTCATGGAAACAAAGCTATTGGTGCTCCTGTACTTGGTGATAAAGAAGCTTGGGCTTCTGTACTTGAAAAAGGTAAAGAAGCAGTGTATAATAACGGTATCAAAGGTATAAATGCAATGCCTCCTAAAGGTGGGGCTATGAATTTATCTGATGAAGAGTTCAAAAAAGTAGTTGATTATATGATCAACTCTAGCAAATAAAGGGGTAAGGAATGAAGGTAATTAAAAAACTACTACTTGCATCTGCGATTACCGCAGTTTCGTTTACTGGTGCAGTAGCAAATGATGCACTAATTAAGCAAGGTAAAGAAATCTTTATGACAAAAAATAAAGGTAATTGTCTTGCATGTCATGCAATTGAAGGTATGAAAGTTGATGGACCTGGTAGTATGGGGCCTAAACTTCAAGCTTTACAATATTGGCCTGATGAGGCTTTATATGACAAGGTTTATGATCCATATACAACAAATCCAATTTCAGCAATGCCAGCTTTTGGTAAAAATGGTTGGTTAAGTGATAGTGAAATTAAAGCTGTTGTAGCATTTTTAAAAACAATTAAATAAAGAAAAGGAATAAATTATGAATAGAAGAAATTTTTTAGGATTCGGATTAGGAGCATTAGCATTATCTATAGCACCTTCAACTTTAAGTGCTGTAAATTTTAGAGAAACAAAGCCAAAAGCTTGGACTGCAACAAAAGTTGATGAAGCTATGAAAGAAATTTTTGGAACAACTTCTACTACTAAAGGTAAAGTAAAATTAAAAGCTCCAGATATTGCTGAAAATGGTGCAGTTATTCCTGTAACTGTTTCTTCAAAATTAGCTGGTTCAAAAGTAGCTGTATTCCAAGATGCAAACCCTGAAAGTGCAGTTGCTGTATTTACAGTACCACAAGGTGGAATTATTGATTATTCTATTAGAATTAAAATGGCTAAAACAGGAACAGTTACAGCTGTTGTAGAAGAAAATGGTAAATTATATTCTGATTCAAAATTAGTAAAAGTAACAATTGGTGGATGTGGTGGTTGATTTAACCCCAACTAATAAATACATAAAATTAAAAGCATAAAATAGAAAATTAAAGGAATAAAAATGGCTGGTAAAACAAGAATTAAAGCAAAATTAAAAAAAGGTGTTGTAACTGTTAAAGCTATGGCGAAACATTCAATGTTAAGTTACCAAGAGGCAGAAAGAGCAAAAAAAGAAGCGAATTTTATTACATATTTAACTGCAAAAGTAAATGACAAAATTGTATTTGAAGCTTCAACATCACAATTTTTATCAAAAAATCCATACTTAAAGTTTAAGTTTAATGCTGAATCAGTAGGTGCTAAAAAAGGTGATAAAGTTGAGATTTCTTGGATTGACTTAAAAGGTGATTCAAGAACTGATAAAAGTAAGATTAAATAGTTAGTTACATTATGTAACTAGCTAAACCTAAGGAGAGATTATGTTAATAAAAATTGCAAAAACAACTGCTTTAGTTGCACTTACTTCATGTGCTTTAAATGCAGCTGATTTTAATGCTCAAGCAGAAAAAGATAGACTTGCTTTAATTGATTATTTTGAAGCAAAGTTCAAAGATCCTTATGGAAATAAAAATACATTTTTCCCATATTCTACTGATGATGAATTAAAAAACAATATTATAAGTGGAGTTAAACATGAAGAGTTTTCTAAAGGAAACTATGCTTTTTCTAAAAATGGTAGAGCTTCTTATGAAGAAATAAATGAATTTCCTCCATACGAAGATTTTATAGAAGCAGGAGAGGCTTTATATACAAAAGCATTTGCAAATGGTAAATCATTTAAAAACTGTTTCCCAAATCCTGATATTGCGGGAGATTATCCTTATTTTGATGATAAGAAAAAACAATTAGTTTCTTTAACTTCAGCTATTAATACGTGTTTAAAAGATAATGGGGAAAAACCTTGGAAAACAACAAAAGGTAAAATGGCACATTTACAAGCATATTTTGCAAATGAAGCAAGAGATGCTGAGAAAAAAGTTAATATTCAAATTAATAGTAAAGCAGCAGCAGAAGCTTATGAAAGAGGAAAAGAGTATTATTATTCTCAAAGAGGTTATTTAAAACTTTCTTGTGCAACTTGCCATGTTCAAGGTGCAGGTCAAAGAGTTAGAAATGAAAGTTTATCTCAATTATTAGGTCAAACATCACATTTCCCTGTATATAGATTAAAATGGGGAGCAAAAGATGCTAATAATGATGGTTTAGGAACATTAGAGAGAAGAATGTCTGGATGTGTAAAAGACCAAGGGCAAGTACCACCTAAGAATGAATCAGAAACTATGAAAGAGTTATTATACTTTATGAGTTATATGTCAAATGGAATGCCAGTTGATGGCCCAGATATTAGAAAGTAAGAAGGAACTATTATGAAAAGATTATTAAGTTTATCACTAGCAGTATCAGCTATATTTGCATTAAGTGCTTGTGCAAAGACTCCTTCAGCTCCTGAAATGGCTTCTAAAATTGATATAGAAAAAGTTTGTAATGTTGAAAAAAATGGTATTAAAAATGTTATTGAAACAGCAAAAAAATATAATGCCATTGCTCAAAAAGAGGGATTAGAATTTAGAAGATTAGGTGTTAATAACTCAGCTATTATTGTTTCTGTTGAAGAAGCTATTAAAACAAATGCAAAAGAAGTTAACCCTAAAACTTTTAAAGGTAAAAAATCAAAAACAAAATTAGAAACAAACTTTGCTGCTCACAGAGCTTGTAAATTTGCTATAAGAGCTTTACAACAAGCCCACGAAGCAAAATCAACTTGGAAATTAGCACAACCAGGTGAAGGTTATAAATACTAATTTAAATTTTAAAACACTGTTTTAAGAGTCAAGATTTTTATCTTGGCTTTTTTTTGTGATATGAATTATTAAATATTATTAATTAATAAAAAACTGGAGAATAAAATGACATTTTTTAAAAAGACATTATTAGCAACAGCTATTACTACTTTGTGTATAACAAACTCTTTTGCAGAGGGTGAAAGCTCAAAGTTTGTACCAATTTCAAAGGGTGTTAAATCAATAGAAATGAATTTAAATGGTGAAAAGTTTACTCTAATGAGAAATCAAAAATCAGGAAATTTAATTTCTGAATTATACAATACTACAAACAGAGGTGCTCCTCAACCAATTCAATTAGCAAAAGGTGTTGAAACTGTTGGTGAGTTGGAATTTATTGAATATATGAAGAAAGCACAAACTGATGATTCTATTGTAATTTTAGATTCAAGAAAACCAGGGTGGCATGCTAAATTAAGAATACCAGGTTCTGTAAATGTTCCTTTTACAAACTTTGACTCAAAAGAAACTTCAATTGAAATGATGGAAGATGAAATGGGTGTGGTTGAAAGAGAAGACGGTACACTTGATTTTTCTAAAGCTAAAACAATTGTAGCTTATTGTAACGGCTTTTGGTGTGGACAAACTCCTGCAATGATAAAAAATGTTAAATATTCTTTATTAAACATGGGATATCCAGCACACAAAATTAAATATTATAGAGGTGGAATGCAAGCGTGGACTTCTTTTGGTTTCACAGTAGCAGGTTCAGGAAAATAAACAATAAAAGGTTAATAAATGAGCAAATTAAGTAGAAGAGAATTTGTATACATGATGGCTATGCTAGGAGCTGCACCAGTATTTGCTAATTCACATACAAGAATGACAGATACAAATAAACTAGAAGATTATTATAAGTTAAAACCATTTGGTAATGCAAGATTTATGCACATGACTGATTCTCATGCACAACTTTTGCCAGTTTACTTTAGAGAGCCTAGTGTAAACTTAGGGTTTCATGGTAATTATGGTAAGCCTCCACATATTGTAGGTGAAAAACTGCTTGATTATTATGGAATAAAAGGTAATAAAAGATTAGAATATGCTTATTCTTGTGTAAATTTTGAGAAACATGCTAAAGCTATGGGTAGAACAGGTGGTTTTGCTCAGATTAAAACTGTAGTTGATTTTCTAACTAATTCATTTGGTAAAGATAAAACTTTATTATTAGATGGTGGAGATACTTGGCAAGGAAGTGCAACAGCTTTATATACAAGAGGTCGTGACATGGTTGGTGCTATGAACCTACTTGGTGTTGATGTTGCAGTAGGTCACTGGGAGTTTACATATAAAGCTTCTGAAGTTCTTGAAAATGTAAAATTATTAGATGCTGAGTTTTTAGCACAGAATGTTAAAGTAAAAGAAGACTCTTTGTTTGAAGGAACAGCAGAAGCTTATGATGAAGATACTGGTCATGCATTTAAACCTTATACTATTAAAAAAATGGGTAATGCTAGAGTTGCTATTATTGGTCAAGCCTTCCCTTATACAACTATTGCTAATCCACAAAGATTTATTCCAGATTGGACTTTTGGAATTAATGATGAGGGAATGCAAGAATTAGTTGATGAAATAAGAGAAGAAGAAAAACCAGATGCCGTGATTGTTCTTTCTCATAATGGTTATGATACGGATAAGAAAATGGCTGAGGTTGTAACAGGAATTGATTTTATTATGGGTGGTCATACTCATGATGGTGTACCAGAAGCTTATCCTGTTAAAAATGAAGCAGGTGTTACTTATGTTTGTAATGCAGGTTCAAATGGTAAGTTCTTAAATGTTCTTGATTTAGATATTCAAAATGGAAAAATTAAAGATTTTAAATTTACACTATTACCTATTTTTTCTGATTTAATTCCAGAAGATAAACAGATGAAAAAATATATTGAAGATGTAAGAGCTCCTTATTTAAAAGAGTTAACAAGAGAAATAGCAACTACTGATGAAACATTATTTAGAAGAGGTAACTTTAATGGTTCTTGGGATCAAATTATTTGTGATGCCCTAATGGAAGTTAAAGATGCAGAAATATCTTTATCTCCTGGTTTTAGATGGGGAACATCTGTAATTCCAGGTCAAGCGATTACTTTTGATGATTTAATGACTCAAACTGCTATGACATATCCAGAAACTTATAGAAGAGATATTTCAGGAAAAGATATTAAACTAATTTTAGAAGATGTTGCTGATAACTTATTTAATGAAGATCCATTTTATCAACAAGGTGGAGATATGGTAAGAACAGGTGGTATTTCATATAGAATTAATCCAACTGCAAAAATGGGAGAGAGAATTTCTGATATTCAGTTAACTAGAAATGGCTCAAAATTAGATCCAAGTAAAAAATATTCTGTTGCAGGATGGTCTACTGTTGGTGCAAAATCACCAGGTGAACCGGTATGGGAAACAGTTGAAACATATTTAAAAAATGTAAAACATATTCAAAATTTAAAAGTTGATACTCCTGATATTATTGGAATAAAAGGTAATCCAGGAATTGTTTAATCAACAAAAGTATAAAGAGTTTTCTTTATACTTTTTTGATTTAATAAGTAGCTTTAGGGCTATTTATTAAATTGAAATGAGGAAAAGTTATGAGAATATTATTAATATTTTTATTTATAATTAATATTTTAAATGCAGATTATAATAAAGGAAAAGAAATATTTGATAACAAATGTGCAAGTTGTCATAAAGGATATATATCTTTTTCAAAATTAAAAGAAAATTATTTCCAAAGGAATAATAAATTATTAAAACTTGAAATACCAACTGTAAATATGTTAGCTTGGGCAATAATGGAAAGCTCAAGAAAAATAGGAGATCCAAATGATCCTGAAATGAGAGTAATTGAAATTGAAGAGTATTTAAAAGAGTATTTAGGAAATCCAGATCTAAACAATAGTATTTGTGATTCTCATGTTCTTAAATATTATAAAAAGAAAGAGCCGATGAAAATTACAGAAGAGGAAGCTTCTAATTTAGCATATTATTTTATGGATTATAAAAAAAATAGATTAAAAAATAGTTCTTCAAAAGTAAAAGTTTTAGATAAAAAATATAATGAAAAAGAGTTATTAAATCAAGCACAAAAAGAAGGAAAGCATTTTCTAGTTTATGCAACATCTCAAAGTTGTTATTTTTGTAAGAAAATGAAAAAAGATGTCTTAGATTTAGAGGAGATTCAAGAAAAAATAAATGATGATTATATTTTCTTAGAAGTTGATGTTGATTTTGTGAGTTTACCTTTTAATTTAAAAAAGAAATTTAAAGGAATGACCCCAACGTTTTTTGTTTTAACACAAGACGGAGCACTTTTAAATATTTATCCAGGGGCATGGGTAAAAAAAGATTTTATTGAGATTTTAAAGGAAAATCTATAATGTCTTTAGGAAAAGTAGTTGAAATATTTAGTGCAAAAAAAGAGCAAAGTGGTTTACCTAGACCAAGGGTTGAAAGTTTAAATCTTATAAAAGATTATGGGATTGAGTTTGATAAGTTTGCTTTAAAAGATTTAGATAGTACTGTTATGATTGTAGGTGTAAACTCTTATGAACTTGCCAAAAAAAATAATATAAGTTTAGAATATGGGAGTTTAGGAGAAAATATTTTACTTGATTTTAATCCACATGATTATAAAGTTGGAACAAGATTTATTGTAGAAGATGCAGTTTTAGAAGTTACTCAAAAGTGCACGATTTGTAATCATTTATCAGTATTTGGTAAAAAATTACCACTTATAATAAAAGACTGTAGAGGTTTATACTGTAAAATAATAAAAAGTGGTATTATAAAGAAAAATATGTTAGTAACAAAAAATTAAAGGAATGTATATGAAAAAGATATTGTTAGTTTTATTTATAAGTGTATTTGTTTATGGAAAATCAACTTTTAATGATCCTCAACCAACTTTTGATAATCCAAGGAAAGTTGCAATTCAACTTTATGATTCAGAATTAAAAAAAGTAAATCATAATCTTAGTACTATTTATAATATTTTAAAGGAGTACCCAGCTGAGTCTTTAAAAGTTGTAGTAATTGCTTATGGAAATGGAATAAGAGCTTTAAAAAAAGATTATGATAAAAAAACACTTACAAGAATTAATTCATTAATGGAGTATGATGTTGAATTTATTGTGTGTAAAAATACAATGGAAACTATGAAATGGACTAAAGATGATTTTATTGAAGATGTTGATTATGTTCAAGCAGGAATTGTAGAATTAATTGAAAGACAAATTGATGGTTATACAGGAATAATTGCATATTAATTTAAAGGAGTTAAATATGAAATTTGAGAAAATTTTAAAAATAACAGTTTTTTTTGTTTTTATGTCAGTTTTAGCTTATGCTAATGAGACTGAATGTACAGCAAAAGGTAATAATTATATATATGTTGAAAATGAGTGTCTTGAATTAGCAGTTGTTAATGCAGAAGATAGTGAGTCTTTAAATATTATTCTTCATGGTACATGGGATAGAGGTACAAATACTTTAGGAAGATATGCTCCCTTTGTTGAAACTTTAAATCTAATTACTGATTATACAACAGTAGCAATTTCTTTACCTGGTTATTCAAACTCTACTTCTAATATATTTCCTGCTTTAGATAATGATAAAATTAAAAATTTGGCAGCTAAAAAAGAGTATATTTTATTTGTTTCAAAAGCAATTGAAAAACTAAAACAAAAATATAATGCTCAAAAAGTAAACTTTATAGGTCATTCAGCAGGTGCTATGATAGGAGCAACTATTCTTGGTTTAAAACCTGAATTAATAGATAATATAGCTTTGGTTGGAGGAAGATATAATATTCATGAAGTAGCAAATAATAAAGAACTTATTTCTGCTATTGATGTGATTGATAATATTTCAAAAGATACAAATATTTTACTTATATATGGAACAAAAGATAAAATCTCAAAACCAGAAGTGACAAAAGAGTTTTATAAAATTGCTAAACAAAAAGGTTTAAATGTTAAGTTAATTGAAGTTAAAGATGGTGTACATCTTGATTTAGATATGACTGATTCATCTGTTGAAGCAATTACAGAATTACTTGATTACTAAAAATCCTTTCGGATTTTTTTATTTTATGGGATATTTATATGGATAAAAAAACACAAATTGTATTTAATTTAAATAATTTTTTATTAGGTATTTCAAATGCAATTGATTATATATCAAAAGAGTACCTTAATGTATCTTTAGGGCATTCAAAAAGAGTTGCTTATGTAAGCTTAATGATAGCAAATGAACTGAAACTTTCAAATGAAGAAAAATTTGATTTGTGTGCTTATTGTTTGATATCAAATATTGGTTTATATGAAGCAAAAAAAATATCAGAAGAGTTTTGTCTTTTAAATGAATCTTATGCTAGTAAATTGCCTTTTTTAAACTCAAATCATGATAATTTAAAATATAGTCACGAAAAGATAGATGGTTCAGGTATCTTTGCTTTAAAAGATGATGAAATTCCTTTGTTCTCGCAGATAATATCTTTTGTAAGTACATTAGATATCAAATTTGATTTATCAAACAATAGTATTGATAATATAGAGAAAATAAATGATTTTATAAAATTAAATCAAGGAGTTTTATTTAAAAAGGAGTTTGCACAGTATTTTTTATCTTATTCAAAAAAAACAAGTTTTTATTTAGACTTACAAAATGAAAATGAGATACTTTTTTATATATTTTCTAATCTTTTAGATTATTCTAAAGTTTTAAATTATGATGAACTTCTATCTATTACTTCAATTTTTGCTAATTTAGAATCAAAAAATAGTCAAATTTTATTGTTATTAGAGAAGCTTCTTGAATATTATGATTTTGAATATAAAGATAAAATGACACTTTTAATTGCAGCTTCTTTATGTAAAATAGGTAAATTTACAGTACCTAGTAAAATTTTAAATAAAAAAGATAAGTTAAGTAAAAGTGAGTATGAAATAATAAAGGCATATCCTTATTATAATAAAAAATTTTTAAGTAATATTATAGGATTTAATGATATTAGTATTTGGACAAGTAAGGTTCAAGAAAGGTTAAATGGGGAAGGATATCCTTATTCTTATATGGCAAAAGATTTAAGTTTAAAAGAAAGAATCTTAGCATGTATAATTATATATGATTCATTAATAACTAATAAATCCTATAGAAATTCATATAGTCACAAAAAAGTTATTGATATTATGTATAAAATGTCAGAAAGTGGTAAAATAGATTTATCTATAGTAAAAGACTTTGAAAAAATATTAGAATAATATATATACATACTTGACTTTTTATTGCTTTAGAAGCTATCATAAACTAGTTTATTTTAAGGGTTGAGTATGTTTTTAAATCTTACGATAAAAGCTAAGCTTTTATTATTAGCACTATTTACAATTTTAGTTGTTTCAAGTGTAGTTGCAGTTGAATCAATACTGTCTATAAAAAGATTTTCATCGCAAAATATTGAAGAGTATTCAAATGAAGCTTTTTTGAAAAAAGAGAAAGAACTTAAAAATTATGTTTCTCTTGCTATGAAAACAGTAGATGCTTACCACAAACGAACATCAATAGAAAAAATAAAAGATGAAGTACAAGATCAATTAAAAAGTCAAACTGATTTTATTTTTACTATTCTTAATGGTGAATATGAAAAATACAAAAATACACTTTCAAAAGAAGAACTTGAAAATAGATTAAAATCAATAGTTCAAAAAGCTAGATATGGGGAAAATGGTTATTTTTGGATAAATAATATGGAAGCAGTAATAGTAATGCATCCTATTAAACCACAGTTAAATGGGAAAAATCTTTATAAATATAAAGATAAGGGTGGAAAAGAAATATTTAGAGAATTTGTTGAAGTTGCTGAAAAAAGTGGTAAGGGTTTTGTAGATTATGTTTGGCCAAAACCTGGTTTTGAAAAGCCACAACCAAAAGTTTCTTATGTAAAATTATTCAAACCTTTTAATTGGGTTATCGGAACAGGATCTTATGTTGATGATGTATCACAAAAAATTAAAGAAGAAGCTTTACATACAATAAATAAAATGAGATATGGTAAGAGTGGATATTTTTGGATAAATGATACTTCCTCAAAAATGATTATGCATCCTATTAAACCTACTTTAAATGGAAAGGATTTAACTAATTTAAAAGATAAAGATGGAAAATATTTTTTCCGTGAGTTTGTTGAAATAACTAATAAAAACAAAGAAGGAGGACTTGTCCCTTATCTTTGGCCAAAACCAGGTTATGATAAACCACAAAAAAAATTTTCTTATGTTCAAAAGTTTGAACCTTGGGGATGGGTTATTGGAACAGGTGCTTATGTTGATGATATACAAGCTGATATAATAGCAATGAAAGAAAAAACAGCTAATGAGATAAATGATATTATAAAAGGAATTATAATTTTTTCTTTAGTTGCTATAATTATTATGTATTTAATTTATTCATATTTTGTAAAAAAAGCAATTGTAAATCCAATTAATAACTTAGAAAATGCAATTAAAAAAATGAGTGATCATAATAATACAAATGAAGAAATTAAATTAACATCTAATGATGAATTCGGGAAACTTGTAATAAGTTTTAATAAATATATTAGAAAATTAATTGATCAAGCCTCAGAGGACTCAAAAGTTATTGAAGAAGTTGATGACGTTATAACAAAA
Organism: Arcobacter rhizosphaerae; assembly: GCF_049472155.1. Classification (NCBI taxonomy): domain Bacteria; kingdom Pseudomonadati; phylum Campylobacterota; class Epsilonproteobacteria; order Campylobacterales; family Arcobacteraceae; genus Arcobacter; species Arcobacter rhizosphaerae. The sequence goes on along the minus strand of NZ_JBMOVW010000004.1, from coordinate 231,022 downwards.
GTTAATAATGGGTTTTATGTTTATAAAATAGAAAAAAGTTCAGCAAATCCTCAAATAACTAAGTTAAGAGATTCAATTAATAATATGATAGATAAAACAAACGAAAACTTGATAGAGTTAAATAACATATTGATTAAATATGGAGGTTCTGACTTTAAAATTACAAATACTAATAAGCATGCAAATGGAATTATAGGTTCTATTGACTCTAGTACTAAACTTATAGGTAGAAGTGTTTCTGAGCTTTTATCTATGATCACACAAAGTGGTAAAAAGCTTAATAAAGATACAAAAGTCTTATCAAAAAGTGCGACAAATTTATCAACATCTGCAAATCAACAAGCAGCATCATTAGAAGAAACAGCAGCAGCTGTAGAAGAAATTACCGCAATTATTAAGTCAAATGTTGAAAAAGTAAATCAAATGTCAGGTCTTGCGTCACAACTTCATGATTCATCTTCTCAAGGGAAGAATTTAGCTTCACAAACAACTAAATCAATGGATGAAATTGATGAACAAGTAAATTCTATTAATGAAGCAATTACTATTATTGATCAGATTGCATTTCAAACAAATATATTATCTCTAAATGCAGCAGTAGAAGCAGCAACAGCAGGTGAGGCAGGAAAAGGGTTTGCAGTAGTTGCACAAGAAGTTAGAAATTTAGCAAATCGAAGTTCAGATGCAGCAAAAGAAATAAAAGAAATAGTAGAAAAAGCAACTCAAAAAGCAAATGAAGGTAAAGACATTGCCAATAATATGATAAGTGGTTATAGTAATTTAAATGAAAAAATAAATGAAACTATTAGTTTAATTAAAGATGTAACACAAGCAAGTAGTGAAGAGGAAAGAGGTATTGTTCAAATAAATGATACTATAAATGATTTAGATAAAGCTACACAAGAAAATGCTAATTCTGCAACTACAATTAGTAATCTTGCAGTTGAGGTTAGTTCTCTTTCTGATAATTTATTAAAAATGGCAGAGCGTGCAAAATTTGATGAGTATGAAAGTAGTGAATTATCTGATATAGATTTAGTATATAAAATTTCAGAATTAAAAAATGATCATATTAAATTTAAAAATGAAAATTTTGAAAAAGTTGGAACTACTAAAAATTCATGGAAAGTAAAAACATCAAATGAGTGTAAGTTTGGGAAATGGATACTTGAAGAAGAATCTAAAAATAGAAGTTTTACAAAAACATCAAATTGGATAGAGTTGAAAAAAGAACATCATAAAGTTCATGCTTTAGTTCAAGAATATGTTGATGTAAATGCAACTGATTCAATAAATAATAATAAATTAGAAGAAATAGCAACAAATTTAGAAGAGTCAATGAATAAAGTATTCTCGCATTTAGATCAAATAAAAAAAGAAAATAATGATAATAATACACTGAATAAGGATAATTCTTTAAGTACTTCATCTTCTTCAAATGATTGGGAAAGCTTTTAAAAGCTTTCTTGATTTTAACTTTTATATTTATGGCAAAATTCGCTATAATTCCAGATTTTAGAAAATATATATAAATGATAAATATTATTAAAGGAATTTTATGAGCGAAAAAGTAGAGCTACTTTCCCCCGCAGGGAACTTAGAAAAATTAAAAATTGCTATTAATTATGGTGCTGATGCAGTTTATGCTGGTGTTAGTCACTTTAGTTTAAGAATTAGAGCTGGAAAAGAGTTTACATTTGAAACTTTTAAAGAGGGTATAGATTATGCACATGCTAGAGGTAAAAAAGTATATGCAACTATTAATGGTTTCCCTTTTAATAATCAAATAGATTTACTTAAAAAGCATATTGAGAAAATGGCAGAAGTAAAACCTGATGGTTTTATTGTAGCAGCACCTGGAGTTGTTAAACTTTGTAGAGAAATTGCACCAGAGATTGATGTTCACTTATCAACTCAAGCAAATGTACTTAACTATTTAGATGCAAAAGTATTTTGGGATTTAGGTGTAAAAAGAATTGTTGTAGCAAGAGAAATTTCTTTAAAAGATGTTAAGCAAATTAAAGAGCATTTACCTGATATGGAAATTGAAATTTTTGTACATGGTTCTATGTGTTTTGCATATTCTGGTAGATGTTTAGTATCTGCTGTTCAAAGTGGTAGAGTTCCAAATAGAGGTTCATGTGCAAATGATTGTAGATTTGAATATACACTTTATGCAGAAAGTACAAATCAAAATACACTATTTAGATTAGAAGAAGAACCAGGTGTGGGAACTTATATTTTTAACTCAAAAGATATGAACTTAGCTTCACATATTAAAGAGATTTTAGATTCTGGTGCAGTTGATTCTCTTAAAATTGAAGGTAGAACAAAATCACCTTACTATGCAGCAGTTACAGCTAATGCATATAGAGAAGCTATTGATGATTATTATGCAGGTGAATTTAAACCTGAAAAGTATCAAAGAGAATTACACACTACTAAAAATAGAGGCTTCACTGATGCTTATTTAGTACATAGACCATTTGAAAAAACAACTACACAAAACCATGAGTATGCATTATCAAAAGGTTCTTATGAAGTAAGTGGATTAGTAACAGAAGATGAAAGTCATTTTATGTGTAAATATAAAATTTATCCAGGTAATGATGTAGAGATTTTTGCTCCAAGAGGCGCGCAAATTCAAGAGTGTGAAAATGAAATAGGAAAAATCTTCAAAAAAGAAGATGGTATTTATTATGTAAACTTTAATAAGATTTTAACTGAAACAAATAAAGAATTAGCTTCTGTTCATAGTGGAAACACAAATAAAATTCAATTACCAGGAAAACTACCTTATTTAACAATGTTAAGAGTAGAAAATACAGAAGAAGTATAGTTTTTAATAAATGATTTTTTTTAGAGTTACTCAAAATATTAATGTCAAAACAACAGATGGTAGTTTAATTAAGTATTTTAAATTTAAAACACCATCTAATCTTAATAATGAGACAGCATATATTACTACTTATGATGATTTTGAAGATTTAAAAATGGTTTTTAAAAATGTAGATGAAAAGCTGTATAAAGCTAGACTTCTTATTGAAGATAAAATAAGAAGTTTAGAGGATTTTCCTATTGAATTAGGAATATCAAATAAAAATGAGTTTTTAAAATTTTCGAAATATAAACAAATAAGTAATGAATATTTTATTAATGATAAAAAAGAGATTGAAACTTTTTTACAAAGTAGTGAATATGTTGATTTAAAAAAACAACTTATTATTAAGAAAAACAAAATAAATGTAGCTTTTATTGGAACTATGGGTGATACAATAGGACAAATGCTTTGTTCTTGTAGTGCACTTAGAGTTTTTTATAATAAATTAAAAGAAGTTTATGATGAGGTTTTATTTGATGTGTATTTAAATGCTTCAAATAATACTTTTTTTTCTAGGGATAAGCAAATATATTTAAACCAAGATTTTATAAATAAAGTTTATCCATTAAGCTTAAATGTAAAAAGATTTTGTACCTATGATTATTTTGTTGATAATAGTATGGTTAGTAAACATTCAAGCTATTATGATGTGTTAAATTGGACTGATGCTTGGTTATATAAATTTGGTATAAATTATAAAAAAGTTAATGTTTTAGAAAAACATAATCAAATAAATATTGATAAGTTTACAATTGATTTTAAATTAAAAGAAAAATTAATAGCTTTAAAATCAAAAGGAAAAATTCTTTTATATCATCCTTATGCAGCTGATATAAATAAATCTATTCCACAAGAATTTGCTTTAAAAATATTAAGAAAATTACTTAAAAAATGTGAAGATTATACAATTATTACTACTTTAAATATAGATAATAAATTTAAAGATGATAGGCTTGTAAATCTAAATAAATATTCAAAAACTTTTCAAGATTTAGTTTATATTATTTCTTTTGCAGATAAAATGATAACTACTCATACTTCAACAATGCATATAAGTGATGCTTTTATGATTCCTACTGTAGTTATTTCTACAAGTCAAAGAATAGAAGAAGAAATTAAATATTATGATTATGTTAAAGCAATAAGAATTCAAGATAAATCAAAGAGCATGTCTAAATTTATTTTTGAAAATGAGTCTTTAACTTTTTACAAATTCGAATCTTGGAAAAAGCTTAAAATATCTAAGATTATCAAACTATTAGAAACATTTTGATATAATCTACAACTTTATGAAAGTAAACTATATATTTTAAAAACTTCAAAAATATATATAGTTTACTTCTTTTAAAATATACAAGAATAAATAATCAAAAGCATGGATGTAGTAAAGTAGAAAATTTTATTATTAGATCTATGGTTTTGAAAATTTAAGAGTTAGGAAATAAATTAATGGTTACATTTTCGCAAATTCTATTAAAATTACAAGAGTTCTGGGCTAATCAAGGTTGTAATATTGTTCAACCTTATGATATTCCAGCAGGTGCTGGTACTTTTCATCCAGCAACAGTTTTAAGGAGTTTAGATTCAACTCCTTGGTCAACTGCTTATGTAGCACCAAGTAGAAGACCAACGGATGGAAGATATGGAGAAAATCCAAATAGATTAGGTGCTTATTATCAGTTTCAAACTTTAATAAAACCAAGTCCTGATAATATTCAAGATTTATATTTACAGTCATTAGAATATTTAGGTTTAGATTTATCTAAACATGATATTAGATTTGTTGAAGATAACTGGGAATCTCCAACTCTTGGTGCTTGGGGTCTTGGATGGGAAGTATGGCTTGATGGTATGGAAGTAACACAGTTTACATATTTTCAACAAGTAGGGGGGCTTCCTTGTGATCCTGTTGCTGTTGAGATTACTTATGGTACAGAAAGACTTGCTATGTATTTACAAGGTGTAGATTCTGTATTTGATATTGTATGGAATGAAAATGCTCATGGAATTACAACTTATGCTGATGTACATAAAGAAGATGAGTATGAATTTTCAAAATATAATTTTGAAGTAGCAAATGTTGATATGTTATTTAGACATTTTGATGATGCTTTTAATGAATGTAAATCTTGTTTAGCTCAGGGACTTCCTCTTCCTGCTTATGATCAATGTATGATAGCTTCTCATGCATTTAATACATTAGATGCAAGAAAAGCTATTTCAGTTACTGAAAGACAAAACTATATTTTAAAAGTTAGAGAACTAGCACAAGGTTGTGCGGTTTTATATAAAGAACAAGAAATTCAAAGATTAGAAAAAGTTGATAGTGAAGCAGCTAAAAAAGCTTTAGCTAATTTAAAAGAAACAAAACCAGAGCTATTTGCATAAGGTAGACATTTGAAAGTAAAAGATATTTATAACTATTTAAATGAATTATCTCCTTTTGAATTACAAGAAAAATGGGATAATTCGGGTTTATTAGTAGGTTCAATGGAAGATGAAGTTAAAGAAGTACATATTAGTATTGATTTAGATGAGTCTTTAGTTGAACAAATTAAACCTAATAGTTTAATAATAACACATCATCCATTGATTTTTTCAGGTTTAAAAAGAGTTAATTTTGATTCTTATAGTACAAAAATCTTGAAGCAATTAATAAAAAAAGATATTGCATTAATTTCTATGCATACAAATATTGATAAAACTCATTTAAATAAGTATGTAATAAATCAAATCTTAGGATTTGAGGTTTTAAATACTGATGAATTTATATCTTATGCAAATATAGATATGAGTTTTGAAGATTTAGTGAAGTATGTATCAAATAAATTAAATTTAAAGACAACAAAAGCAGTTAAATGTAGTAAACACATAAAAAAAGTTGCTATTGTTACAGGTGCAGGGATGTCTTTATTAAGTGAGGTTCAAGCTGATTGTTTTCTAACAGGAGATATAAAATATCATGATGCTATGGAAGCAAAAGCTAGAGGAATTTCATTAATTGATATTAGACATTATGAGAGTGAAAGATTTTTTAGTGAACTTTTAGAGTCACTACTTTCAGAATATTTGAAAAAAAATGAATTAAAAGCTATAATAACAGCTTCAAAAAATCCATTTGAGTTTTTTAAACAAGGAGAAACGGTTGAATAAGTATTTACAGGATCTAATCAAGTTATCAAAATTTGATAAAGCAATTAGTATGTTTGAGCCTAAAATTGAAAATGAAAAGGCAAAATTAGCAACATTTATTGAAACAGCAGAGTCAATTAAAAAATCAATAAATGATATATATTTAGAAATTGATGAAATTAAATCTAAAAGAACAAAAAACAATATTCATTTAGCAGAATTAAAAACTAAATTAGAAGATATTGCAAAGAAAAATAAAGATGTACAAACTGAAAAAGAGTTAAAAGCTTTACAGTTAGAAGAAGAAATAGCTAAAGAGCAAATTTCATTTGCAAATGAAGAGATTGAAAGACTTGATACTTTAGCAACTGCAAAAGAAGAAGAACTTAAAGAACTTCAAGAAAAACTTGCTGAAGAAGAAGAATCTATTAAAGATATTCAAGTTGCAGTTGATAATACAATTGAAGAAATTAATAAAGAAAGAAATGTAGTTTATCAAGAAAGAAGTGAATTATTAGAGAAATTTGATAATAAAATTCTAACTTTCTATGAAAAAATTAAAAGATGGGCAAAAGACTCAGCTGTAGTTCCTGTAAAAAAACAAGCTTGTTACGGATGTTATATGAAAATCAATGACAAAACGTATGCAGAAGTAATAAAATCAGAAGAGATTATCAACTGTCCACACTGTGGAAGAATTCTATATAAAGAAGATGAAACTGAAGAGGCTTAATTTTGAGCCTTTTTAGTATATTCTATTATTTTATACTTTCAATAGTATATATACTTGCATTACCTTATTTATTATATAAATCAAGAACATCTAAATACAAAGTAGCAATTCCCGCAAAATTTTTTTTAAAACAAAATAAGAGATTTAATGAAAATGGTATATGGTTTCATTCTTGTTCTATGGGTGAAACAAAAGCTCTTAAACCATTGATTGATATTTATTTAGAAAAAGCTAATATATCAGTTATTACTAATACTGGTTATGAGGAAGCAAAAAAATCAACTTCAAATGTAAGATATTTACCTTTTGAAATATTTTTACCTTTTTGGATAACTAAACAAAAAGTTTTAGTAGTGATGGAAGCTGAACTTTGGTATATGCTTTTTTTATGTGCAAAAGCAAAAGGTGCAAAGACTTTTTTAATAAACGCAAGAATTTCAGATAAATCTTATAATTCTTATAAAAGATTATCTTTTTTATATAAAAAAATTTTTGAAAATATTGATAAAGTATTTGCACAAAGTCAAATTGATAAGGAAAGATTAGAGAGTCTAGGTGCAAAAAACGTAGAAGTAATAGGTAATATAAAATTAGCTCAACTTCCAAAAGTAAATAATATATTTGAAAAACTAGATGTAAATGTTATTACGGCTGCAAGTACTCATGAAAAAGAAGAAGAGTTAATTCTTAAAGCTTATAATAAGTCACAAGGTAAACTTTTAATAGTTCCAAGACATCCAGAAAGGTTTGAAAAAGTAGATAAGTTAATTAAAGATTTTATAAAAGATAAAAAATTAACTTATAATAGGTTTTCAACAAAACAGGATTTTAAAGCTGATATAATATTAGTTGATAAAATGGGCATACTAAATGAGATTTTTGCAATATCAAATATTGTGATATTAGGTGGAGCTTTTGAAAAAATAGGAGGACACAATCCTATTGAACCAGCATACTTTGGGTGTAAAATAATTAGTGGAAAAAATATATTTAATCAAAAATCACTTTTTGAATGTGTAAAAAACTACTATTTAATTGAAAATAAACAAATAGGTGAGTATCTAAATAAATTAGATACTTTAGAAAAAGCAGAATTAAAAAAAATAGGCTCAATAGAGCCTATAATAAAGGAAATAAATGGCAACTTATGATAAAGCATATAAAGTATTAGCAAAACAAGAAAATATCTCTAACTCAAAAGCAAAAGATTTAATCGATAAAGGTTTAGTAAGAGCTGAGGGTAAAAAAGTAATGATTGCAAGAGGTGAAATTAGTACTAATACTAAATTTACTGTAAAGCATCCAGCAGAAGTTAAAGTAATCTTTGAAGATGAAAATATTATTGCAGTTGATAAACCAGCATTTTTAACAGCAGATGAAGTGTCAAAGAAGTTTAAGGAAGCAATACTTTTAAATAGACTTGATAAAGAAACATCAGGAGTAATGATGTTTGCTAAAACAGAAGAATTTAGAGTAAAAGCAATAAAAGAGTTTGCAGCAAATAGAGTATATAAAGAGTATGTAGCAGTTGTAGATGGTAGAGTTATTGATGAAATAGAAATTGATAAACCAATTTTAACTACAAGAGAAAGAAAAGGTAGCGCAAAATCTAAAATTGATATGAAAAAAGGGAAACCTGCTAAAACAACTGTTTATCCAATGCTTGTAGAGGGTAAAAAATCAAAAATAAAAGTTCTTATAGAGTCAGGTAGAACACATCAAATCAGAGTACATTTAAACTCAGTTGGTTTACCTATTATTGGTGATTCTGTATATGGAAAAGCAGCACCTAATATTAATAGAGTATTATTGCATTCTAAAAAAACTAAAATTTTCGATTATGAATTTGAAGCAAAAGAACCTAGAGAATTTAATGTGTATGAATTTAATTAAAAATTAAGCTTTAAAAATACTCTTAAATAATATAAAAGCCCATTTTTTGGGCTTAAAGTGATTTGAAGAAAAACTTTAATCTAAAAAAAAACTTAAATTAATTAAATTTAATCTTTCTTGAAGTATTAAAAAAGTATAATCCACAAAATTTAAAATCATGGAGTTTCATTTTGTTTGATTCAATAACCGGTTCAATAAGAAATGCTGTTAATAAAATAAGACATAAAGATGATGCTGCTTCATTAAAGAAAGCAGTAACAGAATTAAAAAAATCTTTATTGAAATCTGATGTACATCATAAAACTACAAAAGAATTAGCTGCTGCTGTTGAACTTGAAACAAAGAAAAATGGAATAGGGCAAGACTCTTTTTTAAATGCCTTAAAAGATGAGTTAACAAAACTTTTAACTACAGAAGGTAATCAAGGTTTTGTATTTTCAAATACTCCTCCAACAACGATTTTAATGACAGGATTACAAGGATCTGGTAAAACAACAACTACAGGTAAATTAGCAAATTATTTAAAACAAAGAAAGAAAAAAGTTTTAGTAGCAGCAGCTGACTTACAAAGGTTAGCAGCAGTTGAACAATTAAAACAAATTGCTGCACAAGTTGAAGTTGATATTTACTTTGATGATAATGAAAAAGATCCAGTACAAATTGCTATTAAAGCCCAAGAGAAAGCTAAAGCTGAACATTATGATGTATTATTAGTGGATACAGCAGGTAGGCTTGCTATTGATGAAGAGTTAATGACACAATTAGACTATGTAAAACAAGGAGTGAAACCTGATGAAATTTTTTATGTAGCTGATTCTTTAACTGGTCATGATGCAACAAAAACAGCAACTACTTTTAAAGAAAAAATTGGAATAGATGGTGTGATTCTTTCTAAGTATGATGGTGATACAAAAGGTGGGGTTGCTTTATCTATTGCACATCAAGTAGGAGTTCCTTTAAGATTTATAGGTATTGGTGAAAAAATGCCAGATCTTGAAGTATTTATTCCAGATAGAATTGTGTCAAGGCTAATGGGTGCAGGAGATATCGAAGGTCTTGCTGAAAAAACATCAGCTGTTATTGATGAGAAAAAAGCAAAAGAAGTTACTAAGAAGATTAAAAAAGGTGAATTCAATTTTAATGATTTCTTAGATCAATTATCAATGATGTCTAAGTTAGGTTCTATGAAATCAATTATTGGAATGATCCCTGGCTTATCTGCTATGGCTGGACCTTTAAAAGATATGGACTTTGAAAACTCAGATGAAATAAAAAGAATTAAAGCTTTAATTGGATCAATGACTCCAAAAGAAAGAGAACAACCAAGTTTAATGAACGCTTCAAGAAAGAAGAGAATTGCTAAAGGTTCTGGTTTAACAGAAATGCAAATAAATAAAATATTAAAGCAGTTTAAAAATGCTTCAAAAATGGCTAAGAAACTTTCATCTAAAGGTGGTATGAAAGGACTTCAAAATATGATGTCTCAAATGGGACCTGGTGGGATGCCAAAAATACCAAGATAAAAACATTTTATAGTATTGAATTGTGAACTTACGAAGAGATTAGAATTCAATACTATTATTAAAAAATTAAAGGAATAACATGACAGTAATTAGATTAACAAGAATGGGTAGAAACAAAAAACCATTTTACAGAATCGTTGTAACAGACTCAAGAAAAAGAAGAGATTCAGGATGGATTGAATCAATTGGTTACTTCAACCCAGTAGTTGAGCCAAAAGTATTAAAATTAGACGAAGAAAGATATAACTATTGGTTAAGCGTAGGTGCTAAACCTTCTGAAAAAGTTAAAAAATTAGCAGCTAAATAAGTTATTGAGATAAGTAATGATTATTAAATTTATAGAAAACTACGCAAAATTAATTGTTAGTCAACCCGAAGATATTAAGGTTTACAAAGAAATGGTTGATGATACTTTTGCGGAGATTACAATAGTAGCAAATAGTGTTGATATTGGAAAGCTTATTGGAAAAAATGGAAATATGATTAATGCTTTAAAAACTATGGCAAATGGTTGTAAAGCAAAAGATGGTGTTTCATATAAAATTCAAGTAGTATCAAAGTAGTTTTCTATGAATGATAAGATTTATGTAGCAAAACTTGGTAAAGCTGTGGGTCTAAAAGGTCAATTAAGACTTTTTATAGACTCAGACTTCCCTGAACAATTTAAAAAAGGTTCACAATTTATAACAAATAAAAAAATAAACTTAACTGTTAAAGAATATAACTCAAACAGAGAACTTGTTTTATTTGAAGGTTATGAAGATGTGGATACTGCAAAAAAACTTACTAATCAGGAACTATTTTCAACAATTGAACAAACAAGAGAAAACTGTAAATTAAAAGAGAATGAGTTCTTTTGGTTTGATTTAATATCTTGTAAAGTAATTGAAAATGGTTTAGAATTAGGTGAAGTAATTGAGCTTCATAGATATCCAGCTAGTGATTATTTAGAAGTTAAAACATCAAAAGATTTAGTAGACAAAGATTTACCTAAAACATTTTTAATTCCTCATTTATTTGATACATATATTTTAAATGTAGATGTAGAAAATAAAATTATTGAAGTTAAAGATTCAATGGTAATATTAGAAAACTCATAATTAAGAGCTTACTAATAATTACATCTTTTATCAAACTCTTCTTTCGTTAGTTCAACTTCATAGGCATTAGAAAAATTTTCTTCTATTAATTTATTATAAATTTCATTTCTTTTATTATTATCAAAAAATGGTCCAAAATATATTTCTATATTATTGAAATCATCTCTACAAAGTAATACATCATTATGTATCATCAAAATTTTATCTAAATAGTCTTTGTATAACTCACCTTTTATTTTAGCAACATTAATAAGGTTTACAAATCCTGAGGGGCTAGGTTTTTCATTATTCATGGGTTTTGTATCTACTTGAACATTATTAATTACATCTTTTTCTGATTTTTCTTGTTCTTTTTTGTTCTCTTCATGTTTTATAGTATTCTCTATTTCCATTTGTGCAAGAATAAGTTTTTCTCTTTTTACTTCTAAAATTTCTTTTTCTCTAAGCATTTCTTCTTTTAATGATTTTGCTTGTTCTTTTAGTATCTCAAGTTCATTTTTTTGATTTTCAAGCTGTTCTTTTTTAGCTTGTAATAATTGTTTTTCTTTTGTCAACTGTTCTTCTTGAAGAGCAAGTTTCTCTTTATACTCTTTTTTCTCTTTTTCAAGAATTTGTTTTTGTTCATCAATTTTATCTAAGGCTTTCTTTTCTAAAATATTTTTATTTGTTAGCTTTGATAGTTCTTTATTTAAGTTATCAGTATTTACATTTTTTAAACTAAATTTATATTCATTCTTAGGTTCTATATTTTTTGTTTGGACTTTTTTAGGAGTTATAGGCTCTTTTTTAGGCTCTTCTGGATCAAAAAAACCTATTAGATATAGAATTAGTCCAATGACTAAAGTTACAAGTAAAAATCCTATAACTCCAAAAAGAATTAATTTAATTTTATTATTTTCTGTTTTCTTTTTAAAAGTAGGTTTTTCATCTTTTTGAGATGCTTCATTTTCTATTTTAACTGACTCTTCAGCTGAAGCATCATCATTATTTTTGTCTGAATCATTTTGTGTACTATCTTCATCTAGTGTTAATTCTAATTCTTCTTCTTTTACTTCTGCCATTAGTCACTCTTTTTTGAATATTTTCTTTTTTCTTTTTGTTTTGCTAATATTTTATCTTTGTTTTTTTGATAATATTGGCGTCTATACTCTCTTAGCTCTTCTTTTTTCTTTTCTCTATACTCTTTGTCGTATTCTAATCTTTTTTCTTTATTTTCTTCGTAATACTCTTTTTTCTTATTTTTATACTCATTTATTTTAGCAACAATTAATTCTTTTCTATCATCAACGTGAGCTTTTTGTACTTTAGCTATTTCTTTTATTTTATTTGTAAAATTTAAGTCATTTAATTCATCTTCATAATCAATGACTTTTCTTTTCTTTTTTGCTTTATTTTTTAAGTAGTATTCTCTTTTTTTTCGTTTATGAGCTAAAAATTTTTCTTCTCGAAGTTTTTTTAATTCATCTAAATCCATTTCTTAATTATTTACCTATCTTTTTAGCCTATTTACTGTATCAAGCATACCATCAGTAGTAGTAATTGCTTTTGAGTTAGCTTCATAAGCTCTTTGAGCTGTAATTAAGTCTACCATTTCATTTACTAATTTTACATTTGATAATTCTATCATACCTTGTCTAGTATTACCAAATTGTTCTGTAGTTGGATTTCCTGTTACTACAGCACCAGAAGCTTCTGTTTCTCTAAATAAAGATTCTCCCATTGGAGCTAAACCAGCAGGATTTATAAAATCTGCAATTTGAATTTGTCCTAAATTAACTATTTCTTCCGTTTGTGGATTTGTTGCAGTTACTGTTCCATCTTTACCTATTGTTAATTTTGTTACATTATCTGGAACTACAATTTGAGGTGATAAAGGATATCCATTACCATTTACTATTGTACCTTCTGAATTTAATTTAAAAGTTCCATTTCTTGTATAAGCTGTTTCTCCATTTGGCATTGTAATTTGAAAAAATCCTTTTCCTTCAATTGCAATATCTAAAGGATTTGAAGTTAATTTTAAATCACCTTCTGTAAAGTTTTTTTGAACTCCTGAAATTCTAACACCTAAACCAACATCAATACCTGTTGGATTTAATGTAGTTTGAGATGTTTGTCCTGCTGTATAGTTTAATGTTTCGTACATAAGATCTTGAAATTCAGCCCTGTCTTGTTTAAATCCAGTTGAATTAACATTGGCGATATTGTTTGATGTAACATCAATTTGATGTTGCATTGAATTCATTCCTGTAGCAGCAGTATAAAGTCCTCTTATCATGGAATTTCCTTTAGAGTTTTAGATTCTAATTATTATATTTTAAGAACAATTAAAAAAAGATAAATTTATATAGTTATTTATGACTTTAGATTAAGTGGATATTTAAAACAAATTATATATAATAATCGATAATTGAATATTAATAAAGATTTAAAGGGTAGTATGATGAGAATTCTAATCGTTGATGATAGTTCTACTATGAGGAGAATTATTGGAAATGTTGTAATGCAATTAGGTTATGCAAAAGAAGATTTTGATGAAGCTGAAGATGGTGTAAAGGCTTGGAAACTTTTAAGCGAATCTAATTACGATGTAATTTTAACTGACTGGAATATGCCTAATATGAACGGTTTAGATTTAGTTAAAAAAGTAAGAGCAGAAGGTGCTCATCAAAAGACTCCTATAATCATGATTACAACTGAAGGTGGGAAAGGTGAAGTTATTACAGCTTTAAAAGCTGGAGTAAATAATTATATTGTAAAGCCATTCAATGCAGAAGTCTTAAAAGAGAAGCTTGATGGGGTATTAAAAAAATAAATAATAAGGCATTATTATGAGTATGAGCCAAGAAGAAATTGAAGCATTAATGAATGGACTTGATATTTCTGATGATGAAAATGAATCTTCTGAATCAACTGATACAACTGTTGATACAAGTGAAATTGATGAGTTAATATCTCAAACACAAAACGAAGAAGAGTTAGAACCTAATCCAGTTTTAGAAGAAGCAAATGATTCTGTAGAAGAATCATCTACTAATATTGAGGAAGAACCAAAAGTTGAAGAAATGCTTTCTTTTGATGAAACTGAAACAAGTGATACAGTTGATAATGATGACATTGATGCGTTATTAAAAGATTTGGAAGCAGAAGGTTCTTCACAAGAAGGTGAAACAGAAATTTTTGATGATTTAGAAAATAATTCATTATCAGAAAATTCAAATGATGATTTTGATGACATTATGTCTCAAATAGATGGTATTACAGAAGAAACACAAAGTACTAATGAACCCGTACAAGTTAAAGAAAAAGTAGTTGAAGAAGATATTAATGCAGACAAAATAGTTAAAGATTGGACTGATACTAAAATAAATGAAGGAGTAATTCCTTTGCCTGCAGAAAAAGATACAAAAGTAGTAAGTCAACTTAATCAAGTTGCAAATGATTCAGAAGAAAAAGTTTCACAAATATTTGATGTCTTAAGTCTTAGTTTAGATAATAATAATGCTTTTAGAACAAAAGTTTCTGAAATGGATGAGCTTTTAGTTTCTCAAAATAAGCTTTTAATGTCTTTACATGCAAAATTCCCAAATATTGAAATTTTTAAATCAAATATTGAAAAAATAGAAGAAGTTAATAAAAGTTTAGAATCTATGAAATCAATAATGAATGAAGAAGATATGAAAATATTTGAAGCAATGGAACTAATGCAGTTTAATGATATAAATAGGCAAAAAATTGAAAGAGTAATGTCTGTTATTAGAAAACTATCATTGTACTTAAATAATTTATTTGAAGATGAATATACAGATCAAGAAATTGCAGTAGCTAAACATATTCATGGAGATGAAGGTGAAGTACTTATTGGTGAAGATTTAGATAAATTAATTGAAGAATTTGGAAAGTAAGGAAATTTAATGAATCAAGGAACATACCCTCTTGCAGCATCAATGATTAATCAGATAAATAGATTAGACCAAATAAGTAATAATCTAGCAAATGTTAATACAAATGGTTTTAAACAAGAAGGAACAACTGAAACTACATTTAACTATTATATGCAAAGAGCAAAGAATGAAGGTTTTACTCCATCAAAAATTAATGAAGTTACTAATAATATTCCAAAAATTGATTCAAAATTTATAAATGGTGAAATGGGTCCTATTACACCAACAGGTAATAATTTAGATTTTGCGTTAACTCAGCCAGATACATTTTTTAAAATACAAAATCAAAATGGAGATATTGTTTATACAAGAGATGGAGCTTTTAAAAATTTTGATGGCTTTTTAGTTGATTCAAATGGAAATAATGTATTAAATCCTGATAATGAACCCATCTTAGTAGAAGAAGGGTTCGAGAATAATATTGGAGTTGCTCAAACTCCTTATTCAAACCTTCAAAAACTTGGAGATAATACATATAAACTAAAAAATGATAATGATCTGATTTTATTTGAGAATTCTGATGGTTTATTTCAGCAAGGTGCAATTGAGAAATCAAATGTAAATTCTGTTACAGCAATGGTTGAATTAATAGATGCACATAGAAGGTTTGAACAATCACAAAAAGCAGTTTCAAGCATAGATGAAATTAATTCTAAAGTAATTGATAAAATAGGAAATAATACTAGATAATGGAAGCAAGTAGCGTAACAAATACTCTTTTCGCACATTTAAATTTTAGAGGTGAAAGACAAAAGGTAATATCTAGTAATATTGCTAATATAAACACACCAAACTATAAAACTAAAGAATTAGTTTTTGAAGATGAATTAAATAAGACAGTTAAAGAACCAAGATTATCATTAGCACAAACTAATGGACAACATTTATCAAATATTAATCACAATAAAAATGTTCCTAACCCTAGATTAGTACAAGTAAAAGGTCTTGAAGAACAAAATGATGGAAATAATGTCAATTTAGATACACAAATGGGTGAAATGTCAAAAAATAAAGTTATTTTTGATGCCCTGCAGTCAGCAATAAAAAAAGATTCAAGACTTTTTAGATCAGTTATAGAATCGTCAGCTAAAAATTAACCAGGATAAGTAATATATGGATCAACTTTTAAAATTTATAAATAATTTGAATGCTGCCCAAAGAGCAGTAATAATAGGAGGTTTCTCCCTTTTATTTATTCTATTAATTGGTCTATTAGTTTATTCAAATATAAAAGCAGAAGATAAAAAATTAAATTATACAATTGCCTCAAATTTAACTAAATCGCAAGTTATGTTAGCAAGTGATGAACTTGAAGCTTCAGGAATTGCCTTTAGTGTAATTGGTTCAGGTAATAACTTAACATTAAAAACATCAAAAGAGTTTATTAATATTGCCAAAATTAAACTTGTAACTAGTGAAGCTTCAACTAGTAAACATGTTGGGTGGGAGATTTTTGAAAAATCTTCTTTAGGTACTACAAATTTTGAAAACAAAGTAAAGTATTTAAGAGCTTTAGAAGGAGAACTTTCAAGGTCTTTAGAATCTTTAACAGGAGTCTTAAGAGCAAGTGTAAAAATAGCAATTCCTAAAGATACTATTTTTACAGAAAGAAAGACCCTTCCAACTGCTTCTGCAGTTCTTTCACTAAAACCAGGGGTTTTTTTAACTCAAAAACAAATAGATGGAATAAAGAACTTTATAGCATCAGCTGTTCCTGATTTAACACATGAAAATATTAAATTAATTGATCAAGATGGAAGTTTACTTCAAAAGTCTAAAGATGATATGGCAACACAAAAATCATATTCACAAAGTAAATATAAAAAGAAAATAGAAGATGATTATGAGAAAAAGATTGTTGAATTATTAGAACCTTTTGTAGGACCTGGAAGAGTTGTAGCAAAGGTTTCTGTATCTTTAGATTTTATTATGCAAGATATTGAAGAAGAAATATATGACCCAGAAGGTACTATTCGATCTCAACAAGTTATTGAGAATGTATCATCTTCACAAGGTATGCCATCACAAGCAGGCGGAACAGCTGGTGTTGATAATAATATTCAAGTACCAGGTGGTACTGGTGGAAATTCAAATTCACAAGCTAGTAGTGAAGGAACAAATACTGTAACAAATTATGAAATCTCTAAAAAAATAATTAAACAAAAAGATAACAATTATTCAAGAATAAATAGAATTACCGCTGGTGTTACTTTTGATTCTACTGTATTAAAAGACGTTGAAAATAAAGATGAATTTTTAAACTCAATTGAGTCTATTGTTCAAGATACTATTGGATATGATAGTAAAAGAGGTGATAAAGTAACCGTAAAAGACTTTAAATTTATAGGAGTTAAACCCATTGGAGAAGGTGGTGTACAACTTGATGAAAATGGAAACCCTATACAAGTTAGTGAAGGTTCTTCTTTAGACAGTTTATCAATGATAAAAGCTATACTAAAAGAGTTTAGTGAATATATTCAATATTTAATTGCAGCAATACTTTTATTTATTTTTTATAAGAAATTTATAGTAAATCATGAAGTTGTAATATTAGGTGATGGTACAGCAAAGAAAAAAGAAGATGGTGAAGATGATGATTTAGTTAATGATATGCTAGGTGATTATGGAGATCAATTTGATAGAGAATCTGCAAAAGGTAGATTGAAAAACAAAATTAAAAGTCAAATCTTAAATAATATAGAAGGTTTAGATGAAGAATCAGCTGCTAAATATGAAGTTTTAGTAGAAGAATTAGACAAAGAGGTTAATAATAATCCAGCAGAAATTGCATCTATGATAGAACTTCTATTATCAGAAGGTGATGCTAACTTAAAAGGTAAAAAATAATGGCAGAAAATATTACTACTTTACATGAAGTTCTAAAAGGAATGTCAATGAAGGATAAAGTTGCTAGATTTTTTGTCCTAATTGGAGAAGAAGCAACTGTAAAAATTTTTCAACATTTACCTAAGGATACAGTTGAGGATATTTCTACTTCTATTACTCAAATAAATTCAATTGATAAAGAAACATCTTTAGCAATATTAGAAGAGTTTCATTTATATACAAGAACAAAAGGTTTTATTAGTTCAGGTGGTTATGATTTTGCTAGAGATATTTTATATAAGTCTTTAGGAAAAGGAGAAGCAGATGAAGTTTTAGCTAAGCTTTCAAAATTAAAACTTGCTTCGCAATCTTTTTCTTACCTTGATGCAATTAATCCAAAACAATTATCAGATTTTATTAAAGATGAATCTCCCCATACTATAGCTGTAATACTTTCACACATGGATGCCCCAAAATCGGCAGAAGTTTTAATGCAACTTGAAGAAGAAGTAAGAGTAAAAGTAACTATGCAAATGGCAACAATAAAAGATGTTTCACCAGATGTAGTAAGAACTATATCCGTTGTATTAGAGAAAAAATTAGAGTCTTTACTTTCTTCTATTGTTGATGTAGGTGGAGTTAAAGTTGTTGCTGATATGTTAAATAGACTAGGTCCAAAGTCACAAGATATTTTAAAAAATATCAATGGTGTTGATACTTCACTTGCCACAAAAATTAAAGAAAATATGTTTGTATTTGAAGATTTATTAAATTTAGATACAGAATACGTTATGAAAATTTTACAAAATGTAGATACTGCTGATGTTGCAGTCGCTATGAAAAATGCTCCTGATGAAGATATGGAAAAAATTACAAGTGCAATGTCTCAAAGAGCAAGAGACAGATTTAAAGAAGAGTTTGAGATGTTAAATAAAGTTAAAATCAAAGACATTGAAGCTGCTCAAAGAAAAATGCTTGATGTTGCACAAAAAATGATTGAAGATGGAATCATTGATAGAGAAATGGATGAATAATGGCTAGTAATAATGTTCGATCAAATGCAAAAGTTTTAAATGGTGGGGGAGATGTACAAAAGTATGAATTAGGTAATTTCATAAATAGTACAAATCAAGTTCAAGAAGAACAAATACCTTCTCAAGCAGTTTTAGATAATAAAGAAATAAATGGCTATATAGACCCTGTATTAAGTGAAGTAAGAAATTTAGCTACTCAAATTAGTCATATTTCAGCAAAAGTTGAAAGTATTGAAAACGGTGGTGTTCAAGGTAGAGATATTGATGCACAAGTTGTACAAGCTATAAAAGATTTAAAACATTATGCCGCTTTTTTTGAACAAGCAACTTTTCAAATGGAGTCTAAACTTTTAAAAACATCTATTTCAATCGCACAAAAAATTATAAGTATTGAAGTTGGTGAAAATTCTGCAAAAATTGCTAAGCAAACAATTTCTCATTTATTAGATAAAATAAAAACTGCTTCTAAAGTTCAAATACATCTAAACCCTAAAGATTATCAAATGTTAAAAGACCAACTTACTTTAGAACCATATATAGAACTTAGAGAAGATCCAAATGTTGCTACTGGTGGTGTTGTAATTGCTAGTGATTTAGGTAATTTTGATGGTAATATTGAAGCAAAAGTTGCTTCAATGCTAGAAACACTTGATACTGTAATTTAATTAAAACTAAACTACTATTTAATTTCTTAAAAGTTTATGTTATAATAGTTTAGAATGATATTTTTTATAAAAGTTTGGTTATGGAAATAAGTGAAAGAGATTATGATATATTAGTTGATACAGAAATTACTGTTGATGTAATGCTTGGAAATTCTGACATTACTATAGCAGAATTTTTAAAATTGAGTGATGGAGATATAATTTCATTAGATAAGCCAGCTGGTGCTGGTGGAGATATATATGTAAATCAAAGAATTATTGGTACGGGTGATATTATTGTAATTGATGATAAATTAGCTGTAAGAGTACAAGATGCAATGGATTCTGACAATGTTGTTAGATATTTCTTTGATGAAAATTTAGTATAGGAGTTAAAATAATGACTGTTAATAGTAATGATGAAATTAAAACAGGTACAGGAATAGGTGGAAGTCAGTATACTAAAGCAATTACAAATGATGAATTAACGAATGAAGATTTTCTAAAGTTAATGATTCAAGAATTAAAGCTACAAGATCCTACAAAACCTACAGATTCAAAACAAATGCTAGCTTCTCAAATGCAAATGTCTACAATTAGTACTAACCAAGAGTTAGCTAAATCAATGGAGAGTTTAAAAGCTTCTTTATCTAATATGACTTTAACAAATGCTGTTACTTTTATGGGTAAAAAAGTTGATGCAATTGTTGATAAGCCTGTTATTTTGGAAGATGGTAGTGTAAAAAGAGATAAAAATGGTGATGTTGTTACTGAAAAAGTAAAATCTTCATACAAAATTGCTACAGTTCAGTTAGATAATGGAGTTACTAAATTTGAAAGTCATGAGCTAGTAGGTTTTAAAGATGTAGCCATTGACTATAAAACTAATAAAGTAGTTAAGTATGATTTTAAAACAGGTCAAATTAAAGATGAAGAAGGTAACTTAACAGAGTATTATATAAAATTGACAGAGGATGGACGTTTTGAAACGAATGCTTCAGGTGATATTCAACTTGTAGATAAAGATGGTAAAACTATTTCACCTACTTACAAAGTTGAAGACGAAGATATTCTACGATATGAGTTTATTAATACCGAAGAAATATATTCTTCTAACCAAACAAATATACAATATGAAGAAATTGTAAAAGTATACTAGGATAAATTATGATTGGCGGACTTTGGAATGGATATTCAGGTTTAAATACTTATGAAAGAGCATTAAGTGCAGAATCTAATAACTCTGCAAATACTAACACTGTTGGTTATAAGGCTAATGATGTAAGATTTGAGGATTTAATGTACAAAGATGGTATAGGAAAAGGTGCTCAGATTGAACAAGTATTTAAAAGATTTCAACAAGGTAATATTAAACCAACTGGACATAGTTTAGATATTGGTATTGAAGGTAAAGGGTATTTTATTGTAAATGACCCCCAAAACAATGAAACATATTATACTAGAGCTGGAAATTTTCAATTAGGTTCTGATGGATTTTTACAAACACCTGATGGTTTAAAAGTACAAGGTTTAACTCCTCAAGTTCCACAAGTTATTACTACTAATCCAGATCTAGTTCAATTAAGTAAAATACATTCTGGTTTCGTAGCAAGTGAATCAATTGCAAATGAGAATTTTATTCAAACAATTAATGCAAGAATAGGGGATTATTCAAAAACAGCTCAAACTACGGGAATTAATGGGGAAGGCTTTAAAACAGCAAGTTCAAAAGTAGTTGATATTGAAGCCTTGATTACTGATTATAAAGATAAATTAGATCTTTATAGGTCTGTATCAACTCAAGAAGCTACTCCATCTTCAAATCAAATTACTAGCTTAGATTTCAGTAGTTATCTATCTGAATTACAAGATCAAAACGATTTTATAAAAGTTACAATCAATAATCAAGAGGTTAGACAACAATTTGATACAAATGTAGATAATACAATGCGACTTTTTGCAGATAAAATTTCTGCTATTCAAGGTATGAAAGGTACAGTTGATACAACATTAGGAAAAGTTACAGTTGAATCTATGATTCCTGCAAAAGAAATAGCTATTTATGATGGAACTGTAAACGATAAAGCAGCTTCAATTAATCAAGTACAAAATCAAAGTTTAGGTACAGGATATGGAATTGTAGTTAGTGCAAGAGATGCTTTACAAGCAGCAGTTGAAGCTGCTGGTTCAGAGTTTATAGAAATTACAAATACTATTAATTTAGAAAATCAAGGAAACCTTCAAGTAAATGATATTCAGATGAAGTTAGCAAATCTAAACTTATCAGAATATACATTTGGTGGTATTAGTGTTGATGAAGGTATTATTTATCTTGCTGATGGAGATAATAAATTTGTAGTTGGTAAGGTACAAACAGCATTTTTTAGAAATGATCAGGGCTTAGATGCACAAGGTAATAATCTTTATAAAAGTACAAATGAAGCTGGTGAGGCACAATATGCAGGAAAAGTAAATACTTTACACTCTGATTCTTTAGAGGTTAGTAATACAAATAATGCTGATACTTTAACAAATTTATTGACATACCAAAAAGCATTTGAAGCAAATTCAAAATCAATAACTACATCTGATGAGTTATTAAAAACAGCTATTAATCTTAGAAAATAATAGCTGTAGTGTTTTCATATTAGCATTTCTTTAATGTTAATATGTGAACATTTTGTTCACCATTTTTATATAAAAAGGATAAATCATGATTGGCGCACTATGGACAGGGATCTCAGGATTATCGTCACAACAACAAGCATTAGATAATGAATCAAATAATATCTCAAATGTAAACACAATCGGATTTAAGTCATCAAGAATATCATTTGCAGACCAGATGTACCAAGATAGAATAGGTAAAGGGTCTAAAATTTTAGATGCAGAAAAACTATACACACAAGGTAACCTAAAATTAACAGGAGTTAATTATGATATGGCCTTAAGTGGAGAAGGATTTTTCACAGTATCAAATACAAGAGCAACAGGTTCAACAGAGAACTTCTATACAAGAGCAGGAAACTTTAGAATGGGTGATAATGGAACCCTACAAGATTCAGCAGGTAATGAAGTGCAAGGTTGGATGATGACAGCAATAGATACAGCAAAAGATGTAACAAGCACAAACCCAAATGTAAATGTATTTACAAATGATTATACAAAATTACTATCATCAAAAATTATAAAACATAGTACGTATGTAGAGACAATTACAGCAAAAGCTACAGATTATACAAAAACAGCAAAGGGTGATTCTGAGACAATATTTGATGGAGCAGGATTAAAAAGTAAATCTTCAAAAGTATCAGATATTGAAGAAGCAATAAAAGATTATGCAACATGGTTACAAAGATTATCAGAAGAACCAGATGGCGCATCAGCAACATCAACAGCACAAATATCAAATATAAACTTTAAAACAACAAAAGCAGACTCTTTAATAAGAAGTGAAGGTCAACAAATATATGCATTTATAAATGGAACAAAATATTCTCAAAACTATATATCAACAACTGCAACTGATCAATGGATAAAAGATTTTTATGTAGATGCAGCAGCAAATGCACCTTTTGGAGATGCATATTTAACAGATTTTGGACTACCAACATCAGGAACATTTTCAAATCCACCATCAGATGCAAATATTGGGACATTAACAAGTGAGCAAAGAGATACATTTAATGTAATAGCAAGTAGAATAGAGACATATAAGGGACTAGCAAATGAGATATCAGAGAGAGTACCAGGAGTAGTAGCGTATATGTCAGATGAAGGAGGAGGAACAAATAATGATGTATTAGAATTAAATGATACATTAACTCCAAATTCACATGATTTATATCAAATGTCAAAAGGTATAATACAAATTAAGTCATTAATTCCAGGACAAGAGTTTACAATATCAGAAGTAGGTGAACGTTCAGGAGATACAACAGTACAGGGGAATTATCTGACAACAATAGCATCACAAAAAGGTGAGGGTATTGGAGCATTAAATTCATCAAAAGATGCCTTAGCTAAATTAGTTACAGGTAAGCAAAGAGATGTTTATACTACAACTGATTTATCTTTAGCAAAAGATGGTAGTGTTACTAAAGACTTTACTTATGGTATTACAATCTATGATAAAGAGTTAGGTCAAAATATACCAATTCCTAATGATGGTGCAACTCCTCCAAGTGCTTTAAATATTCATATTAATGGTGCAACTTCTATAGATGATATAGTTGCTGCAATTAATGATTCATCAAGAACAACTTTTACTTCTGATAATGGTAATACCTCTACAGTTACAAATAACTTACCTGATTATATAGTTGCTAAAAATGTAAATGGAAACTTAGTACTTGAAACATTAGATGAAAATTATGATGTTGAATTTACAGGATCTATGAAAATTGCAGATGATCATACTGTAGATAATGGAGCTGCTAACTTAACAGCTGTTTATACACCACTTGATAAAAATAGTGATTATAGTGGAAGAGAAGGTGCAGGAGCTGAGTTTATACAACTTATAAATAAAGTTGATCAAACTGCTACAAAAGGTTCACTGCAATTAAGACTTGATACTTTAGGTATTTCAGATTCTGCCTTTGGAGACTTTTCTGTAGATAGTACAGGTCTTATTATGATGAAACAAGATGGAGCTGATTATGCTATTGGTCAAGTAGCAATTGCTTTATTTAATAATAATAGAGGATTAAATCCATCAGGGGATAACTTACTTGCAAAAACAAATGAATCAGGTGAGCCTATTTATAACTTAAACAATGATAAAACTGCAAAAGTTGAAGGAAAAACATTAGAGTTAAGTACAGCTGATTTAAGTGAAAGCTTAGTAAATCTTATGGTATTCCAAAGAGCTTTTGAAGCAAATGCTAAGTCAATTACGACTTCAGATCAATTATTAAATACATTAATTAACTTAAAAAGATAAATAAATAAAGTAGTATTCTTTACTACTTTATTTTAATAGGATTGTTTTGGAAAATTTTTTATTAATCACAATTATTGGAATATTATTATTATATTTCTTTTCAAGTGCAAATGTATATAAATCTTTATATAAAAAAGTTAATGAAGAGAAAAATTTATTAGAAGAAGAAATTAAAAAATTACAAAAAATTGTAGACAGATATGAAAAACAAGCAAAGATAAGTTCTAATACATTAGCAAATAGCCATGACAACCTTCAAGTTGCTAGAGATGATTTACAAGAAGCAAGATTGGAAAATATGAATTTAAAACATAGAGTTGATGAGTTAGAAAAAAGAAATGAAGAGTTATATGCACAAGTTAATACAATGGTTTAATATCGAATTAGATACTTTAGTATATAAAATATTATTAATATTTTTATTTTTAAATTGTACTTTATATGCTAAAAATGAATTAATTGAATCTCAACCAGAAATATTATTTCAATATGATAAATTAAAAAAAACACAAGATAATTTAGCTTTACAAGTTGAATTTAATAAAGCTGTTTTATTTTTAGGAAAAGGTAAATATAAAAAAGCCATTGATATTTTAAAAAAAACAGCCTTAATTATAAAAGTACCTTCAAATTTAAATATTGGTATTGCATATTATAAGTTGGGTGCTATAGATAAAGCTATTGTTTACTTAAATGATATTTATAAAAATAAGGCAGTAGCTCTTAGTGATACTTATTCTTATATGTCTGCTTGTTATTATTTATATCAAATTTCTAAAGATAATAAGTATTTAGATACTATTGTAAAAATTTCAAGAAAATATAAAAATTTAACAGAACATTCTAAAAGAATGTTAGCAGATACTTATATAATTCTAAAAGAGTATAAAAGTGCATTAAAAATTTTAAATTCAATGAACTATGCAATGGATTTAAAAAAAGCACTTCTTTATATAAAATTAAAAGATTATGAAAAGGCTAATATTTTATTAGAAAAATCACAAAATAATACCTTGAATCCTTCAAGATTAAATCAAATTTTATGGTTTAGAGTTTTTGTAGATTTAAAATCAAATAATATTGAAAGACTAAGAGAAAATTTAGATTTAATCCAAGAAAAGAAAAGTTTATTTAAAGCTAATCAAGATTTACCTTTAGAAATATTTTTTAATGAGAATAAGTATTCATCAAAAGATTATTTAGATTTTGTTTCAAAATTTGATGATAATAGAAAATACAATTTCCTTTTTTATTTTGCTCCTTTTATTTTTTCAGATTCAGAAGAAATAATTTATGATAGTTCAAAAGGTTTTATTTTTAACTCTGAGGGAAATTTAAATAGTTTAGAAGAAATGGTTGAATACAATAATAAGTTTCTTGATATAATAAAAGAAGACCCTATTATAAGAGTTGTAAAATTAAAAAAGCTTTTGTCTACTGACACAAAATCTTATATTTATTATAATCTTGCTTTATCTTATACTCATATACAAGATTATTTTAATGCGCATAAATATTTTATAAAAGCATTTAAGCTTAATCCTGGAAATAAATTATATGCAGTTATGACTCTTTTAACTGCTAATAAATTAGGTAAAAAACTTGCTGATGAAGAGTATATAAATGCAATAATTAGGTCAAAAGATGGTATTTACAATTATTTTGGGAAAAAAATATATACACTATTTTTTAATCCTGAATATAAACTTGAAATAAAACCATTATCTTATAAGAGTACTATTTTTTATAAAGCTTTAGATTATTTAGAAAAGTTAAACAACAATGAACCCTTAAATAATCATCCTTTATTATCTAAGTATTTTAAAGATCCTTTAACATATCTTATGAGATTAGTTCAAAGAGAAAAAAATGAAAGTAATTATTCTTATTTCTCAAGACTTCAAGATAGTGTACCTTTATCTTTAAATAATAATTTTCTTGAAGGTCCTTTAATTATTACAAAATATTATATTGATGTTTTAAAAGCTATTGGTTTAATGAAAAAAGCTGACTTAACGATAGTAGGAAAAAATTCTCCTTCTTATTTAAGAACAAAAGCTTTAAGTGATTTACATTTAGGTAGACCAGATGAAACAATAAAAACTATAGAATATTTACAAAAAGAGTACAAGTTAGAAGATAAATATACTATGTATCTATTAGTAGCAGCACTACTTGAAGCTGGCAGATACAATGATGCTTCAATACAAATCTCTTTGATAAAGGCAATATTAAATGATAAAGATGCTGATTTTTTAACTGCTGTACAGTTAATTCAAGAGTTGAAAATATCAAGTGCAAAGCAATATATTACACAAGCTTATAAAGATGCTTTGATTGACTTTAAACTTATAGGTTTTGATGAATATTTGGAATCTTTATAATTTTTACCTAAAACTTTTTATAGAACTAATTATTTAAATTTTTTTCTGCTATAATATCTAAAAATAGTATCTTTCAAGGAGTCTGATATGGAACTTGGTAGAATAGCTGAAATTGACAACGCAAAATTAAATAACGTTGAGAAAATTGAAAAAATAAACGAAACAAGTGAAAAAAACAAAGTCATCAAAGATGAAGAATATAAAAAAACACTTGGAAGTAAACAAGAAATTCAAGCAAATGAAGTAATTCTAGATAATATAAGATTTGGATACAACAAAAACTCAAAAGACTTCTTTGTAAAAATTACAAAAGGTGATGCTGAGTATAAATATCCTACTGAAGATATGATGAAAGTAAAAGCATTTATCCTTCAACAGTTAGAAGAAACACAAAATAAAAAATAAGGTTAGTTTAATTGGCTTCAGATTTATCAAATATATTTAAAGATGAACTTGCAAATACATTAGAGCAATTATTATCAAATAGTTCACAAGTTGAAACAGTAAACCCATTAGCAATAGAAAATTATGAATCTTCTCAATTTATTGAAGCTGAAGTAAAATTTGATTTTAAGGCTATCTCTTCTACTTGTTATTTTTATGTGCCTACAATAAGTGCTACAAAATTTGAGTACCTAATGCTAGGAGGTATGGGTGACTTAAAAGAACATATTGATGATGAAATTACTGATGCTGTAAATGAAATTATTTCAAATATTTGTGGAAGTTTTTGTACAGCAGTTAATGCACAAGGTTTTGCTGATGTTGAATCTATAAAAGCTGAAGTTGTAGGTTCAAAAATTGTAGAACTAGATGTTTTAGAAGCAAAAAATAATAGTTATGAATTTATTATAGCTTTAGGAGATGAAAAACTTCCTTTAATTTTAAGTTTCGATGAAATCATTCTACCTTTCTTCTCTACAATAGTTGGTAATTCAGTAGGAACAGTAGAAGAACCTTCTTCTCCTAGTGTTCAAGCACCTGTTCAAAATATGAAAAGTTCAGTTGAAAATACATATAAACCACCAAGAAATTTAGAGTTACTTTATGATGTAAAATTAAAACTTAGTGTAAGACTTGGAACAAAAATTGTATTATTAAAAGATATATTAAAATGGGATGTAGGTGAAATTATTGAATTAGAACAGATGGTAAATGAACCTTTAGAAGTTTTAGTTAATGGTGTAAAGATTGGTGAGGGTGAAGCTGTAATTGTTGAAGGTAAATTTGGTTTAAAAATCAAAAAAATTGGAAATGAAGACTTAAGATTAAGTCAAATAGGGATGTAAATAATGGATAAAAGTACCTTAGCTGGATTTGGTGGTGGATGGGGACTAGTTGCTCTTGCTATCATCTTAGGGGGAGTTGGTTTTGGACCTTATATTGATATACCATCTGTTGTTATTGTATTTGGTGGAACAATAGCAGTTACAGCAGGACAATTTGAAGCAAGTGACTTAAAAAGAGTAGGTGCTTCTATGAAAATTGCAATTAATGAAGTTCCAGTAGAGCCCTTACCTGAACTAGTTGAGAAGATTATATTTTATGCTACAGAAATTAAAAAACATGGTGTTATGCAGATTGAACAAAAAGTTATGGAAGAAACAAATCCTTTTTTTAAAGAAGGTTTCCAACTGTTAGTTGATGGTACAAAAGCAGAAGTGCTTGAGCCTTTACTTGAATATAAACTAGAACACATGGAAAAAAGACATAAAACCATGATTAGTATTTTTGGAAATATTGGTGGTACAGCAGGTGCAATGGGTATGATTGGTACTCTTGTTGGTCTTGTAGCAATGCTTGCAAACCTTTCTGATCCTGCTGCTGTTGGTCCTGCAATGGCTGTTGCCTTACTTACTACAATGTATGGAGCTTTAGTTGGTACTTTAATTGCAGGTATTTTTGAAAGTAAATTAACACAAAAACATGAAAAAGAAATGGTTGCTTGTGAGGTAATTATTAAAGGAACAACAATGATTGCAGCAGAAGAGTCAATCGGTAATATCAAAATGCAATTAAATGCAATTTTAACAGACGTAGAAGAGTAAAATTATGGGAAAAGATAAGTGTCCAGAATGCCCTAAGTGTTTACCAGGTTGGCTTGTACAATTTGGTGACCTTATGTCATTACTTTTAACTTTTTTTATTCTTCTTTTATCCATGGCAGTTATGGATAAGAAAAAAGTTGAAGAATATTTTGAAGTAATGAAAAAGGCAATGGGCTTTATTGATACTACAACTTCTGTTGAAACACAAACAGAAAAACATGATACTGCTCAAAGTACTTCAGAAGATGATAATAGTGAAGGGTCTAGTCAAGAAGCGGCAGAAAATGCTGCAGAAGAAATGGCACAGATTGTTCAAGAAATAAATGCAAATTCAATGAGTGAATTACAAGAAGTAAATATTGAAAAAGGTAAGAATGAATTTACTTTAGATATACCTTCAACAATTATGTTTAAAGAGGGTGAATATGATTTAACAAATCCTGCGGCTAAAAACTTTGTTTCAAAAATAGCTAGGGTAATAAGAACAATGCCTCAAACTTTTAATATTGAAATTGTAGGTCATACAGATAGAAATAATCTTCAAAACAATGAAATACCAAGAGATGGTTGGGATATTTCAGCTTTAAGATCAATTTCTGTTGTAAAAGAACTTATAAAAAATAGAATAGATCCTTCAATATTAAAAGTTTCAGCATATTCATCTTTTCATCCAAAAAGTGAGGTTTCAGCTGATAATAGAAGAGTAGAAATGAGATTTTTTGCTCAAGAGAAGCAAGATGATATATTAAGTGAAGAAAATTTCTTTGATAGGTTGGAATAATGGAAATTAATAGCAATAATTTAGTAGATATGTCTGTAATTAATAATACGAAAAAATTTGATAATATAAAAACAGATAATTTAGAAAATGAACAACTAAAAAAAGTAAGCGATGAGTTTGAAGCTTTCTTTTTAAAACAAATTATGGATATATCATTGAAATCAACAAAAGTAGCAGGTGAAGCAGCTGGTTCTGATATTATTAAAGGTATGTATACACAAGCTGTATCTGATAGTTCTACTGGAAGTTTGGGAATTAGTAATATGCTTTATGAATTTTTATCAAGAAATAATAAATAAGGAGCACTTGTGGTTGAAGAAGTAGTACAAAAAATTACACAACAAGTTGAAGAACTTAAAAATGCTATTAATTTAGATATTGAAGATATTAGACAAGCTAATAATGAAGGTTTATTAGAAAGAAATGATCTTAAACATGAATTGATTAATGATATTGCTTCTTTAAAGTCAGATTTAAATCGAGAGCTTATATCTGAAATGAAAGAAGGAGTTGATGTTAATATTTATAGAGAACAGGTTGATAGTCTTGAAGATAAATTAAGAGAACTTTATGAATTAAATAAAAAATTAGCATCAATAGTATTACCAGTAAAACAAATGTATAGTGATTTAGTTGATGAAATTTCTGCTGTAAATGGAGGACAGATATTTGATGTTAAAGCATAGTATTTTGCTTATATTATTATCTATTCATTCTTATGCAATTACAGTACTTGTAGCAAAACAATCTTTTGCTTATGAAGAAAAGTTGTCAAAAGCAAAACTAAGACTTATAAATGTAAATAAAATAAGAAAGTCTTGTGTCCCTTTAACTATTAAAGATATAAATGAAAATGATTATATCACACGACATTATATAAATGATGGCTCTATCATTTGTAAAAAAAATGTTAAACTTTATAAAAAAGAGAGTGTTACATTTAAATTTGGTGCTTTAGAAATAGAGAAAAAAGGTAGAATTATTTACGAAAATGATGACTTTATAAGAATAAAAAAAGCAGATGGTACAATTGAAAAAATCTACAAAGATGGAAGATTAAAATGAATATGCTCTCTTTTCTAGGAGAAACACCTACTGCTGCATTAAGATTAGCCCAAGAAGAGTGTGGTGAAGAAGCTATTGTAATCTCTACAAAAAAAATAGCAAATGCTCATGATGCAGGGAAAAATATGTATGAAGTTGTTGTTGCATTAGAGGATGAAGACAATAAAAATAGTTCTGTTTATGCTAAACCTGCAATTACAAAAAAATATCAACAAGATTCAAAGCCAATACAAACGCAAGTTTATGATTTTAAAGAAGAAATCTCTAAAATGCAAGAAAAACTTGAACTTGTACAAAAATCCTTATGGAATCCTAAGAGTCAGCTTTATGATTTAACAATTCCCCATGAATTTGTAGATATTTATAATCTTTTTGAACAAAATGAGTTTGATCAAGAAATGACATACACAATAATGAAAAAAACAATTAAGCAATTACCAATTTCATTAAAGTCTAATCCTAAAAAAATAAATGATTTTTTCAAATTAATTTTAAGAAGAATTATTCCTGTAAAGTATGAAATGCCTTTGCGAAAACATCAAAGAAAAATTATTATGATGGTAGGTCCTACAGGAGTAGGAAAAACAACGACTATTTCTAAACTTGCTGCTAGATATGCTTATAAATTAGGTCAAAGCTATAAGGTTGGTATTGTTACCTTAGATTCTTTTAGAGTTGGAGCAATTGAACAACTTCAAGCGTATACTAATATAATGAGATTACCCCTAGAAGTTGTGAAAAAGCCAGAAGATTTAGCAGAAGCGCTTCTTAGGTTAAAAGATTGTAATTATATTTTTATCGATACAGCAGGTTCTAGTCAATACGATGTTGATAAAATTGAAATGATAAATGATTATCAAAAAAAAGTTGAAGAATTACCAATTGAAAAAATATTAGTAATGCCAGCAAATGTTAAACAAAGTGATTTATTGGAAATATATGCAAATTATTCAAGATTAAATATAGATTATTTAACTTTTACAAAATTAGATGAAACAAAAAGTTTTGGTAATTTAATATCTTTTGCCCATAAGACAAAAAAATCAATAACATATTTTTCTATTGGTCAAAATGTACCTGATGATTTAGTTGTTTCGGATAGTTCTTTTTTAATTGATTGTTTTATGAATAATGAATGTGTTAGGAGATGAGTTTGTTCGACGCAATTTCATCGCAAGCTAGTAAGCTTGTGAACTTAACTAATAAAGCAAGAGGTAACTATGCTTCAAAAACTAAACTTGTTACTGTTACATCAGGAAAGGGTGGAGTAGGTAAATCAACTTTTACTGCAAATATGGCTTTTCTTCTTTCAAAAAGAGGTTTCAAAGTAGCTGTAATAGATGCAGATATAGGTTTAGCAAATATGCAAGTATTATTAAATATAAAACCTAAAGTTACGCTTTTCGATTATATAGATGGTATGAGAAGTTTAGACGAAGTTATTTTAAAAACACAATATGAGGATTTATTTTTAGTTGCAGGGAAAAGTGGTTATCAGTATTCAAATCACTCTAATTCATTTGTTTTTTCAAGAATTGTAGAGGATGTAATAGCCTTAAATAAATTTGATATTGTTTTAGTTGATACTGGTGCTGGATTAAATGATTATGTAAAGGAATTTTTATCAATTTCAGATAATATTTTAGCAATAACAACAACAGATCCAAGTGCTTTAACAGATGTATATTCTTTGATAAAAATGCTATCCAATGATAAAAGTAAGCTTATGTTATGTTTTAACCATACTAATAGTTACCAAATTGGAAAAACTATTGTAAATTCCTTAGTTAATTTGGCAAAAAAAAATAGACTAAGTAAAGATTTTATGGTAAAATATATAGGTAACGTTTCAACATCTGCTAACATTTCAACGACTGGAAGATTGAGAAAACTTTTTACAAAAGAGTTTATTCAAGATGATTCTACTAAACAATTGCAGGTGATAATTGACTATTTATTAGAAAATATTCACTAAAGGTAAATCAAAGTGCAAGAACATATTAATATTTGTACTTTTTTTATTGTTAAAAACAAAAGAGTAACATGGTAGTAGAAAGATTCTCCCAAAATGTTATAAACAGTGGTGTGTTTAGATTATACATTGCTACTGGCTTTTTTGCTACAGTGATATTTTTTGTAGTTAATATTGAGTTGTTTACTCCTTATGAAATGATTTTAGGTATAATTGGTGTAACAGTTATACTTAAAGGTATTAGTAATATGATGTTATCTTTAATAATTTCTTTTTTTAGTTTAGAAGATAGAAAAGCTGAATTAGATTTTAATTATAATGAAGAAAAAATAGATGCTATGTTAAATGAATTAAATGTACAAGATATAGTAAAAGCGGAAGAAAAATTACAACAAAAACAAAAAGTAAGCTAAAGGAATTTAGATGAAAATATCTTCAATTGCAGACACAATTAATCCCCTTTCTTTAAAAGATAATACACCTTTAAACAATAAAAAAGATAATTCTTTTTCAAATATGTTAAATGATGCAGTATCTCAAGTTAATAAAGAACAGTTAGAAGGTTATAAGGCTATGGAAGAAATAGCAAGTGGAAAAGTAACTAATCTTCAACAAGCAGTTCAGCAAATTGAAGAAGCAGAACTTTCTATGAAACTTGGTTTAGAAGTTAAAAATAAAGCTTTAAATGCCTATAAAGAAGTTATGAGAATGCAAATATAATAGGAGTTAGTGATGGGTTTTTTTGATGGATATAATGTAGCAACTTCTGGTATGAGTGCTCAAAGAACAAGAATAAATATTACTAGTGCAAATATAGCAAATGCTAAAACAACGCACACAGAACAAGGCGGACCTTATAAAAAACAAGAAGTAGTTTTTGAAGATATCTTACTTGGTAAAACAAATAGTAATAACAATAGTGCTCAAGCATTAGATAAAATGAGTAGTAAAGAACAAACAGAAGTTGCTTTAAGAGGAGTTGGTGTTAAATCTATTGTTGAATCAGATGCAAAACCAGTTATGAGATTTGAACCACATCATCCTGATGCAAATGAAGATGGCTACGTAGCTTATCCAGATATTAATCCTGTAATTGAAATGGTAAATTTAATTGAAGCAATGAGATCTTATGAGTCAAATGTTGCAGCATTTAATACCCATAAAAATATTGATACTAAAACTTTAGATATTTTGAAAGCATAGATTATGAGCAAACAAGTTGAATTTTTATCAAAACAAACAAATATAAATGAAGCCTCATCTAGTAGCAAAAGTTCTATAAAAGGTGAAAAAAAAGAAGGACTGTCTCTTTTTGATTCTATGTTAGGTGGAATGAAAGAAGATACTAGTAAAACAGAAGATAAAACAAATACTTCTTTAGTTCAAGAAAAAATAAAAGAAAAAAATGAAACTACTGTTAAAACTTCAAAAAATGATACACAAAGAACAAATATTC
This sequence comes from Arcobacter rhizosphaerae, assembly GCF_049472155.1. NCBI lineage: Bacteria > Pseudomonadati > Campylobacterota > Epsilonproteobacteria > Campylobacterales > Arcobacteraceae > Arcobacter > Arcobacter rhizosphaerae. The sequence continues at coordinate 196,661 of NZ_JBMOVW010000004.1, read as the reverse complement.
AAAATTTAACACAAGAAAATACTAATAAAAAAGAGAACTCAAAGAGTAATACTTTAGAAAATAAAAAGAGCATAAACTTAGAAACAAATCAAGTTGAAGATAATGAAAATCAAAAACAAAATACATCACCAAAATCATCTTCTTTACTTGATAGGTTAATTGTTGAAGCAAAAACTCAAGAAAAAAATAATCAATTTGATATTAAAGACTCTAAAGAAAAAACTAATATATCAAAAACACAAGAATTAATATCTTCTAAAAATGAAGATAAAACAAATGTTACTGCTAAAGTTAAAGAAGAAATAAAAGACTTAAAAAAACAAAATAAAATTGATAATTTAGATAAACAAAGTAAATTAGAAAATACAAATGAAGTTATAAAAGAAAAAAAAGTAGATAAAAAAGAACTTAGTGATAAAAATTCTGAACTTGTAAATATTAAAGAAAATCAAAAAACTGACAGTAGTAATACAGAAGAGAAATCTTCTAGAAAAAATATATCAGATATTGATAAAATAAAAAAAGATTTAAATAAAGATGATTCTAAAATAGATTCAAAAAAACTTGTTGATAATAAAGATGAAAAAGTAAATGATTTATTAAAAGAACTGGATACTAAAGATAATAATAGTCAAGATATTTCAAAAATTGATAAGCAAAAGCAAGAGAAGCAAACAATTGAAAAGATAGATCTAAATAAAAATGTAAAAAAAATAAATGAAAATGAAGAGAGTATTTTAAATACTAAAAATGAAGAAAAAACTACTGAATCCAAAGTAAATAAAGATATTTCAAAAGTTCTGAAAATAGATGAAACAAATAATATAGATGAGAGTTTAAATCAATCTGAAACTATTCAAAATAATAAGTTTGAAAAAAGTGATTTAACAACTAATGTTAAAATTGAAAATGAAAAGAAAATAGTTAGTCAAGACAATAGTAAAGTGGCTAATTCAAAAGTAGAAACACAAGATAATAAAGTAGAAGTAAAAGATATTGAAAAAGATATTACTTCTAAGAATAAAAATATAAGTACTAATCAAGAAAATGTATTAGAGTCTAAAAATGAAAGTACTAATAAAGAAGCTTTATTTGAAGAAACAGGCAAAGTAAAAAATAAAAAAGTTGCAAATGAACTTGCTTCTTTAAAGACTCAAGATAATAATGAAAATATTAATATCTCAAAAAAGGATATTGAGCAAAATACAAATAGCTTAAAAAGTGATGTAAAAAAAGAAGAAAAATCATTGCTTGATAAATTAGTTGATGATAGTAAGCAGTTAAATGAAAAGAAAACTATTAATGAAGTTAAATCTAACATAGAAATAAATAAAAATGATCAAAGTTCTGTTGTTAAAAATACCAATGATTCAAAAGAGTTTTTAACAAATATTTATTTAAGTACTCAAAGAAATAATGCAAATAAAAGTTCTTTAGTAAATAAAAGCGAAGCTATAAATCAAGTAAAAGATGCTAAAAATATTGAAGATGTAAAACAAGGTGGAAATAAACTTGATTTAAATGTTCAAAAAGTAGAGGTAGACGTATCTAAACAGCAAGAAATAAAAGTAAATGATAGTGCATATACTGATAGAAGAAACTTTTTAGATAAACTTGCTATGAGTAATAGTGTTAAAAATGATGAAATTAGAAATATTATTAATAAAAGTATTGATAATGCAAATCTTTCAAAAGCTACTGAAACAATAGTAAATAGTTCAACACAGACAAAAGTTGAGGAAGTAACTGTAAATGTTAATCCATCTTTGGCTCAAAGTATTCAAGCTAGAATAATTGGAGCAAGACAGCAGATGTCAACAATGATGTCTGATGTAGCTAGACAAATGTATGAAAACTATAAGCCTCCTGTTACTGCATTTAGAATTAATTTAAATCCTTCTAATTTAGGTTCAATTGCTATTGTAATGAAAAGTGATAAAGATAATGCTATAAGTATTAGTATGAATATTTCAAATAATTCTACTTTAGAAGCTTTTGTAGATAATCAAAGTGGTTTAAGAAATGTATTAAATAAAACATTCAGTGAAGAAACAACTTTTAACCTAGATTTTAATTCAAATGAAAATAGTGGAAATCAATCAAATAATCAAGAAGAAAAAAATCAAAATAGAAACACACAAAATAGTTCAGATACAAGAAGTATATTAGAAGCAAGAGAAAATAATAAAACTGATGATAAAAAATTAGATTATATGTAAGTATTAAATGGAAGCTTTTCTATCGTTACTAAATGAAAATGTAGTTTATGAATTTTTACTTTTGCTTGGACGAATATTAGCATTTGTTGCTTTTATGCCTATATTTGGAGATGCTGCTGTTAGTGTAAGAATAAGAATAGCATTTGCTTTTTATATAACTGTTTTTTTATTTCCTGTTGTTGATGTAACTACAGCTATTACTCAAGATACTTTTATTTTAGGATTAATATCAGAAATAACTTTAGGAGCAATAGCTTCTTTACTTTTTCAAATTATGTTTGCAGCAGTTAGGATTATTGGTGATTTTGTAGGTTATTCAACTGCTTTATCAATGGCAATGATGTTTGACCCTTCTACTGGTTCACAAGAGGGCTTAGTTTCAAGGTTATTATATTGGATAATTGTGGCTTTATTTTTCCAAACAGGAATGTATGAAATGACTATTGTTATGCTAGTAAAAAGTTTTTCTATGGTTCATTTAGGTTCTTTTGATATTTTTTCTTATGATGGAATACAATTAGCTATTGATGAGGTAAAAAGAATGTTTACATTTGCTTTTGCCTTTGCATTACCATTATTTTTTATAGGTTTTATTATGGATTTATATTATGGGTATGGTACAAAGTCAATGCCAGCTTTTTCTCCTTTTGTAATTACTTTTCAAATGAAGTTTGGTTTAATTTTTTTATTTTTAATGTTTGGAATGGAAGTTTTTACAGAAACTTTTACAAATTATTTCCTTTCAAAGTTTCAATAGTAGGATAATATATGGCTGATGAAGATGATAAAACAGAAGAACCCACACCCAAAAAAATAGAAGATGCTAAAAAGGAAGGTAATGTAGCTAAGTCTATGGAAGTAACGGGTGCTGCTATACTTTTTTTTGGTTCTTTATATTTACTTTTTTTCTCATCATCTTCAATGTTGGAAATAAAAAAACTAATGTTGTTTTGTTATAGTTTAATAGGACAAGAAATGGATAATACAATTTTTTATTCCTTAACCTATTCTGTAACAATGGCAACACTAAAAGCTTTAGCTCCCATGTTTATTTTAGTATTTATTTTAGCATTAGTTTTTAACTGGGTACAATTTGGAATGATTGTAACACCTATAAAACTTGATTTACAAAAACTAGATCCTATAAAGGGAATGAAAAATGTTTTTGGAGTAAAGAAGTTAATAGAAGCTTTCAAATTAACAATGAAACTTTTAATAATTGTTGCAGTGATGGTTGTTTTATTTCTTTTCACAGGTGAAATGATGCTTGCTATGATGAATCAAGAAACACTTGGTACTATTAATTCTATGATTGAGCTTACTAGCTATTTTTTAGCAGCTATACTTCTTATTATAATTATTTTTGCTATAATTGATTTTTATTTTACAAGACATTATTATATGAAGTCTCTTAAGATGAGTAAGCAAGAGATTAAAGATGAATTTAAAAATATGGATGGAGATCCACAAGTAAAAGGGCGTATTAGAAGAATCCAAATGCAAATGGCTCAAAAAAGAATGATGTCAGATGTACCAGATGCTGATGTTGTAATTACGAACCCAACTCATTATGCTGTAGCTATGAAATATGATAATACTGTAGATTCTGCACCTAAAATGATTGCAAAAGGAATTGACTTTTTAGCAATAAAAATTAAAGACATTGCAAAAGAGAATGATATTCCAATTATTGAAAATCCTGCATTAGCAAGGGCATTACATGATCAAATTGAAGTTGATCAAGAAGTTCCAAGTGAATTTTATAAGACTTTGGCAGAAATTTTCTCGTATGTTTATGAACTAAAAAAGAATAAAAGGTAAGATTTGAAATTTTTAATTATATTTTTTCTAATTGTAAATTTTTTATATGCAAAAAAAGATTTTTATTATAGTTTTATTAACTCTTCAGGTATTCAAATTTCAGAACAAAGAAAACAAAAAATAAGTGATGGTTTTGATTTAATACAAAATGCTAGACAACTAGCTAAAGATGGGAAAGTTGATGAAGCTTATGCTCAGATTAAAAGCTTTAAAGATAAAAATAGATTAAAAGTTCTAAACTCTGATATTATTCTTCTTTATAGTGAATTATCATTAAAAAAAGAGTCAAAAAGATTTATTGTTGATGGAGCAAAAGTTTTAGAAGAAGCTATTAATTCTTCTAAAATAAATGAGTATGATTTACCAAGGGCTTATGAGTTATTGGTTGATTTAAAACTAGAATCAAATAGATCAAAAGATGCTAAGTATTTTGCTGAAATAATAGTTAATAACTTTAATGATAAAATAGTTAAAACAAGAGGTAAAATCGCTCTTGCGAAGGTTTATAAATATCAAAAAGAGCCAAAAATGGCTATTAGAATTTTATATGAAATATTAACTAAAACAAAAGATAAAGAAGTAGCTACTATTGTAGCAAATGAACTTTTTGATTTATATATTTTTACAGAAGAGTTTGATAAAGCAAATGAATTAATATCTCAGGTATTAAAAAATAATATAGACTTCTATGCTAATGATTCTTATTTAGCAAATAAAAAAATAAATAAATTAATAAAAGCAAATATGCCAAGACATGCAGCTAATATTTTAAAAGAGCTTTTAAATAGAACAACAAAAGAAGAATCAATTGAGGATTTTAAATTTAAATTAGCAAATACATATATGTTAATGTATGATGGAACAAACTATTACTTAGAAAAAGCAAAAGCTTTATATGAAGATATCATAAATGATTATTCACAAGGGGCATATTTCCAAAAAGCAAAAATGTATATTGATGAAATATTAATGCGACAAAATATTTTAAAAACAACAGTTGTTTCACAGAAGTATGAAAATTCAGAGTCTATGCAACAAAAGGCTTTATTACAAGAGCTTATAAATGAAAAAGAGGGTAAACAATTTGATAAAATTTTAAGAAAGAAAAAAATTTACAGAACTATTTCAGATACAATTGCTAGAAGATTTGGTTATGATTCAATGACTGTTCTTTTTGATGAAGTTAATATAGATAGAATAAAAATGTTATTAAATGATGACCAATGCTTTACTCTTCATGATGCACTTCAAACAGCTAGAAGTTCAACTTTAGAAAGATTAATTGAAGATGATAGTGTAAAATATAAATTTTTTCAATGTTTAATTGATGTACCTTATGAAAGAGCTTATACTCAAATAAAAAACACTTTTAATACAAGTAGAGATGCAAATATATATTTATATTTAGAAAAAATGGCTTTAGCTTTAGGTTTATATGATGAAGCTTTAGATTTTTCTGCTAAAGTTGAGATGGTAAATAATAAAGATATTCTTTCTAAAGAGTTTTTAATTAGATATAAAATCATAAAACATCAAAATGATACTTTATCTTTAGATAAATTCTTTTCTTATGCAACAAGAAATAAACAATTTATTGAACAAAATAAAAATAATCCAGTTATTGTAGATTTTTATTATGATTACTATTTTTATTTATTAAAACATAGAAAAAAAGATAAAGCTGTTGAGTTTTTACAGAAACTTTATGAAAAACAAAAAGAAATAAATGCTTTTGTTTATTCTCCTTTTGTGGAAATGTCTTTGGCTAAACTACAAGAAGATGAGAATAATATTCAAAAATCAAAAGATTATTTACTGGAAGGTCTAAAAAATACAAGAAGAATTAAGCCTAATGATGAGGTTAAAGTTTATTATGATTTAATAAATATTTATAATAGTTTAAATAATCAAACAAAAAAGCAAGAGTATATTTTAAAATGTAAAGAGGTTAATGGTACAGTTGATAGTTTATACAAAAAAATGTGTGATGAGATGTAATGGATTTAGATAAGCTTATAAATAATATTGATTCAAGTGATTTATCTATTGCTTTTGGGCGAATAAAAAATATTTCAACTACAACAGTTACGGCAACAGGTCTTGAAGTTGCAGTTGGAGATATTGTAAAGATTGAATCGGTACAACATCTTTATACAGTTCTTGGAATGATAGCTTCTATTAATGGGGCTGACTTTACAATTGTACCTTTTTCTTTTATTGATGGATTTAGAATACATGACAAGGTTTATTTACAAAAAGAAGGCTTATCTGTTAAATGTGGTTATGGCTTACTTGGAAGAGTAGTTAATGCCTTAGGTGAGCCTATTGATGATAAAGGTAAGATAAAAGATTTACATGAAACATCTGCTATAAATAAGCTTTCTATGGCTCCTTTGGATAGAGGAATAATTGATGAAAGATTTTCAACAGGAGTAAAATCTATTGATTCTATGCTTACTTCTGGAAAAGGACAAAAAGTAGGTATTTTTGCAGGTTCAGGGGTAGGTAAGTCTACACTTATGGGAATGATTGTAAAAGGTTGTGAAGCACAAATAAAAGTAGTTGCACTTATTGGGGAAAGAGGTCGTGAAATTCCTGAATTTATTCATTATAATCTGGATAATAATTTAGAAAACACTGTAATAATTGCAGCAACCTCAGATGAATCTGCTCTTATGCGAAAATACGGGGCCTTTACAGCTATGGCAATTGCTGAATATTTTAGAGATAAGGGACATGATGTTTTATTAATGATGGATTCAGTTACAAGGTTTGCTATGGCTCAAAGAGAAATAGGCTTAAGTACTGGTGAACCACCTGTAAGTAGGGGATATCCACCCTCAGTATTTGCTCTTTTACCTCAATTGATGGAACGTGCAGGAAATAATGAAAAAGGATCTTTAACAGCCTTTTTTACTGTACTAGTTGATGGAGATGATATGAATGACCCTATTGCTGATCAAAGTAGATCAATTCTTGATGGGCATATTGTCTTAACAAGAGAGCTAACAGAACAAGGTTTTTATCCTCCTGTAAATTTACTTAAATCAGCTTCAAGGGTTATGGATAAAGTTGTAGATAAAGAGCATTATAATGGCTTTTTAAAGTTAAAAAGAGTATTATCATTAATAAAAGAAAATGAAGTTTTAGTGAGAGTAGGTGCATATAAACCAGGAATGGATCCTGAATTAGATGAGGCTATGGCTAAAAAAGAACAAATACGAGAGTTTTTAACTCAAGGTACACAAGAACAATATAATTTTAATGAAATTATACAAATGTTCAGAAAGGTATTACAATGATAAATCAAACTGAAGTTACAATGTATAGATTAGATAAGTTAAATGCTGAGCAAGAAAGAATTTCTTATCAAAAATCTAGTGGTAAAATAATTGATAATGGTAGTGATGATGCGGTACTTTTTACAAGACAAATTTTTACAGAAGATAAAATTAGAACTTTTGAAGGAATAAAAGCTCAATTGAATAAAACAACTATTCATAATAAAGCTTCTGATTCTGCTGTTACAGGGATAAAAAGTCTTTTAGAACAAGTTAAAAGTGAGCTTTTAAAATCGAATACTGATACTACAACAGATGAAGGTAAAAAAGCAATTGCTGTAAGTATAGCAGGTGTTAAACAAAATATGTTAGATCTTGCAAATACAAGAATAGATGGTGAATATTTATTTTCTGGTTCTGATTCATCAATCCCAGCTTTTACAGAAGATCCTACTACAGGAAAAGTTTCTTATAATGGAGATAATCATTTAAGAAAAATTGCAGTTGATGAGGGTTCTTATAGAGAAAAAGGTGTAAATGGTTTTGATATGATGATGTATCCAACGGATATAGCAACTAAAGCTGATACATTAGAGTTTTCAACTTCTCAAAGAATTGTAGATCAAGATGGTTTTGAGTGGAAGCCTGATTCTTTAACAACTCCTACAAAGTTAGTTAAATATGATTTTAATGGAAATGCAACAACTGAAGAGTTAACAGTTAGTGCAAATACAGGTGCAAATTCAACAAAATTTCCATATCAAATAACTACACCTAATGTTGATGGTACAAAATTTCAAGCTAAAACAAATATTTTTGATGAACTTGATTCAATAGTAAATTCATTAAATAAAGTAGATTCAAATGGTAATCCAATTACTACAGCAGAAGCAAATACTTTATTAGATGAAGGTTTAAACAATATTAATGCTGCTTATGATGCAGTAAATGTTGCTCATGCAGAGCTAGGTGGTAGAAACAAAGTATTTGAAATTTCAGAGGAAAAAAATTCTGCTAAATTAACACAATATAATATTATGTTTCAAAAGATTGCAGGAGTTGATTTAGGTAAAGTTGCTATGGAAGCAAAAGCACTTGAATTAACATTTACAGCATTATATTCAACAATTCAAAAAACTAGTGAATTATCATTAGTTAATTTTATTAGATAGTTATTTAAAATAAAAAGTTAAAGTCGTAAATGAACATTAGAAAGATATTATCGAAAGATTTATTTGTAGTTGCATTATTTGTATCTATATTAGTAATTATTATAGTTCCCTTATCTAAGGGTATATTAGATTTCTTCTTGGTAATATCTTTATCTTTATCTTTATTAATTTTATTAATATCATTATATATTCATAAACCCTCAGACTTAACTACTTTTCCAACAATTATACTTATTTTAGCACTATTCAGACTGTCCTTAAATATTGCTACAACAAGATCAATTTTAAGCGAAGGACATAATGGTCCTGATGCTGTAAGTTCCATAATTTCTGCATTTGGTGAGTTTGTTGTTAGTGGAAATATGGTTATTGGTATTATTGTATTTATTATTTTGGTACTTATTAACTTTATGGTTGTAACAAAAGGTGCTACAAGGGTTGCCGAAGTTACAGCAAGATTTAATCTTGATTCTATGCCTGGTAAACAAATGGCAATTGATGCTGATTTAAATGCTGGATTTATTGATGATAAACAAGCCCAAGAAAGAAGAAAGTCTTTGATTTCAGAAGCAAATTTTTATGGTGCTATGGATGGATCTTCAAAGTTTGTAAAAGGTGATGCTGTTGCTGGTATTATTATTACTCTTGTAAATCTAATAGGTGGACTATTAATAGGTTTATTTCAACACGATATGACTGTAGCTCAAAGTGGTGAGATATACACAATCTTAACTATTGGAGATGGATTAGTAGCTCAAATTCCTGCACTTATATTATCAACAGCAACGGCCATTATTATTACACGTTCAAATATGGATGAAGATAAGTTTGCTAATCAATCAGTTATGCAACTTGTAAAAGACTCTAAAGCTTTAGTATTAGTTGGAATAGGAATGATTTTATTTGGTTTTGTTCCAGGTTTTCCAACAGGTATTTTAATTGTAATGGGTTCAATTATGATCTTTATAGGTTATACTATAAGCATGATTGAAAATGAGCAAGATAATGCTGTTACAAGATTCTTTAAAACTCAAGAAGCGGATAAGCTTAAACCAAAAGCAAGAATGTCAGATGATGTTGAAACTATCAAAGAAAAGAAAAAACAAGCATCAGCTGCTAATGAAGAACAGAATATTGAGACTATAATGAAGCTAGAAGTATTAGAGTTAAAGCTTGGAATTAGACTACTTCAATTAGTTCAAGGAAATTCAGAGTTATTAGATAAAATAAAAGCAATTAGAAAGACTATAGCAGGGGAATTAGGTTTTATTATTCCTCAAATTAGAATATCTGATGACGCTTCTTTAGCACCAAATGAATATCAATTGTATTTAAAAAGAATTCCTTTAGTAAAAGGAAGAGTTGAAACTGATAAACTACTTGCTATGGGTGGTTTAGGTAGTGAAAAACTAAGAGGTTTAAAAGTAAAGGAACCTGTATTTAATTTAGATGCAACTTGGATTTCGCAAGATTTAAAAGAAGAAGCATTAATGAAAGGATTTACAGTAGTTGATGCACCTACAATTATATCAACTCATATTTCTGAAATTATCAAAAAGCATGCTGAGGATATTATTACAAGACAAGATATTGTTGATATTATTGATAGATTAAAAAAAGATTTCCCAATTGTTGTAGATGAAGCTATGAAAGTTACTTCTTATGGTACTTTATTAAAAGTATGTAAAGATTTACTTCATGAAAAAATACCTATTGTGGATATGTTAACAATTGTAGAAGCAATTGCTGATATAGCAGAATTTACAAAAGCTCCTGATGTTTTATTAGAACACGTAAGATCAAAGCTTTATAGATTAATTACACAGAAGTTTGTTGATAATGATGGTATTTTACATATTATTACTATTAAACCAGAGTTAGAGCAACAGTTCATTGGTAAAATCCAAGATCAACATGGAGCTACACAACTTATGTTATCAATTGCAGAAATTAATAATTTAGTTACTCATACAAAAGATTTAATAGAGCAAATAGAAGCAAAAGGTTTTAGTAAAGTAGCAATGGTTGTTGATCCTTCACTTAGAAAAAGAATTTCAGAAATATATGAGAAATTTGGTTTACAAGTGGCAGTTTTATCCCATGCGGAACTTGATTCTAAAGCTAATTTCGCTATTGAAGGAACATTGGAATTTTAGATATGAAAAAATTTAGATTTATATTTCTTTTTTTTCTTTTTCTTAATGGTTTATTTGCTGATGTCAAATTAGATTTACCTTCTATTTGTATAAAAGATGAACCTTGTATTTTTAACATTGAAGTAGAAGGTGAAAATATAAAGTTTCCAAAACTAGATGAAATAGCAGGTTTTAAAACTTCTATTATTTCTAATACATCATCTACTTCTATTATAAATTCAACAATAAGTAAAAAAATAAATAGAGTATATTCTATTTATCCCACAAAAGATTTTGTATTTCCCCCATTAAACTTTATAGTTGATAGTAAAGAGTTTAAAACACAAGAAAAACAAATAAAACTATCTTTACCTCAAAAAAGTAAGTCAAATATTTTTGATTTTGAGATATCAAGTAGTAAGAAAAATCTATATGTATCAGAAAGTTTTGAACTATTATTAAAATTTAAATATAAAACACAAACACAAATCTTAGATTTATCTTTTATTAATCCTGATTTTAAAAATTTTTGGTATAAAAAACTTGATTATCAAAATAGTTATGAAGAAAATGGTTTTACTATTACAGAATTGAAATTTTTACTTTTCCCTCAAAAAGCAGGAGAATTAGTAATTGAACCTTTAAGAATAGATACTCAATATGTAGATAATAGTAGTAGAAGTATTTCATTCTTTTCAAATTCGATATCGAAAGAAAGAATATATTCAAATGCTTTGAAATTTAAAGTAAAAGAACTTCCCAAAAATATTAATCTTATTGGTAATTTTGAAATAAAGGCAAATGTAAATAAATCTCAAACTAAAAGTCTTGAAGCTATAAATTATACTATCGAAATAGTAGGACATGGTAACTTTGATGATATAAAAGATTTTAATTTAGAAATTCCAGATGTAAATATCTATTCTAATAAGCCTAAAATAGAAACTAAGTATATAGATAATAAAAATAAAGGTACTTATAAAAAAACTTATACAATTGTATCTGATAAATCTTATACTATTCCTTCTTTTTCTCTTAGTTATTTTGATAAAAAAACAAATAAAGTATTTACAAAAAAAACAAAAGAAATATATATAGATATTTTAGATTCAAAGGTAAGTGATTCTTCTTTAAATAAAGCTGTTTTAGAAAAGCTACCTAAAGAAGTAAAAGAGTTCAAAGAGAAACAAATAGTTAAGATTATTGAAGAAAGTTCTTTAAAAGATAAGTTAATATACTTTTCTTTAGGTATTATATCAACACTATTAACATTAGGTTTATATTATTATGTTATAAATTTAAGAAACTCTAAAAAGCTTAATGAAATGCCTTTAATTAAGAAGGTTAAATTAACAAAATCATCTAATGAACTATTGAAAATATTGAGTGTTTATATAAATAAAGACCCAAAATTAGATGAGTTGATTTATAATTTAGAAAATACTAAAGATGTTGATATTTTAAAAAAAGATATTATAAAGCTTTTAAGAAGACTTAATCTAAAAGGATAATAAATGAGAGCATTGTTAATATGTATGTTTTTTGTTGGTTCAGTTTTTGCAAGTGAATATTATGCAAAATTAGAACCAGTGAATAGTTATAAAATAAAATCTTCAGTTTCAGGAAAAGTTATTTATACAAATGATGAAGTTGAAGGAACAAAAGCAAATGATTCTTTAATTGTTCAAATAGATTCAAATGTAGATAAAATAGATTTAGAACAATCAAGAAATAAACTTTCATATATTAATGAAATGATTAATATTGAACAAAAAAACTATGATAGATTAAAAAGAGTATCTTCAAAGCCTGCTTTTGAAAAAGACTCTCAAAAATTAAAAGTTGTAAATTTAAAATCATCAAAAGCAGATATTATTATAAAAATAGAGAATTTAAAAGATACAATTTCAAAAAAAAGGTTGATTGAAAAATCAAATTATATATCTAATATCGCAGTAAAAAAAGGGGATTATGTAAATCCTGGAACACTTTTATATGAAGCACAAGATTTATCAAAAGGTAAACTAGAGTTTTTTGTGCCAATTTCAAGTATTGAAACTATAAAAAATAAAAAAATATTTTTAGATGGAAAAGAATCAGATATAAAAATAAATAAAATATATTCTGTTGCTGATTCATCACATATTTCATCATATAAAGTAGAAATTATTGTAGATAAGGTAAAAACATTTTCAAGGTTAGTAAAAATTGAGTTTAAATAAAAAAGTAGCCTGTCCTTTAGACTGTTATGATACTTGTCAAGCAGTAAGTAATGAAGGAGTTATAAAAGGTTCAAAAGAAAATAAAATCACAAATGGTAGATTATGTGTTAATTTTGCTTCTTTATTAAAAGAAGATAATTTAAAAAATGCAAAATTTGAAGGAAAAGATATCTCTTTGGAAGAGTCTTTAGATATTTTAGAGAAAAAACTAAAGACTACACCTTCAAGTTCTACTTTATATTACAAGGGAAGTGGAAACTTAGGTGTAATGCAAAGTGCTCCTAAAAACTTCTTTGCTAAACACGGAGCTGTTTTAACAAAAGGTAGCTTATGTGATGGAGGTGGAGGTGCTGGTATTGAAGCTAGTAGAGGAAGTGTACAAAATCCTCCAATTCAAGATTTAATTGATTCAGATGTGATTATAGTTTGGGGTAGAAATTTTACTGAAACTTCTTCTCATATATATAAGCTTGTAAAAGATAAGATATTTATTACAATTGATCCAATAAAAACACAAATTGCTAAGAAATCAGAACTTCATTTACAACTAAATCCTAAAACTGATTACGAGTTAGCTTTATATTTAACTAGATTAGCTTTTATGAATAGATTGGATGATGAAGAGTATTTGGAAGACAATAGTGAAGGGCATGATTGGTTTTTTGATATTTCTAAAAACAGACCTTTAGTATCTTATGAAGCTACTACAGGAATTGCACTTGATGATGCATATAAGTTTTTTGATATTATAGAAAATAAAAAAGTATCAATAGTTTTAGGGCTTGGGGTTCAAAAATATTTTGAAGGTTCTCAAATCATGAGATGTATTGATGGTTTTGCAATGTTTTTAGGTATTTATAAGCAAGAAACAGGTGGAGTATGGTACTTAAGTGATTCAAATTATGGCTATGAAAAACAGTTTGAAGTTAAAGGGAAAAATAAAAAAATCCCTGTTCCTAGTGTAGATTTTTCTGCTTATGATTTAGTATTTATTCAAGGAGCAAATCCTGTTGTATCTGCACCTAATACGCAAGCTGTGATAAACGGGCTTAAAAATACATTTGTTGTTTTTTTTGGTACAACAAATAATGATACTTGTGAATATGCAAATCTTATTATTCCTTCTTCTGATTTTTTAAGTAAAGAAGATGTTAGATTATCTTATGGACATGAAAATATTGCTATTTCTGAAATTGTAAATGAACCATTAAAAGAAACAATAAATGAATATGATTTAGCAAAATATTTAATTGAAAAATTTTCTTATGAACCTTTGATGCAAAAAGATGAAATATTAGAATATTATAAAGATAATAAAGTAGAATATGAAAAATTTGAAACTTTTGAGTTTATAGAAGAGGTTGATATTGAACCTTTATATAAAGATAAAACTGACGATAACTATTATTTAATAACTGCAAAAAGTAAAAAATCTTTAAATTCACAGTTTAATAGTGATAATTTTGTATATCTAAATTCTAAAAGTAGTTTTGAAGATAATCAAGAAGTTAAGATTTCTTCAAAATATGGAAGTGCAAAATTTAAAGTAAAAATCAATAATGACATAAAAGAAAACTGTGCATTTTTCTATGCTGGAAATAAATATGTAAACTACTTAACTGTAAATAAAGAAGATGAAGATTCTTTTTCTGCAATGTATCAAGAGGTTTTAATCCAAATTGAATTATCGTGAGTTATTTTCAAAACATAAAGTAATTAGAGATTTATCAGCTGTACAATTAATAGCATATTTTGGAGCGTGGTTTTCAAATGTTGCTATTTATACTATGCTTGTACAGTTTGGCTCTTCTGAACTTGCTATTGCTGTTGTTACAGCAATGCACTTTTTACCAGCAGTATTAATAGCTCCATTTTCAGGGGCAATTATTGATAGGTTTAAACTTAAAAATTTAATGGTTGCTCTTTTAAGTGTTGAACTTTTAATGACACTTTGTTTTCTTTTTATTGATGATAAAAGTGAAATTTGGCTTTTAATGATATTTATATTTATTAGAATGAGTTGTGCTTCTATGTTCTTCTCAACGGAGATGTCATTACTTGCTAAGTTAGTAAAAGGACCAGCCTTACAAAAAGCAAATGAAATTCATTCGATAATATGGTCTTTTGCATATTCTGCTGGAATGGGTGTAAGTGGTGTTGTCGTAAATTATGTTGGAGTTAGAACAGCTTTTATAATTGATGCAGGATTTTTTCTAGTGGCTCTTTTAGTACTACTTAGAATTGATTTTGAAGTAAAACAAAGCGAAATAAAACATAAAATATTTGCTTTAATAAAAGATGGCTTTTTTTATATAAAAGAAAATCCAAAGATAATGCACTTGATTTTTTTACATGCAAGTGTAGGACTTACCTCTTTTGATACTTTAGTTACACTTTTAGCAAAAAATGAGTATAAATATGTAATTGCAGTACCTTTAGCTATAGGTATATCAAATGCAGTAAGAGCCTTTGCTTTAATGATAGGACCATTTTTTATATCAAAGTATGTAAATAAAACAAATATTCACTACTTATTAATAATTCAAGGTATTGCTATTATTCTTTGGGGATTAACTCAATATAATTTCTATTTATCTCTTATATTTGTGTTTATGACAGGTTTATTTACAACGGTTTTATGGTCAATTACTTATGCTTTATTACAAGAAAAATGTGATGATGAGTATTTAGGAAGAGTTATTTCTTATAATGATATGTTCTTTATGATTGCTTGTGTGATAACAACTTTGTTTATTGGATTAATGGCAACTTTAACTTCACTTGCTATAATTACCATTGTTTTAGGCTTAGCATTTATGCTATTTGCTCTATATTTTATTAGGATTAAAACATGGATATAAATGAAAAAGTTTTGCTTTTAGGAATTTTGAAAAAAGATGATGACGAATCTTTAAATGATGTAGTTTTAAAGCTTGAAAATAGTGGTCTTTTTTCACTAAAAGAAGGAAAACGTTTATTAAAAAATCTTAAAAAACAAGAGTATATTTCAGATTCAACTTTAAGTGTGAAAGGTGAACTTTTAGCTAAGCAAGTAGAACAAGAGTTTAAAATCTAAAAGAATGTTTAAAGAGAAACACTTAACAGGTTTAATATATATAATACCTATGGTGTTTATTATATTAACAGCTTCAATACTTACTTTTGTTCATATACAAAAATCAAATTTAAAATTTGAAACAGACTATAATAAATTAAAAGATAATTTTTTAGATCAAGAAGAGTTAAGAGTTTCAACAATAGTTGAATCTGTTAATTCTTATATTAAATTTAAAAAAGCAAGTACTCTAAATATAATAAAAGATAATATAAAATCAAAAATAAGTTTTACTAATAATATATTAAGTAGGTTTGATTTAAAAAACAATATTTCAAAAAGTGCTATACAAGATGAGCTTTTAAAGGCTTTGAATGATATACAAAAAAAAGATAAAGGGAAATATTTTATATTTAGCTATGAAAATGGTTTAAATTTAGTGAATTCAGATTATATTCATGATTCAGAATCAGAACTTTACTCAAATAAACAGTTCTTACAAAAACTTAAGTATATAATTGAAAATAAAGAAGAGGGGTTTATTTTATATAATAAATCATTTTCATTAAATAAAAAAATTGATAAGCTTAAGGTTTCATATATAAAAAACTTTAAAAATCTTAATTTTGTTGTAGGTTATAGTGTCGATGTAGATGAGTATGAAACCATAACAAAAGATGAAGTAAAAAAAAGATTAGACTTAATGAGTATTCCTCAAAATGGATATATTCTAACTCTTGATGAAAACTTTAGAATATTACAACATTCAAAAGATGAAAAATATATAAATAGAAGTTTTAAGAGTTATGAAAATAATGAAGAGGTTTTAGAGTCTATATATGATTTTATGAATAAATCAAGAGTAGGCTTGTCAAATGAAAAATTTGGTTTTATTTGGAAAAAAATAAATGATAAAAATTATAAGTTATATGTAGTAAATTATATAAAACATTGGGATTGGCTTATAACAATCGCAATTGATGTAAATAATATAGATAAAAATATTGAACAAATATTAGGTTCAAATAAAGAAAAAATAGAAGAAAGTATTAAAGAAATGCTTCAAATTGTATTAATATTTTTAGTAATTGCTTTAATCTTTTCATACTTTATTTCATCAAAACTAAACTACTTATTAAAAAAACATAAATTAAGAATAGAAAGCCAAAAAAATGCACTTAAAAATATAAATGCTTCTTTAGAGTTTAAAGTTGAAGAAAAGACAAAAGAACTTGAAGAGTTAAATGATAAATTAAAAAATAGATTTAAAGAAGAAGTTCGTAAAAATAGAAAAAAAGACCAATTACTTTATAGTCAATCTAAAATGGCTTTAATGGGTGAAATGATAGCTAATATTGCACATCAATGGAGACAACCTTTAAGTGCAATTTCCACAATAGCTAGTGGAAACTCTTTAAAAATGCAGTATGATATTTTAGAAAAAGATGAGTTAGAAAAAGACTTTTCTAAGATAGTAGAAACTACAAAACATTTATCTAATACAATAGAAGATTTTAGAAATTTTTTTAGAGAACGTAAAAGTATTGAAGAGTTCAATTTAGTTGATTTATTGAAGAAAAATCTTTCGCTTACAAGTGCTTCTTTGCAAAATAGTTATATTAATATAATTGAAAATTACAATAGTGTTTATATTTCAGCTATAAAAAATGAACTATTACAAGCAATATTAAATATTTTAAATAATGCTAAGGATGCACTACTTCAAGTTGATGAATCTAATAGATTTATTGTTATTGATATTTATAGTGATGAAAACAATGCTTACATAAATATCAAAGATAGTGCAGGGGGAATACCTTTGGATATTATAGATGATATCTTTAAAGCACATTTTACTACAAAAGATGAGCATAGTGGTACGGGTATTGGTCTATATATGACAAAACAGATTATTGAAAAGCACTTAAATGGAAAAATAAGTGTTCAAAATGAAGAGTTTGTAATAGATGAACAAATATATAAAGGTGCCAATTTTAAAATAACTTTACCTTTAGAAAGTAAATAAATAACTATTGGAAACACAAATTTATTAAGTCTGAAAAATCATAACTAATATTTTTTTTAATTCTAATGTTTAGCTATAATTTTGTATATTTAACGAAAAATAAGGGAAGTAAATGATTTTAGATTACAAAGATGTAAATGATTTAAATAGATATAAAATAATGTCAGGAACTGTTGTTCCAAGACCTATTGCTTGGATAGTTACAGAAGATGAAAATGGTATTTTAAACTGTGCTCCATTTTCTTATTTTATTCCTATTTCTTCAAATCCAGCCTTAGTTTTAGTTGCTATTGGTCAAAAAGATGATGGAACACCAAAAGATTCCCTTGCCAATATTAATGAAACTAAAAAAGCTACGATATGTTTTGCTAAAAAAGAGCATGCAGAACTTGTACAAAAGTGTGCAACTCCACTTGATAAAGGACAGAGTGAAATAGAAGAGTTTGAAATTGAAGTTCAAAATATAAAGGAAAAATTCCCTCCTATGATTGCTTCTTGTGAAAGTGCTTTATTTTGTGAATATTATGATACTTATAAAATTCCAAGTAAAACTACTCCTGTTATCTTAGAAGTAAAATATCAGTTTATAGAAGATGATAAAATAAATGAACGAAATCATGTAAATATTGATAATCTTGCTAGATGTGGAGTTAAATTTAAAGCTTTAGTTGATTTATAAAAACAAAAAAGAGTTTCCTCTTTTTTGTAAATTTCCTCTTTTGTGTTATATTCTTCATTACAAAAAATAATTAAAATTTTTTCTAAATAATAAATAACTCACTAATAATATGTAGATTACAATACGGTTACACTTTAACTTTTGTTCAATATCTATTGATACTTTTTATACTATAGTATTTTAAATTTATCTTGGAGTACTAATGAATAATTTAAAATTAAAAAATAAAATTTTATTAATTTTGCTTTTTCCTATACTAAGTATTGTAATTTTATCAGTAAGTATTTTACAAAAAGAGTTTAGCTTAAAAGATTCTATGTATAAATCAAAACTATATGTAAACTTTAGTATAAAAGCTAGTTCTTTATTGAATGAGCTTCAAAAAGAAAGATATTATTCTTCAATTTATATTTCTACTTATGGAAATAGTTTTAAGAATAAACTAGAAGAACAAAAAAACAATACTCAAGAGAAAATAGAAGACTTTTATAAATTCTTAGATAGTTTTGATTCTTCTTTATATGGTAAAAAAGTACATGAAAACCTTGTGAAGCTACGAAAAGAGTTTAAAGAATTATCAAAAATTAGAGCAGAAATTAAAAACAATCAAATTGATGAATTTAAAGCAAATAGATACTATTCCTCTTTAAGTACTTATCTTTTATCTTTTTTTGATGAATTAGTTTCATTTTCTACTCAAGCTGAGCTTTCAAAGTATTCACAAGCTTTGCTTTCCTTATTAAATATAAAAGAAAAAGCTTATAAAGAGTCTTTAGTTTTAAGAGAGATATTTGAAGTAGATAGAATTACAACTAAAAAAGGCTTTGAATTTGGCTCATTAGTATCTTCCCAAGACACATATTTAGATAATTTCAAAAAGGTTTCATCTTTAAAAGAATTAGAGATGTTAAAACAATTTTTAGATTCTAAAGAAAATAAAGAAGTAGAAAAGTTTAGGCAATTAATATCTATAAAAAATAGTAAAGATAGTCTATTAACTCAAATAAAAGAGCTTGCTGGTTATGGTGGTTTGATCCATAGTTTTAAAAACTATGTTTTAGAAGGAAATGAAAAAAGTTATCAAAAATTTCAGCAACAACACGTATCAATAATAAGAAAATTAAAAGCATATAAAAGAATAAAAGGTGTAACAAAAGAAGAAAAAAAGCTAATCAAAAAAATTCAAAGAGTTTTTGATACATATTTATTAATGGCATCGCAAATACAAGAATTAAGAGACAATGGAAATAGTATTGAGGAAATTAATGAATATATTCAAGTAGATGATACTAAAGCTTTCAAATCTTTATCTACCTTATCAAAAAATATTTATGGTGCAAATTTAAAACAATGGGAGCTTGTATCTTTAAATAGAATTGAAAAATTAAGAGTATTAGAGTTATATGTTACAAATAAACTTCTAAATACAATAGAGAATAAAATCTCAAATGTAAATGAAAACTTTTTAATGATTACCATTTTAATTTTAACAGTATTAATTTTTGTATTTTTATCAGTTTTTATTATGACAAAAAAAATTGTCACATCTTTAGATACCTTTAAACAAGGTTTAGAATCTTTCTTTTTATATGTTATAAGAAAAAAAGATAATTTAAGTTCTATTGAGGTTAAAGGCTCAGATGAGTTTGCACTAATGACAAAAGAGATGAATAAACAGATTGTAAAAATAAAAGAGATTATAGAACAAGATAGAAAAGTAGTAAGTGAACTCTCCGATATAGCACAAAAAACATCAAATGGATTTTTACAATATCAAATTAAAGAACATGGTGCAACTGCTGAGGTTGAGTCTTTAAGACTTAGTATTAATGATATGATTTTAAATACAAGCTCAAAAGTTGCCAATATAAATAAAATTTTAGATGGCTATGCAAAAGGTGCTTATGATACAAGATTAAAAGAAAATGAAAAAGATGGTTTATATGGTGATTTTGGGACATTATTTGCTGGTTCAGTTTTACTGGGACAATCTATTTCACAATTAATCGCAATGATTACAAATGCAGGTAGAGAGTTAGATTTAAATACAATTACTTTAAGTAAGTCTTCTCAAAATCTTTCAACTAGTGCAAATGAACAAGCTACATCTTTAGAAGAAACAGCAGCTTCAATTGAGCAAATAACAAGTAATATGAAAACTAGTAGTAAAGATGTAGAAAAAATGCTTGATATCTCAGATGAATTAAATCACACAGCTAAAACAGGAAATGATTTAGCTAGTAAAACATCAAACTCTATGGATGAAATAAATGATAAGGTTACAGCTATAAGTGAAGCAATTAGTGTGATTGATAAAATTGCATTTCAAACAAATATATTATCTTTAAATGCAGCAGTAGAAGCTGCAACAGCAGGAGAAGCTGGAAAAGGTTTTGCAGTAGTTGCACAAGAAGTAAGAAACTTAGCAAGTAGAAGTGCACAAGCAGCAAATGAGATTAAATCTTTGGTTCAAGAAGCTACACTAAAATCCAATGAAGGTAAAGATATAGCAAATAATATGATAAAAGGTTATGATAAATTATCTTTAAGAATTATTGATACAAAAAATATTATTGATAATGTAAGTGCAGCTATAAAAGAGCAAGAAATAGGAATGATACAAGTAAATGATGCTGTATCAAATCTGGATAAAATGACTCAAGAAAATGCAACAACTTCAGCAAATATAGGTGAGTTATCAAATCAAGTAGCACAACTATCATCAAGACTTTTAGGGATTACTAAAAAAACAAAGATCAATAAAAAATATTATGATATGGTTGATGATATAGATTTGATTCAGCAAATATCAAAATATAAGAATAATAATATTAATCTAAAAAAAGAGTACTACAAACAACTAAATACATATAGTCATATAAATATTGTTAAAAATGAAGAGACTGAACTAGGCCGATGGATTATTGAAAGTGAAAGAAAAAAATTACCTTATACTTTATCCTTAGAATGGAAAAACTTGAAAAATAAGAAAGAAACTTTCCATATTTTAATGCAAGAGTTTATGACTTTAAATGCCTCTTGTGCAAGTAATGATGAATTAAAACAAAAAGCAAAAGAAATTGAAGATATAACTGGCGAGTTATTTGGGTGTTTAAATAGTATTGCAGTTGTAAATACTAAAGTTTTAAGAAAATAAGTATAAAAGGAAATACCTTTTATACTTTATTGAACTATTTGATGAAGTTTAGAACACTTACTTAAAAAAGTATCCATACCACACATATCATTATACATATCATCAAATGAGTGGAAGTGTGCATCATAAACATAAACAAAAATCTCATCACCTTTTTGTAAGAAGTTTTTCTTTCCAAAATCAGCATAAGCAGTAGCCCCTGCTGCTATTAATATACCTTTTGCCTCATTAGCATTTGTCATAAATTGTGTTAACTCTTCAAGTGGTCCACAATCTTCTTGAGTGTTTAGTTTGTCAATCATCCAATCTTTTAATTGTTTAAAGAAATAGCTATATGATTTTACTGCACTTGTAGTTCCATAATCATGTACAATGCCATCTCTTTTTATAAATGAAGCAATATGGTATCTATTTAGTATTCCATCTTCTGTGAAGTTATCTATTTCAATAATATCTTGCGAAATACCTTTTGTATTCTCTCCCCAGTTCTTTTTTGTACTTAGTTTATTTCCATCTTGGATTCTAATAGAGCAGTCATTAAAAGCAGAAAAATATTTAGGAACAATATCTTTTACTTTCCCATTTTCATAAATAAAGTCACAAATAAGTGCAACTTCCGCTTCTACTTGTAGGTTATCATTTTCTCTTCCATGGGTATAAATAACTTCATCACAAATAGGATATGTTCCCAAAAATGAATCATGGCCTTTAATATAAAAAGGAAACATTCCTTTTGGTGCATCTTTTTCTTCTGTTTTAATAACTGAAAATTCATCAGCTTCCCCAGCTTCTCCTAAGTGGTTGGCAAAATTTCCAGCAACAGCAAATCCTAAATAATCTTTTAAATCGTCTAATAACATATTGAGTTTTCCTATAAAATATATCAATCTTTTTGTTGAATAAGAATATAGCATAAATCTATCTTCTTAAAGTCAAAGTTATAACTTAGTTTTTTTGTATAAGGATTATTTTAGGAGGGAGTATTATTTCAAATAAGGTTAAAAAAAGAAGTATTAATTACAAAGGCAAAAGCCTTTGTAATT
The DNA here is from genome assembly GCF_049472155.1 of Arcobacter rhizosphaerae. NCBI lineage: Bacteria > Pseudomonadati > Campylobacterota > Epsilonproteobacteria > Campylobacterales > Arcobacteraceae > Arcobacter > Arcobacter rhizosphaerae. Next base: position 173,851 of record NZ_JBMOVW010000004.1, on the reverse strand, counting down.
AAATAGTTCTCCATTTTGCAGGACCTGTAGTGTGAATAGATACACCCTCAGTGTCGACCGCAACAGTAACTGGCATGTCTTTTACTTCAAATTCGTAAATTGCTTCCATACCAAGTTCTTCAAATGCTACAACTTTAGCATCTTTAATTGATTGAGAAATTAAGTAAGCTGCACCACCAGTTGCGATTAAATAAGTAGATTTGTACTCTTTAATTAAGTCAATAGTTGGTTGTTTTCTTTCAGCTTTACCAATCATACCCATGATACCAATTTCCATCATGTCTTTAGTAAATTTATCCATTCTTGTAGATGTAGTTGGTCCTGCTGGTCCTACTTTTTCATCTCTTACAGGATCCACAGGACCTACGTAGTAGATAAATCTATCTTTTAATTCAACACCATTTGGAAGTGGTTTACCAGCATTTTTGTACTCAACGATTTTTTTGTGAGCAGCATCTCTTGCTGTTAAAATTTTTCCAGATAATAATAAAGTATCACCTGATTTAAATTGAGATAAGTTCTCTTTTGTTAAATCTTCAATGTTAACTTTTTTTACTGTATCCATTGGAATTTCTAAATCAGGCCAGATATCTAAATCAGGCTTTTCAAATTTCGCAGCACCATTACCATCTAATTCAAAGTGAATATGTCTAGTAGCAGCACAGTTTGGAATCATAGCAACTGGTAAAGAAGCAGCGTGACATGGATAGTCTAAGATTTTAACATCTAAAACAGTAGTAACCCCACCTAAACCTTGTGCTCCAATACCAACTTTGTTAATATCTTCATAAAGTTTAAGTCTTAACTCTTCAAGAGCATTTTGAGGACCTCTTGCTTTTAATTCATGAATATCAACGTGATCCATTAAAGATTCTTTTGCTAATAACATAGATTTCTCTGGGTTACCACCAATTCCAATTCCTAAGATACCAGGAGGACACCATCCTGCACCCATTTGTCTTACATTATCCATAACCCAATCATAAATTGAATCAGATGGATTTAATACTGCAAATTTAGATTTGTTTTCACTTCCTCCACCTTTAGCAGCTACTGTAATATCAATCTTATCAGAGTTATCAACACTTATATGAATAACCGCTGGAGTATTGTTTTTAGTGTTTTTTCTCTCTCCCGCTGGGTCAGATACAACTGAGAATCTTAAAGTATTATCTGGGTCAGTATAACCTTTAGCTACACCATCATTTAAAATATCTTCTAATTCTCTTGAAATATCAAGTTTAGCATTTAAACCAACTTTTACAAAAATGTTGATTGATCCAGTATCTTGACATAAAGGTCTGTGACCCATTGCACACATTTTTGAGTTAATTAAAATTTGCCCAATAGCATTTTTTGCTGATTCTGATTGTTCCTTCTCATACGCCTCAACCATTCCTTCTACGAAATCAGTTGGGTGGTAGTATGAGATGTATTGACAGGCTCCTGCAACACTATCAATAATATCTTGTTCTGTAATAACGCTCATTTGTTCCCTTTTCTTTAGAAATTGTAAATATTATACCTATGTAATTATGAAAAAAATCTTTTTTCATTAGAACTTAACATTTTTATTTTAAAAAAGTGTTAACTCTTAACAGCTATGTAGATAATAGGTATTTTAACTAGAAATTATTAAGGAAAAAAAGGCTTTGTTATATAAGAAAAAAAATTAAGTAATTTATAAGAAGTTAATCTAAGGCAAGGCCTTAGATTAATAGTTTTAAGCGAAGAATCTTGTATTAACTTCATCCATTAGTTTAGCACCTGAGAAGTGAGCTCTTTGTACTAATTCCCAAAAGTATCTGTAAGTTGCTCTATCGTGTAACTCACCATCATACTGGATTGGTCCCCATTCAGCATCTTGTGCAGCTAAAAGAATATTTTGTGCAGCTTCTAACTCAGTGAAGTCTGGTTTCATAGCATCAACGATTGCTTGTACTTGTGTTGGGTAAATTGACCACATTCTCATGAATCCAAACTCGTTTCTAGCTCTCTCAGCATCTTTGTAAGTTTGGTATGGATTTTTAAGGTCAAGTGTTACATTATGACAAGGAATAACATGATTTTGAATAGCAGCTTGTGCAACTTTTGCTTTTGCAGCTCCAATTAATCTATGATCAAATTGACCTGGACTTCTCATATTAATAGCTGGAATTGCACCTTGGTATCCTGATACAAAGTCCATTAAACCAAAGTCTAATACTTGTAGCCATGGTAATGTAGCGATTTTTTCTACATCTTGTAATGCACCATGAGTTTCAATTAAAATATGAATTGGAATCTCTCTTTTGATACCAGCTTTTGCAGCTACTTCTTGGATGTACTCAATTTGAGTTTTTACATCTTCATAAGAAGTTGATTTTGGTAATGTAATATATGCTAATTTTTCACCAGCACCAGGAACTAAAATATCAACATCTTGTCTCCAATCTGGATGAGAAAAATCGTGAATTCTTGTACCAGCCATTGCATAAGGATTTGCATCAGAGTTAACAACTCTAACGATCATCTGCGCATGTTCAACTTCTTTACCAGTTTCTGCTCCATCTTCACAATCACAAGTGATATCAAAAACAGGTCCTAGTTTTTTTTGCATTTCAAAACCTTTTAGGATTAGCTTTTCGCTTCCTGCAAAGTGCTCACAAGTTGGAATAATTGGTAATGATTTACCAGATTCAAATAGTGCTTCGTTTGGGTGTGTCATAATAATTTCCTTCCTTTTATTAAGTTAAATTTATTTTTTTGTTTTTTTCTTTGGGATTACAACTGTGTAATCTAAATCAAGTACAACATTTTTTAAGTACTTACCATCTTCACCTTTTGGTGACTCAATCTCATCAGGTTTTTGATTTTTAAGGGCAATTGTTCTTAATCTCAATAATCCAATATCGTCTCTTTTGTGATCAATAGTATCTATTACTTCTGTGTAAGCATAAATAGTATCTCCTGCATAAGTAGGGTTTGCATGAGCACCACTATTAATAGCATACATCCATTGAGCGTTTTGTAAACCATTAAATGAAATAGCTCTAGCCATTGATATTACAATTCCCCCATACATTAATCTCTCACCCATAGCAGTTGTTTTCATCATGTGATCATTAAAGTGAACTTTTGCATTGTTTTGGTATAACTTAGTTGCTAAAGTATGGTCACTATTATCAATAGTAATACCTTCTGGGTGATTTAATCTTTCACCTTTTTCGTAATCTTCAAAAAAGTATTTACCACCCGTTGCATCAGTATTTACACATTTAATTTCTGGGATATTAATCTCTTCACATATAGGAGTTGATTCAGCAAAAGTTGGTATTTCTTTAATACCCGTTAAAGTTTCCTTATCTTTTTTATGAACCATAACCCATCTTTTGAAGTTTAATACTTCTTCATCTCTTTGATTAACTCCAATAGAGTGAACATAAACAACTCCACTTTTTCCATTTGAGTTTTCTTTTAAACCAATAACTGTTGAAGTCATACTTACAGTATCACCAACATAAACTGGATTAGGAAATGAAATCTCAGCATAACCTAAATTAGCAATTGCATTTAATGAAATATCTTGCACTGACTTACCAAAAGTCAAGTGGAAGTTTAATGTATCATCAATAGGTCTTTTTTCATATCCCATTTCATTTGCTACTACATCAGATGAATGTAAAGCAAATCTAGAACCAGTAAAAGCGATGTATAAAGATACATCACCTTGGCTTACTGTTCTTGGAAGTGGGTGTACTATTTTTTGACCAATTGAGAAATCTTCAAAAAAGTTTCCAATATTAATTTTAGACACTATAAGCTCCTTATTTACCAAATAGGTTTTGACCTAATGATTTATATGTTTCATATAAGGCAATCATTTTTCTAGCCCATTTAATTCTTGAACCATCAACAAGTTTATTGTTATGCATAATTACTTCTTTACCTTGTTTTTTAGCTTCTTCGTATTCATTAATCATTGCTTCATAATCTTCAACTTCTTTTTGTTTAGGAGTAAAGATATCATTAATATACTCAACTTGAATTGGGTGAATAAGTGATTTACCATCAAATCCTAAGTTAAAGGCATCTTTTGTTGAATCTTCACAAGCAAATTCATCATGAACATCAAAATGTGGTCCATCAATTACGATTTTTCCGTAAGCTTTTGCTGCTAAGGCTACTTGTGATAAGTAGTTAAACATAGCTTTTGAACCTTTTTTAATATCAATTTGAAGTCTATTAGCTAATTTATTTGAACCTGCAACTACAACAGCAACTCTTGGACTTGCTGCACAAATTTCTTGAATATTTAAAACAGATAATGGCGTTTCAATCATAATCATTAAAGTTAAACTTGGATTAATTTCATCAATTAATCTAACTGCTTCTAATACATCTTCTTTTGATTCAATTTTTGAGAATAGTAAAGCGTCTAGTTCAATTTCTTTTGCAAGTTCTAAATCTTTTGCTAATTCTTCACTTCCAAGATTATTGATTCTAAGAACTCTTTCTGATTCACCAAATTTACAACCTTGTTCTTTATAAACTTGTCTTACAGTCTCTCTACCTGCTTCTCTTTGTTCTGGTAAAATTGCTTCTAAATCAAAGATTACTGAATCTGCTAAGATTGTTTTTGCTTTTTCAACATTGTGTTTATTATATGAAGGTACAAATAACATAGATCTTCTAGCTTTGTATTCAACAATCTCTTCACCTGATTCTTTTGCATGGTATAAATCATGTAAATTTTTAACTAATTGTTTTCTTAAAACTTTTCCATTTTTTGTTCTTGGATAATCACTCATTCCAAAAATCATTTTAGGAGCTTTGTATTTAGCTAAGTTATCTTGAGAGAATTTTAAAATCTCTTGCTCTTTTTCTTCACTTAATTCTTCATGTCCAATTACAGCAATAGCAACAATTACTTTATCTTTTCCAATTTCTAAACCAAAGGCAACACAATCAGCTACATCATTATGAGTTTTTACAACTCTTTCTATTTCATGTGGTGAAACTCTAAATCCAAATGTATTGATAATATCATCTTTTCTACCAATAAACCAGATGTATCCATCTTTATCTTTTTTAGCATAATCACCTGTAAAGAAGTATCCATTATGTCTAGCTTTTCTTGTTTCTTCTTCTAATTGCCAATACTCTAAGAATAATCCTGGATCATCTTCACCAATACAAATCATCCCTTCTTCTTCTAATCCTACTTCTTCTAAAGTCTCAGGATTTAAAAGTTTTACAGTGTGTCCTGGTTGTACAAAACCTGCACTTCCTGGTCTAATAGGGTTATTTTTTGAGTGCGAAATATAGTAAGAACATTCACTCATACCAATTGCTTCATAAATGTCTTGTTTAAATCTATCTCTCCATAAACCAATCATTTCATCAGATAAATGCTCCCCCGCACTCATACAATATCTTAATGATGGACAATCCTTTGCTGTAAATTCAGTTTTCTGAATAATTTGTCTATAAATTGTAGGTACTCCAATAAAGATAGTACATTTATGTTTTTTAATTAAATCAACCCATGTAGAAGCGTCATTTGCACCTTCATAAGCAATAACTGTATGACCATTATATAAAGGATCCATTAAAGCTGAACCTAGTACATAAGTCCAGTTAAATTTACCAGAATGCATGATTCTGTCATTTTCTTTAAAATCAAACCAATATTCAGTTGCAGGAGTTCTACCTACAAGTGATCTATGAGAGTGTAAAACACCTTTTGGATAACCTGTAGTACCTGATGTATATACTAAGTATGCAGGCTCTCCAGATTTTGATTTATAGTGATTAGGAGTTGTATCTGTTTGCTCTAAAATTTCATTTAAAGCATAAACATTCATTCCTTTTGGCACCTTTAATTCAGCAACACTATCAATACCTGCAACAATAATTGTTTTTAAGTTATCTAAGTTTTCAAGGTATGGTGTTAAATTCTCAAACATAGTTGCACTCATTACAATTGCTCTTGCTTGAGAATCTTCTGCTAAATATTTAACTTCTGAACCTGATAAAAGTGTTGACGTAGGAACTGCAATAATTCCTGCTTTAATAGCACCAAAAAATGAAATAGGGTAAGCAAGTGAGTTTTTTAAACAAACTAATACTCTATCTCTAGCTTCAAAACCTAAACCTTGTAAGAAGTTACACACTTGGTCAGATTTTTGTGCTAAATCTTTATATGAAATTTCATCAGTACCTAATTTATCATCTTCAATAATCATAGCTGTGCTGTTTTCTTTTGCTGTTCCTACGTGAGCAGATGTACAAGCAACACCGATATTTAAGAATTCAGGTATTTCAATCTTAATATTTGAACTCATATTATAACTCCTTATTAAATTTGACCATAAGGCCAGTTTTCTTTAAATGTATGAATTGGCATTTTATTTAATACTGTTAATGCAAATAATTCATCCTCTTTTGGTAATGCTCTTAAGGCATAAGCTCTTAATAGGTTTTGTAATGACTTACCAAACATTGGTGGATCTAACATTTCACCTTCATATCTAATTGCTCCACTTAGTAGTGCATCTGCATCAATAGCTGCTTTTAAGATAGATACATCTTTTGCTATTTCTTTTGGAGATGGTGTAAATGCTACTTTACATACATTGATATGATTAGGAGTAATTACTTGTTTTCCTGTAAGACCCATAGCATACTCTTTTTTCGCGTGAGCATAAACTTGTCTTGATGCTTCATCCCCATGTAAGTCTAACCATCTTCTGATATCTTTTTTCTCTAAACAGTTGTCAGGTAAAGAGTGTGGTGTTAACATTACTTCAACCCCTCCAATTACACCTGTACCTTTTACTCTTGCTTCCATAGTTAACATATTGAAGAAAGTTTCTAACTCATTAATCCATCCTGTTGGAGTGATTTTATAAGCCATTGCTTTTGAGAAGTCATGAATACCAAATACAACGTGTTTTACAGTTGAATGCTCCATTAATCTATCAGCAATTTGAAGAGATTTTGGGTGTTCAATAATTGGTTGAATAGTTAAGTTACTTCCAATAGATACTAACCAAGAAGATAAATCTCTAATCTCAGCTGAACCATAAACCTCTCCAGCTTTTGCTAAAACAATTACATCAACATATTTGTGAATTTGTTTTAACATTTTTAAATCTTCTTCATACTCATCTGTTCTAAATGGGTTGATTCTAACTGCTATTTGAAAGTTTCTTTCAGGGAACTTTGGAAGTTCTTGAATTAATAACTCTCTTGACATAGCTTTTTGTCTACAGCCATCTTCTAAGTCAAAAAGTACAGTATGTGCTTTTGTTTTATAAGCATGTTTTTGTAATCTAAGTTTTGCTTGTTCCATACTCTCGTATGTTCCATCTAATGGATTAAACTTAATTGGTGGGTAGTAAATTTGTATACCTGGCCAATATCCACCAAGTACTGGTGTTAAGTCATCATTTGCCGTTAATTTAGATAAATCTATTGCAGAAGTCATCTTACTTTACCTTTCTTTATTGTTTTGTGCTTTTATATTTGCTTCTTGTTTTTAATCTCACTGATTATAGTTTATTAAAAACGAACGAGAAAGTTATACAGCATTTAAAATGAATTGTTTTCATATTATTTAAAATAGCAATTTTATTTAAGATTAAATTTATTTTTATAATAAAAGTAGGTATTTATGGTGCTTTCAAAGGGTAAAAATGTATAAAAAGTGTAAAAAAAGGCTAGGTTTTAACACTAAATTAAAGTGTGAAAAAAAATGAAATTTTACAAATTTTGAAATTTATTGTAAAAAAATCAGTTTTTTTCAAAATTGCATATAATAGTTTATATGTCATTTAAATAGTGAATTTCTCCAAAATATTCTTTCAAAAATGGAAGTGAAACTTCTTTGAAACTATCTTTATCTTCATATAAATTTATAAAAAAATCAAAATCAATATTTCTAGTTTCTAAGGCTTGGATAGAAAGTAAAGTATCATTTATACATCCTAGTTTTGATGGAGTAATTAAAAAAGCTTTAGCTTTAAACTCTTTTATTAAATCAATAATAAATATATCTTTTTCTATTGGAACCATAAGACCTCCAGCCCCTTCAATAATTAAAACATCACACATTTCTTGTAGCTGTTTTTGTTTTTGTTTTAAAAACTCTATATCTATAATAGTATTTTCTTTTGCCACATAAGGTGCTGCTGGAAGTTTAAACTGATAAGGAACTATATCATTTATAGTTACATCAAATTTAGGATTTAACTCTTTGACTAGTTTTAACATTTTACTTCCATCAAGTGGAGTATCAATCACTCCTGTTTCACAAGGTTTAAAATATCCTACTTTTAAACCTAAACTTGCAAAATATCTTAAAAACTTTTCACTTGCATAAGTTTTTCCTACATCTGTATTTGTAGCACTCACAAATATTGTTTTGTTTTTATAATAATCTTTTTCTTTTATCATATAATTTTCTTTTTGGTATAATTTATGTATTTTAAAAATTAAATTATATTTTATCACATAAAAGGTTTGAAGTGAGTAACGAAATAGAAATAGAATTAGATGATGAATTAGAACTAGAAGAACCAAAAAAGTTTAATGTTTTACTTTTAAATGATGATTATTCAACGATGGACTTTGTTATAGATGTATTAGTAAAAGTTTTCAGAAAGTCTGTTGATGAGGCTTCATCTATTATGATGAATATTCATAATAAAGGTAAAGAAGTTTGTGGTGTTTATACCCATGAAATAGCTGCAACAAAAGTTGCACAAGTAAAAACAATGGCAAGAGAGCAAGGCTTTCCTTTAAAAGCTATTATGGAAGAAGAGTAAAAAATGATAAGTAATGAATTAAGAAATATTTTTGCACAAGCAGTAAGCTATGCAAAAAGTAGTAAACATGAATATTTAACAAGTGAACATATTTTTTTAATGTTACTACATGCTGAAACAATAGAAAATTTATTTATTGATTTAGGCGTTGATTCAAATAAAATCTTTGATGATACAAAAAAGTATATAGATGAGAACACACCTGTTTTACCAGAAGGGATTGAAGATGAGCCAATTGAGACTGTATCTTTAACTTCAACTATTGAGTATATGGTAGCACATACTCAAACGAGTGGTAAACAAAAAGCAAATGTAGAAGATATGTTTGTGGCACTTTTAAGAGATGAAAAATCTTATGCTTCTTATTTATTAAAAAAATTAGGAATTCAAAAAGTAGATATTCTTGAAGAAATTTCCCATAAAGATTTAGATGAAGAGGGTGAAGAATCTTCATCAAATGATGAAAATCAAGAAAATAAAGTATTAGATAAAAACTCTACTGAATTAGTAGCTCTTGCAAAAAAAGGTGAAATTGATCCTGTAATTGGAAGGGAAAAAGAAATTTCAAGAGTAATTGAAATACTTTCAAGAAGAAAGAAGAATAATCCTATTTTAGTAGGTGAACCTGGTGTTGGTAAAACAGCAATAGCTGAGGGTTTAGCTTTAGAAATAGCAAATGAGAAAGTACCAGACTTTTTAAATAATGCAAAAGTATTTTCTCTTGATATGGGATCTATGATTGCTGGGACTAAATATAGAGGGGATTTTGAAAAGAAATTAAAATCACTTTTAAAAGAAGTAGTAAAAGTTCCTAATGCAATTTTATTTATTGATGAAATTCATACTATTGTTGGGGCAGGTTCTGTTGGTGGAAGTGCTATGGATGCCTCAAATATCTTAAAACCAATGTTAGCTAATGGTAAGTTAAGATGTATAGGAGCTACTACCTTTGCAGAGTTTAGAAATGACTTTTCTAAAGATAAAGCTTTAAGTAGAAGGTTTGCTAAAGTTGATGTTGAAGAGCCTTCAATAGAAGATTCAGTTACTATTTTAGAAGGACTTAAATCTAAATATGAAGAGTTCCATGGTATTAAGTATTCAAAAGATGCAATACACAGTGCAGTTGAACTTAGTAAGAAATATATAACTGATAGGTTTTTACCTGATTGTGCTATTGATGTTATTGATGAGGTTGGGGCTTCAAAAAAAATAGGGCTTGCTACTAATAAGACTAAAACTAAAAATAATATAAATGTTTCATCAAAAGATATAGAATTAACTATTTCTAAGATGGCACATATTCCAGCAAAAAGTGCAACAAAATCTGATCTTACTCTACTTAGAACACTAGAGAAGAATATGCAAAAAAGAGTATTTGGTCAAGATGATGCTATTTCAGCTATTGTTCAATCTATTAAAAGAAATAAAGCAGGACTTGGACTTGATAAAAAACCAATTGGATCTTTTCTTTTTACTGGGCCTACTGGTGTTGGTAAAACAGAAGTTGCTAAAGAGTTATCAAACCAATTAGGTGTTCATTTTGAAAGATTTGATATGAGTGAATATATGGAAGCTCATACAATTTCAAGACTTATTGGAGCTCCTGCTGGGTATGTTGGGTTTGAGCAAGGTGGACTTTTAACAGAAGCTATTAGAAAACATCCTCATACAGTATTATTACTTGATGAGATTGAAAAAGCACATCCTGATTTAATGTCTATTTTACTTCAAGTTATGGACAATGCTGAACTTACTGATAATAGTGGAAATAAAGCAGATTTCCAAAATGTAATTTTAATTATGACATCAAATTTAGGTGCTACAGAAGCAAATGTAATGGGATTTGCTAAAGATGATGGCTTAAATGAGAATAAAGCTATCAACAAATTCTTTGCTCCTGAGTTTAGAAATAGACTTGATAATATCGTATCTTTTGCAGCACTTAGTTCAGATGTAGTTGCTAAAGTTGCAGGTAAGTTTATAGAAGACTTGGAAGAAGCATTGGTTGATAAAAATATTAAGATTTCTATCACTGCTAAAGCTAAAAAAGAGTTAGCACTATTAGGTTATGACAAAGCTATGGGAGCTAGACCTCTTAATAGAGTAATTTCTGAAAAAATTAAAAATGTTCTTACAGATGAAATTTTATTTGGAAAGCTTAAAAAAGGCGGTCAAGTTAAGATTGATTATAAAGAAGATTTTACTTTTGAATATAAGCCACTTTAAAAAGTGGCTTTTTTTAAACTCCATATTTATTTTAAACTAGATTTAAGAATTGTTTAAAATAAAAAATGAGATAATTAGAATACACTTTGTATAACTTGTGATTTTAATGATTTTATGAAAGGAGTTTACTTTGAGATTAAATACTAATATTTCAGCTTTTATAGCTTATGAAAATTACAATACTAATAGTAGACTTTATCAAAAATCATTAGAACGAATAACAACCGGACTTAGAATAAATAGTGCAAGTGATGATCCCTCAGGTTTAGCAATAGCTGACAAATTAAGAACACAAGCAAATTCAGTAAAACAAAGTATAGAAAATGCAAATTCTGCAATAGCTCTAACTCAAATAGCTGATAAAGCGATGGCTGAACAATCCAATATAATAGATATCATAAAAAGTAAATTAATACAAGCACGAACAGCAACAACTTCTGATGAGGGAAGAGAAGCTATACGAAAAGATATAGTAAAGTATATAGAGCAACTTGATAATATTGCTACACAAACAAACTATAATGGTATTTCACTTTTACAACAAGGAAGAGGAGATGATACTTTATCTAATGATTTATCTTTTCAAATAGGTGAAACTTCAAGTGATACTATAACTATGAAAGGTGTTAGGTCAAATAGTGCAGGACTAAATCTAAGTGCTTTAAAAAGTTTAGGAGAAGGTGCTTTAACAGCAGATATAGCAGCAGCAAATATGAGTGTTGTAGATGATGCTTTGACAACTTTAAATACTTATCGTGCAGAGTATGGTTCAACTCAAAATCAATTAGAATCTTCTATAAGATATATGATGACTATGGAAACAAATTTAAGAGCTAGTGAATCTACAATAAGAGATGTGGATTATGCAAAAGAAGTTATGAATCTAAATAGACTTAAAATTGCAATGGAAGCTGGAATGTATGCAATTGCACAAGCAAATAGAATACAAGAAATTATGATTAAATACCTTTTTAGATAAATAAAGTTATTTATTTTTTATCACAATTAATATACAATAACTTTCTAAAATCTCAAAAAATTGTCACTAATTTAGTGAAATTGAAGTAAAATAAAAATTATTAATCAAGGGGTTAAATATGAAAAAAGTTTTATTAAGTTCAGCTGTTGCTGTATTATTATTTACTGGATGTACTGAAGATAAAAAAGAAGAAACAACTGCGAGTGTTGAAGTAAAGCAAGAAGTACAAGCTAAAGTTGAACCAAAAGCTGAAGAAGTTAAAAAAGCTGAGCCTACAACAAAAGAAGTTGTAGAGAAAGCTGCTGATGAAGTAAAAGCTACTGTTACAAAAGCAGCAGAAGATATCTCTAAATCAGTATCAAATGTTGCTTCTAAAGTAGCAGACGAAACTCCAAAAGTTGTAGAAGATACAGTTGCTAAAACAAAAGAAGTTGTAAATGACACTATGGAAAAAACAAAAGAAGTAGTTAAAGATGTAAGTAAAGAAGCTGCTGCTATGGTTGATTCTATGACAGAGAAAAAAGAAGAAACAAAACCATCTGTAAATGGTCAAGCTTTATTTGCTTCATGTGCTACATGTCATGGTCAAAATGGTGAAAAAGCTGCACTTGGTAAATCTCAAATTATAAAAGGTTGGGATAAGCAAAAAGTTCTTGATGCTTTAAATGGATATAAAAATGGAACTTATGGTGGAGCTATGAAAGGTGTAATGACTGGACAAGTTGCTACTAAAACTGATGCAGAAATTGACGCATTAGCTACTTATATTTCAAATTTATAAAATAAATAAAGTAGGGTTTCCTACTTTATTTTACTTCTCTAACTTATTTGTTATAATCTTCAAAAATGAAGGTTACTTTTGAATTTAAATATATTTCCTTTAGATAAATACTCTTTTAACTTTCCTAATCCTTTATATGCTAATGATGAAGGTCTTATTGCCTATGGTGGGGATTTAAATCCAAATAGAATAATAACTGCATATACAAAAGGAATTTTTCCTTGGTATAATCAAAATGATCCAATACTTTGGTGGTCTCCAAATCCTCGAATGGTATTAAAATTAGAAGATTTTAAAATTTCAAAAAGTCTTGGAAAAATCATAAATAAACAAATATATGAAATACGATTTGATACAAATTTTGAGGGAACTATTTTAGAGTGTGCAAATGCAAGGAAAGATAAAGAAGGTACTTGGATATTGGATGAAGTGATTGAAGCTTATGTAAAGTTACATAAAATGGGTTTTGCTCACTCTTTTGAAGCATATCTAGATAATAAGTTAGTAGGTGGTGGTTATGGTATTAACATAGGTGATATTTTTTGTGGAGAGTCAATGTTTTCAAAAGAAAATAACGCTTCAAAAGTGGCTTTATATTATCTAGTTAAAAGGTTAAAAACTAAAGGTTTTAAACTTATAGATTGTCAAGTACCAAGTACACATCTTCAATCTCTTGGGGCTATAAATATTTCAAGAAAAGAGTTTTTGAACTATATAGAAAACTCTATATCTAATCCTTTAGATTTTTAAATCATAAGTTCAAGTTGATTATCAAAAAATTCTCTACTTGTTGAAAGAATTTTTTTTGCTAAAGATTTTGGTTGTATTACTAAAAGGTATGGTTGCCACTTTTTAAGCTCAAATAAAATCTCATTTTCACTTGTGATATTTAAAGAAAGCTCAATGGAGCTATCATTATATTTTTTAGTGATAATCTGAGAAGAGTTTAAAGGTCTTCTTTCAAAGTATTTTGAAACCTCTTTTTTAGCTAAAAGTTTTACTTCAAAGAAATCTTTATTGGGTTCAAACCAAACATTTATAGCCAGTCGTAGTTTTTCTATAGCTTTTGGGTTTTCTTTAAATATCTTATCTGTAGTGTTTAGAGACTCAATATCTTTTATATAAAAAGTTTTTAGTTTATTTGATAAAATATCATTTCCATAAAGATACCAGTAGCCATCAAAAGTAGTTATTTTATAAGGTTCAATGAATCTATATTTATCTTTATATTGGAACTCAACTTGGGTTTTATTTTTGATACTTTCTTGTATATTTTTTATAATATTTGTTTTATTACTTATATCTTCTATTTCTATTTTAGAAAAAATAGGAGTTTCATGTCTATTTTGTATCTTTGAAAATAATTTATTTGTGCTAGTGCTAAAAGTACTTCCCATAGATAAAGATAATTCTTTTAATATATCTAAAACCAAGTCTTCTTCAAAGCTAAGAGTTTTATCAATACTATGACCTTCTTTAACTTTCCATTTATGTCCACTTTTTTCAATAGGTAGCTTTGAGGCTAAACGTTCATTGAAATCACGTTGTATTGTTTTTGTGGATACATTGTATTCAATTGCTAAGTCTTTTACACTTAAAATTTCCCCTTCTCTTAGGCGTTGCCAAATGGAAGTTAGTCTAAAAAGTATCTTATCATAATCATGTTTTTTCATAAGTTTTTCCTAGTATAAAAACGGACATTATATTGTCTAGTAAGTATAGTAAACTTTTGTATAAATAGTCAAAAAGGATAAGAAATGGAACTTTTTATTTTTGCGGGGATTTTATATATGATGTATGATACATTTTTTGAAGAGGATGAGAAGTTTGTATAATAAAATAATATTTTATTTTTTAAACAAAAAAGCGATAAAATAATAGAGCTAAAATTGGAGCTAATATGAAATACTTTGAACTAATATGCACAGCATTTATAAAAGAAGACATAGAGTTTATAAATAGTTTTGATGTAATCTCAAAATTTATAAACTTTTCTATGTTAAAAAATGAAAAACTAAAACAATTACATGAACAAAAAGGCTTTAAGGCTTATAGTTTTGGTGGGTTTTATCCCCTTGAAAAAGATAAACTATATAAGAAAGGAAAAATTTATAAGTTTACCCTTCGTTCACTTGATGAAGAATTTATAGACTTACTGTCTAGTCTTCTTCGTGAAAATATAAATAATCACTTCTTACAAATAGTTGAAACAAATAAAAAAGTCGTAAAACAGTTTTTTATAACAGAATTGTATAGTGTAACACCTGTAATAGTATCACTTCCAAGACAAAAAGGTGAGAAACAGATGTTTTGGAGTATCAAAGATGATATTTTTGTCTTGCAAAAGCAACTTCAAGATAACTTATTAAAAAAATATAAGTCATTTTATAATGAAGACTTAAATGCTACTTCGAACTTTATACAACTTTTTGAAATAAAAAACCAAAAACCTCAATCAATTTACTTTACTAAAAAAATAAATGATAAAAAAGAGCAAAAAGTAAGACTTTTTGGAAATAAGTTTAAAATAATAGTAAATGAAGATGAAATAAGTCAAAAACTTGCATTTGTAGCACTTGCTTGTGGCTTAGGTGAGCGCCAAAGTTATGGTGGAGGGTTTGTTTTAAGCTAGGTTTACAACATTACTTTAAAATACTTAACTGTATTTAAATACATTATATGTTTAGGTTGAAAATTAAAAAAAGTAATGTTGTAATTGAATTTTATCGAAACATATTTAAAAGATATATAAAACTTTAAAATATTTAAAATACTTAACTGTTGAAATTAATTTGTTGACATAGAAAAATAAATATGGTATCATCAAATTAAAATTACCCCTAGGCTCATCACTGTAAAAGTACAGGAGAGGAGTTACCTAGGATCTGCACATATATTATACTAAAAAAGTGCAAAAAAAACAATAGGAAAAGATTTTGAATGATGAAGTATTTAAAAGTTTAGAAAAAGCAATTTCTAAAGATAGATTAGAGCATTATGCAAAAATATTTAATTTGAATAGTAATAAATCAATAATCAAAAAATATATATTAAATGTTGAGTTATCAAAATCTTTATATTTTCCTTTACAAACTTTAGAAACAACTCTTAGAAATAGTATTCATGAAGTCTTAACACAAAAATTTAATAATGAATTTTGGTTTGAGGATGAAAGTTTTATAAATCCTAAAACCATTGCTAAAGGAGATATAAGAACAGCAAGAAGTAAAATTGAAAATTCAAAAGAACAAACATCTGGACGAATAATATCAGAATTAAATTTTGGCTTTTGGAGTTATTTATTTGGTCGTTACTATGAACAAAAAATATGGAATAAATATGTAAAACAAATTTTTCCAAATATACCTAAAAGTATGGCAAAAAGAAGGAAATTAGCACAAATTATAAATACAATAAAGAATCTTAGAAATAAGGTCTTTCATTTTGACACAATTGTAAATATTGAGAGTTTATTTGAAATACATAAGCAGATATTAGAAGTTATTAAGTGGTTAAATAAAGATATATATGATTTAGTAAGTGAACTTGATGATTTTGATTATATTTATAAAAACGAAGAAAAAGTTATAGAAGAAAAATTAGATAATTTGTTAGGAGAGAGAGTAGATGATATATGATATTTTAGAAGCCTTTGAGAAACTTTATTTCGAAAAAAAAGATAAACTTATTTTGGGCTCATATAGTTTAAAAGATGGATTATATGTAAAAATAAATAAAGATAATACTTTGGATTTTTATGAAGCAAAAACTATCAAGAAAGAAAAAGTTTTTACTGATTTAAATGGAATTGCAAATAGTGAAATTTTTGAAAAGTTTAAACAATGGGATTATTATAGTTCCTATCTTAATTCTAATAAAGCTTTATTTGATAAAAAAATACATAATATCAATTATTTATCTTATTTTTTTAAAGTAGAAAATAGTGAATATGTAAAAGAAAAAATAGATGATCATTTTCAGATTTTAAATGATTTTTCTAAGTTTAAAAGTAAAGAAGATAAACAAGTACTGGAAAAATACAAAGAAGTCTTAACTAAAGAAGAAAGAAAAGAAGATATTTTAGAAAAATTAAAAATATTAAAAACATTATTTTCCGAGATTATTAAAATAGCAGAAGAACAAGATATAAAAAATTATATAAGAATATTTTTTGATGAAGATATAGAAAAATATAAAAGTGAAAGTGAAATATATTTTGCACTAAAGATATTTAATGATAGTAAGTATAATCAAAAAATAGAAGATGAAATATTTGGACTTTCAAATGCAAATATGGGCTTAAACTCTAAAAAACCATATCTTGAAAATAAAACAAAAAAATTAAATATTCCTTTTTTGATAAAAAATAGTGATGCTTTAATACTTAAAAAGTTTTTTGATTGGTTAAAAATACAAAACTATAGGGATGAAAAGAACATTCAAAAAGATAGATTTTTAGATGAAGAACATTTTTTCATGCAAAAACAATCAAAAAATGATGAAGCTGAAATTATTGATTTTGATTATATACCTTTAAAAAGTGATGATATAAAGAAACAGTTTAAACCAATTTATGTAAAAAATTATCTTAAAGTAGAAAAAGATAAGGAACTTATATCAGATTATGAAATAAAAGAACTTTTTATTTTAGAAAAAATAGTTGATGAACTCTTTTATAAAAAGCAATTAATTAGTAACTATTATAAAGATAGTAAAGATATAAAGGTATCTGAGTATTTATCAAAAAATTTGCAAAATATAGTTTTAACAACTAGATATGAAATGAATAACTTTTTTAGAAAATATTATAAAGATGAAAAGAGTTTTTATAAGCATATAGAAAAATATGGAAGGGATTTTATCTTTGAGTATTTAAAAGAAACAGATGAGAAAAAGATTTACTTTGCAAAACAAAAGGCAAAAGAAGCTTTAAATTTGAAATTATCATTAAAAAAACATTATAAAGGAATTGAGATGGATATAGAAAGGGAATTAGAAAATATAAGAACACTTTTAACACAAGATTCTTATCCTGCATTGAGTAAAAATGAGTTTTTATTTTTAAGTGCTCAATGGGCGTATTATTTACTTTCATTAAGTAAGGCAGATATTAAAAATAAAACTTTTTCTTTTGCAGAAAGGTATTTTAAGGCAAAAGATATAAAAAAAATACAAGATGTTTTGACTGTAGATTTAGAAAAATATAAACATGCAATTGGTCTAAATAATACCAAAGCAAAAAAAGCAATAGCTTTAATAAAATCTTATGAATCAAATGAAAAGTTATTATTAGATGATAAAGATAGGTTTTTAGTAGGTTTTACAGTTGAAAATGTTTTTTATGATAAGAAAAAAGAAGAGGAGAACTAAAATGAAAAGAGTATATGGAATAATAGGTGTAAAAGCAAAAATGGCAAATTGGAATGCAGATTTTACAGGTAGACCAAAAAGCATTAGTAATGGGGATATTTTTGGAAGTGATAAAGCTTTGAAATATCCAATGAAAAAAATGTGGTTAAATGAAAACAAAAAAGTAATGTACATAAAATCTTGGAAAGATGATGTTACTCCTAATAAATTAGGTGAAAGATATGCGTTATTATTTGAAAAAATTGATAAGAAAAAAACACTTACAAAAGATGTAATGAAAAATCTTTTTGATTGTGTTGATGTGAAAAACTTTGGAGCTACTTTTGCAGAAGAGGGACAAAATATTTCAATTACAGGTGCAGTGCAATTTGGACAGGGCTTTAATAAATTTGATGATACAAATGTAGAAGTACAAGATATTCTTTCACCTTTTGCTGATTCTACAAAAGAAGGTGCAAAACAATCTACTTTAGGTACAAAAACAACTGTAGATGAAGCACACTATTTTTATGGTTTTTCTATTAATCCAAAAGCTTATGATGAATATAAAAGTATAGTTGAAAATAGTGAATATAAAAATGAAGATTACGAAGAGTTTAAAAAAGTAGCTTTACATAGTGCTACTGCGTATAGTACAAACTCAAAATTTGGTTGTGAAAATGAATTTGCATTATTTGTTGAATGTAAAGATGAAGATTGTTATTTACCTGATTTAAGCGATTATATTGAATTTAATAGTGATGAAAGAAGTATAAATTTAACTAATATAGAAGATATGATAAAAGATAAATATGAAAATGTAGAAGTTTATTATAATCCGTATAAGCTAAAAGTAAGTACATCTTTAAACTCATATAACATTTTCACACAAGAAAAGCTATAAAATGAAAGCTATAAGTTTTGAAATAGGTGGCAAAAGTGCCATGTTTAAAAAACCTGATGTAAATTCGTATGCCTATTTTACTTATAATAATATTCACAAACCAGCACTTTTAGGAATCCTTGGAGCAATTATTGGGCTAAAGGGTTATACTAATTTACATGATAAGAAAGCTGAACTTACTTTAAAAATAAAAGAGTTAAAGGGAAAAGAAAAAAAGCAATTAGAAGATGAAAAGAGTATTTTGGATAAATCATATCCAGAGTACTATGAAAAACTAAAACATCTTAAAATATCTATAATACCTTTGGCAAAAAATGGATACTTTTCTAAAAAAATCCAAACTTTTAATAATAGTGTAGGTTATGCAAGTTTCGAACAAGGTGGAAATTTAGTAGTAAGAGAGCAATGGCTTGAAAATCCAAGATGGCAAATAATAATACTTGAAGATGAAAGCTATGAATATAAAAAAATAAAAGAGTACTTATTAAATAAAAAAGCGATTTATATTCCTTATTTAGGTAAAAATAACCATCCTGCAAATATTAAAAAAGTTGAAGAGATAGATTTAAATGAAGAACTTTATACAGAAGAAGGACTGTATATTGATTCCTTATTTATAAAAGAGGGTGAAATTGATGGATTTGAAAGAGAAAATGAACTACCTTTTATTTTTCAAGAAGTATCTCCTATAAGTTTACAAAAAGATTTTCATTTTTATGAATATGAGACATTATGTTTTACAA
Organism: Arcobacter rhizosphaerae; assembly: GCF_049472155.1. Taxonomy (NCBI): domain Bacteria; kingdom Pseudomonadati; phylum Campylobacterota; class Epsilonproteobacteria; order Campylobacterales; family Arcobacteraceae; genus Arcobacter; species Arcobacter rhizosphaerae. The sequence goes on along the minus strand of NZ_JBMOVW010000004.1, from coordinate 154,059 downwards.
ATTATGAATTAGAAAACAGACCTAATAACAGTTTTTCTTATAAAAATAAAAATTATGTATTTATTTAGGAAAAAAAATGATAGATTTAAAAGAGTTTGGAGTAGATGCAACTTTCTTGGCTCATACTCCAAATGAAAGCCTTCTTTCTCATAGTAAACAAACATATAAGTATTTTCAAGAGATTGTAAAAGTAAAAGGTTTAGAAGAGATTATAGATGGATTAATTTATAATATTGATAATGAACATTTTGAATTTATAAAACAGATGTTTGAGAGTGCTATTTTTTTACATGATGTGGGAAAAATAAATGGTTACTTTCAAGCTAATAAAATGAGTAATCCTCATAAAAAATTTGATAAATATCGAGGCTCTACAAGTTCATCAGAACATTCATCTTTTTCAAAAATAGAGTATCTAAAATACTATGCTAAAAAATTAGAGAAAATAAAAAATAGAAAAGTGAAAAGTAAGTTAGAATTTATTTTATATTGTTTTTCTTATCACATAGCTAAACACCATGGGAAATTAAGTGCTTTTGAAGATTATGATGAAAAATGTATATCTTTTTTTACTCATATTAAAAAATATGATATAGAAGAATTTGAATTTTATATATTAAATAAACTTCTTTTTTCACTTTTAGTTTCGAGTGATTATTATGCAACAACTGAATATATGGCAGATTTACCAACTGAAGATTTTGGAATTATAAAAGATAAACAAAAGATTATAAATAGATTTGAGGACTATAAAATAATCAAAAATATAAGAAACAATGAAAATTTAGAGGGCATAAATATACTTCGTTCTAAAATGTTTTTAGAAGCAGAAGAAAATATAATAAAAAATTTTGATAAAAATATTTTTTATCTTGAAGCACCTACAGGTAGTGGTAAAACCCTTACTTCCATCAATCTTGCAATGAAGTTATTAAAAAAAGAAGAGATAAATAAAATATTTTATATATTTCCTTTTAATACTTTAGTTGAGCAAACAAAAAAGCAAATAGATGATATTTTTAAAGATGATTTAGACACATGTGTTATTAACTCAATAACACCAATAAAAGAAAAAACAGATGAAGAACAAGAAAATGAAGAGAGTAAGTATCAAAAGTCATATATGAATAGACTTTTTTTTCATAATGAACTCATTCTTACTACTCATGTATCTTTTTTTGATATATTATTTGGCACTTCTAAAGAAGAAAACTTTCCTTTGTGGCAACTTGCAAATAGTGTGATAATACTTGATGAAATACAAAGCTATGATAATAAACTTTGGTCATATATGATTCAGTTTTTTTCTATATATGCAAAAGTTTTAAATATAAAAATCATAATTATGTCGGCTACTTTACCAAAGTTAGATGATTTACTAACTTCAAAAGAAAATATTTTTGTTGAATTGATTAAAAATAAAGATGAATATTTTAAAAGTAAATATTTTAAATCAAGAGTTGAGCTTGATTTTTCTTTATTGGAAGAATATAAAGAGATAAAAGAATATAAAGTTTTAATAAATAAACTTGATGAAGAGAAAAACAAATACTCAAAAATAGTTTTTGAGTTTATAAAAAAAGATAGTGCAAGAGAGTTTTTTGAAGAGATAAAAAGGAATAAGAGAAAATTTAAAGATTTTGAAATTTATGAGTTAAGTGGAGATGATAATAAAGCTACAAGAGAAAAAATAATAGCAAAGATAAAAAAAGAAAAAAATGTAAAACTTATATTAGTAGCAACTCAAGTTATAGAAGCTGGAGTGGATATTGATATGGATTTAGGTTTTAAAGATATTTCTATAATAGATAGTGAAGAACAGTTTTTAGGAAGAATAAATAGGTCATGTTTAAAATTAGATAATAAATATAAACCTAAAGTCTATTTTTTTAATAAAGATGATGAAAGTAAGATTTACAAAAAAGATAATAGATTAGAAGATAATTTAAAAAAAGAGGAATTTAGAGAAATTCTTTTAGAAAAAGATTTTAAAAAATTTTATGAAAAAGTATTTCAAAGAATAAAAAAAGATGATTCAAAAATAGAAGATGGAATATTTGGGAACTTTGAAAAGTTTAGTAAAAAAGTCCAAAAATTAAATTATAAAGAAATAAAAGAACAACTGAAACTTATCAATACTCAAAGTTTTAGACTCTATTTTCCTTTTAAACTTAACATATCAAATTGTGAAATTGATGAGTTTAAAAATAAAGAAAGTATATCTAAGTATTTAGACGATGATGGAAAATTAGATGGTCAGCTTATTTGGGAGGATTTTGAAAAGTTAAATGATATTGAAGGGTATGCAAAAAAAGAAATAGAAAAAAGAAAAATTGATTCTTTAATGCAATTTTTTACATTTAATATTACAAAATATTCAGATACTCAAACACCACCTTACCATAGTTATACTTGTGGAGCTTATTATTTTATATCAAATTATGAAGAATTTATTGAAGATGGTAAGTTTAATAGAAAAGCATATCAGAAAAAAAATAAGGATATATTTTGGTAAACGGTACACTAATAAACTACTACTTTCACTGTAAAAGACAGTGTTATTTACATGCAAACCGTATAAACCTAGAAGATAATAGTGAAGATGTTCGAATAGGAAAAATCTTACATGAAATAAATGAAGAAAAATCTAAAAAATCTGAAATAAGTATAGAAAATATAAAAATCGACAAGCTTACAAAAAATTATTTGGTTGAGGTAAAAAAATCTGACAGTGATGTGGAATCTGTAAAATGGCAAGTTTTACTTTATCTCTATAAACTAAAGCAAAAAGGCGTGATAAAAAAAGGCAAGATTGAGTTTATTGAGAAAAACAAACAAGATAAAAAAATACATTATATTGAACTTGATGAGCTAAGTGAAAAAAAGCTTTTAAAGATTTTGAATGAAATTGAAACTTTGATAAATCAAGATAATCCACCACAAGCAAAGTTTGAGTCAAAGTGTAGAAAATGTGCTTATTATGAGTACTGTTTTATATAAAAAAGCAAAGGGTACAAATGGTAAAAAATCATACAAGATATATATTTTCAATGGGTGAATTAAAAAGAAAGGATAATTCTATTGCTTTTATAAATAAAAAAGGCAATTTTTATATTCCTATACAAGATACAAGAGAGCTTTATTGTATGAATGAAGTGAGTTTCAATACAAAGTTTTTAGATTTTATTTCAAAAGCTGGGATAACTTTACATCTTTTTAATTATCATGGAAATTATAGCGGAAGTTTTTATCCAAAAGAGCAACTTGTAAGTGGAGATTTGACTATAAAACAGTCTTTATGTTTTATTGAAAAGAGATTGATTATTGCAAAACAAATAGTAAAATCCATAGCTTTAAATATTCATGAGGCTTTGTATCACTATTTTAGACATGGAAAAAAAGAGTTGAAAAATTATCTTGATTGGTTAAAAAGTGATGTTGAAAGATTTTTAGAAAAAGAGCTTACAATTGAACAAATACTTTTTATAGAAGGTCAAGTTTGGTCGCGGTTTTATGATAGTTTTAAATATTTTTTACCTGAAGATTTTATAATGAATAAAAGAGTAAAAAGACCACCTGATAATCCTATCAATGCACTTGTAAGCTTTGGAAATACACTACTTTATACAAAAACTATTTCAAGTTTATATGAAACTCATCTAAACCAAACAATCAGCTTTTTGCACTCTCCAAGAGAAGGGAGATTTAGTTTAAGTCTTGATATAAGTGAAGCTTTTAAGCCTATAATAGTTTTTAAAACTATATTTGATTTAGTTGGTAAAAAGAGGCTTCAAGTAAGTAAGCATTTTGATAAAAGTCTAAATTATGCTTTATTAAATGATGAAGGAAAAAAGATTTTTATTGATGCTTTTGAAACAAGAATAAATGAGACTTTTATGCACAAAAGATTAAAAAGAAAAACAAGTTATAAAAACTGTATAAAGTTAGATGGGTACAAACTTATTAAGTATATTGTGGAAGATAAAGAGTTTAAACCTTTTAGTTTAAAAGAGAAAATATAAGGGAGTACTTATGGCAAGTAAGAAACAAAATTTTAATTATAATTATGTTTTTTTATTTTATGATATTGCAGATGAATTTAGTGAAGCGGGGAAATATAGAGTTGCTAAGGTTTTTAAAATCTGTAAACAATACTTAAAACATCATCAGAAGTCTATTTTTAGGGGTAATATTACTCCATCACATCAAATAATGCTCGAAAATAAACTAAAAAAAGTAATAGATAAAGACTTAGATTTTATTTCCATAATCAAAGTACAAAACTCAGGAAGTTTTGCAGAAATTACTCTTGGTTCAAACAAAAAAGAATCTGAATCAATTTTTATATAATTTTCCAATCTACTTAAAAACAATATCATCTAAAAATAGCTATAATATCGAACTTTTAAAGAGTTCTTTTACAATTTATTGTTTTTATAATAATTGTTTGGAAAAACTTTTTGAAAAGACCTTTTTATGGGAAAGATGATTTTATGATGAACGATTTTATCTTCCTTGAACCAAAACATATAATGTATTGAAATAAACCTACTAAGCCATCTACTGCAAGAGCTGCACCACTTGAACCAAAACATATAATGTATTGAAATGGTTTTTCCAACATCGGAGATAGATATGTAAATTACTTGAACCAAAACATATAATGTATTGAAATTTTTTGAGCTTACCCTAAGGTCACTTATGACCCTATCCTTGAACCAAAACATATAATGTATTGAAATAGAATTTTCACTAACTAAAATAACTGACGATTTTTACTTGAACCAAAACATATAATGTATTGAAATGATATTAACTTTATATTATCTACTATATCACTTCTCTTGAACCAAAACATATAATGTATTGAAATTAACGAAACTAGGTGCTTGATAGACTACTTGATAAAACTTGAACCAAAACATATAATGTATTGAAATTTTTTAAATCCTTTTCTATTTTAATATACCAAATGATCTTGAACCAAAACATATAATGTATTGAAATTATCTTGATTAAATTCAATACCTTTTATCCCACTTTCTTGAACCAAAACATATAATGTATTGAAATCCATTTACACCTAAAATTATGTCAATAAGATAATTTTCTTGAACCAAAACATATAATGTATTGAAATTAATGATAATGTATCTGAATTACTTACAAATGCAAAAACTTGAACCAAAACATATAATGTATTGAAATACTGGAGGTGCTGGGACTGGTGGAGGTTCAACTGGACTTGAACCAAAACATATAATGTATTGAAATAATGTTGAAAAATGTATGACAATAAAAGTTTTTGCTTGAACCAAAACATATAATGTATTGAAATGGTTATTACTTTGATAAAAGTGATTATAACTCTTCTTGAACCAAAACATATAATGTATTGAAATCTTATACACTCAAAATATAGAGCAATTCCAGAGCCTTGAACCAAAACATATAATGTATTGAAATTTCTTAAAAGTCTTTGTAACATATTTCATGATATACTTGAACCAAAACATATAATGTATTGAAATATCTTTGATTATGCAAAAGGTTTAGGGTTAAAGCCTCTTGAACCAAAACATATAATGTATTGAAATCTTGGATTAAATGAAAAACTAATATTTCCTTTTTTCTTGAACCAAAACATATAATGTATTGAAATCTGTTAGGTTAATTGTTAAGAGGGGATAAACAATTTACTTGAACCAAAACATATAATGTATTGAAATTGTAGAAAAAGCAAGTTTTTATTTTTACCAGTTACTTGAACCAAAACATATAATGTATTGAAATTACAATACAAAAGTAGAAGCTTGTCTTTGTCCATTACTTGAACCAAAACATATAATGTATTGAAATATCGAAAACTTAAACGATACAGCTGCCGAAACATTCACTTGAACCAAAACATATAATGTATTGAAATGTTGCATATCTTATGAAATATATTCTAAAAACTTTCTTGAACCAAAACATATAATGTATTGAAATTAAATAAACTTGGAAGAATTAGAATAACTAAAATATCCTTGAACCAAAACATATAATGTATTGAAATGGAACTAGTTTTGTACCAGTTAGACAAGAGGGAAATCTTGAACCAAAACATATAATGTATTGAAATTCATTAACTACTTGTGCACAAGCTGCCGTTGTTTACTTGAACCAAAACATATAATGTATTGAAATATGGGAAAAATTTGTAAAGGTGGTACTCACTACGAACTTGAACCAAAACATATAATATATTGAAATTTGTTATAGGCTTTTATGGCTAAAGCAAAGTTACCTTGAACCAAAACATATAATGTATTGAAATAATAAAGCTGATACTTTAACACACGTTGAAATGATCTTGAACCAAAACATATAATGTATTGAAATCCATTAGTTAAAGCTACAGATTCTTTTTTATCTACTTGAACCAAAACATATAATGTATTGAAATTATAATTGATGAAGTTACCCAAGACTTAAGAGATCCTTGAACCAAAACATATAATGTATTGAAATCAAAAAAACATAAGTTTAAAAGCAGTAGTAGATATCTTGAACCAAAACATATAATGTATTGAAATGCACAAATTGAGAGAATCAGAACAGTTGTAAAAGCTTGAACCAAAACATATAATGTATTGAAATTAAGAATAGTTATATATAAAAACTATTTCGCCTGTCTTGAACCAAAACATATAATGTATTGAAATTAGTTTAAAACTCTTAGTGCCGAATCTACTTCGCTACTTGAACCAAAACATATAATGTATTGAAATATTAAGTTGGGTTCTTAAAAGATAAATAATGACAATACTTGAACCAAAACATATAATGTATTGAAATATCATCAAGTGAGAAACTTATTGAAAAAGTTACACACTTGAACCAAAACATATAATGTATTGAAATGAAGAAGATAAACTTAATGTAAAACCTTTATTGATTACTTGAACCAAAACATATAATGTATTGAAATTCAGCTTGACAAACTATAATGTCAGCTTTATTATCTTGAACCAAAACATATAATGTATTGAAATAAAGTTGATGTGTAAATTGACCTTGGCTCATTAAAACTTGAACCAAAACATATAATGTATTGAAATGTTGTAGCACCTTTAACACTGTTAAAATGCTGTTTCTTGAACCAAAACATATAATGTATTGAAATATTGAATTATCATTTTTTGCGAGTGATTATATTAACTTGAACCAAAACATATAATGTATTGAAATATAATAAGTTTTTCCACAGGTGCTTTTTGTTCTTCTTGAACCAAAACATATAATGTATTGAAATGAACAAGCACTAGCAAAAGAAGCAGAAAATAAAACTTGAACCAAAACATATAATGTATTGAAATATTAGTTTTATCATTTTGAAACCTTTATTGTATGCTTGAACCAAAACATATAATGTATTGAAATTATAAAGTAGTTATTAATCTTGTCGCAACACTTTCTTGAACCAAAACATATAATGTATTGAAATTTAAATAAAAACAATGCAGAAGATAAAGGTTTAGCTTGAACCAAAACATATAATGTATTGAAATATGATTGGTGGATCTTTTTTGATGGTTAAAGGAAGCTTGAACCAAAACATATAATGTATTGAAATAAAGTTAAATATAAATACTGTTTAACAAATGTAAATCTTGAACCAAAACATATAATGTATTGAAATCTGGCGCAGGATTATTGGATAAAGCATTTAAAGAAAACTTGAACCAAAACATATAATGTATTGAAATTTGCTAACATTAGTCTAAATCCTCAAATTGTCTATCTTGAACCAAAACATATAATGTATTGAAATGAATATGCGACTGTAACAGTTACAGATAAAGTAGACTTGAACCAAAACATATAATGTATTGAAATAACTAAATGACTTGAACATAAGTATTCCAGTTGTTCTTGAACCAAAACATATGATGTATTGAAATAGGGCAAATAATCACAGCACTTACGCAAAGTGATTTCTTGAATCAAAACATATGATGTATTGAAATACAGCGGAAATATTATCTACACTTCTTAATGTAGATACTTGAACCAAAACATATGATGTATTGAAATTAAACTCTAAAGTAGATAAGCCCATGCCCTAAATCTCTTGAACCAAAACATATGATGTATTGAAATGCAGGAAGAAACATAGAGAAGTGCAAATGTGGTGTACCTTGAACCAAAACATATGATGTATTGAAATTCAAGTGTTAGACCACAAGCAACTGCAATTTCAGCTTGAACCAAAACATATGATGTATTGAAATACCTTTGATTTATCATCAATTAATACTGCGAATTCTTGAACCAAAACATATGATGTATTGAAATCAAATAAAGAGATACTTAAAATACAGTCAAAAGGACTTGAACCAAAACATATGATGTATTGAAATAGAACTAAATACATTTTTCCTTTTACTTTTACTAAGCTTGAACCAAAACATATGATGTATTGAAATCTCATTGTTGGTAGCACTTATAGAAAGCTTCTGACTTGAACCAAAACATATAATGTATTGAAATATAGAACTTTTATCAAAAGGCGAAATAATAGATTACTTGAACTAAAACATATAATGTATTGAAATTCCGTAAATCTAACTTCTCCATTAGAGCCACTAATACTTGAACTAAAACATATAATGTATTGAAATTTTAGCAGTAGTAAAAAATGGTAGAGCAGGTATACTTGAACCAAAACATATAATGTATTGAAATTCAATAATATAATCTTCTTTTTTTCTTGCTGAAATTCTTGAACCAAAACATATAATGTATTGAAATTCAAAACGACCTGCAAAATCACAGATAAAAAATTTTTTAAACCAAAACATCAGATATTTTTAATTCTCTCTATTGTTTTACATATACAAAGAAATATCAACTTCATCTATTTGTTCAACTTTTAAAAATTTCTGTGCATACTCTTTGTATACCCCTGATGTTAAAAAAAGTTTAAAAATATCTTCATCTATATGTTTGTCTTTTACCATAAAGCTTAGGATTTTGATTGATTCTGATAGTGTTTTAGCTTTTTTATATGGTCTATCACAAGCTGTAAGTGCTTCAAATATATCTGCAACTGCCATAATTCGAGCGGGTATTGACATTTGTTCTTTAGTAAGTTTTCTTGGATAACCTGTACCTATTAGTGTTTCATGGTGTGCTCCTGCATATTCAGGTACTCTTTTTAAGTTTTTAGGGAAGGGTAATTGCTCTAGCATTATAATTGACATAATCATGTGTTCATTGATTTTAAATCTCTCTTCTTTTGTAAGAGTTCCTTTTTTTATACATAGATTGTAAATTTCTCCATGGTTATATAAATCTTTTGGAACATCCATTTTAAATTTATATTTTTCGTATGTTTTTTTATCAAAATGGGGTCGTTTGATTATATGCTCTTTTTTATCACTTAAAAGATTCACTTCTTTTGGTTTAAATTCTTCTTTTTTATCTAGTCTTTGTTTTTCTTCTTCTGATAGTCCAATAGTATCATCAAAATATTTTGTCCATTTTCTTGTGGCTATTTCTTGTATTTCTTCTATATCTTTTTGAGCCATAAATTCTGTACCAATATTTGCTTGAGCTATCTTTTCAAACTCTTCTTGAAGTTTTTTATATTCATTTTGAAGTCTTTTTTCTTCTTCATCTTTTGATGATCCATTTAAAATATTTTTATACATTTCAATAGTTTTATCTCTATATATAACTTCAAATCTTGTTCTTACTTCATGTATTCTATTGTATATTGTTTCAAGTTTTGTAGATTTATCTATTACATATTCAGGAGTTGTTACTTTTCCACAATCATGCAACCATGCAGCGATACTTAATTCTCTTTTTTCATCTTTTGTTTCTAGTTTAAAGTCTTTAAATATTGATTCATTACTATTTGAAGCTGCTTGTGCTAAGAGTTTAGTTAAGACAGGTACTCTCTTACAATGCCCTCCTGTATAATCAGATTTTGCATCAATTGCACTAGCAATAAGTTTGATAAAAGAATCCATAAGTTCTACTTGTTTATCTTGATAGTTTTTTATAGATTTAGACATATTAACTAAAGATAAAGATAGCTCATGAAACTCTTTTATATTAGTATTGATTACTCCTACATTTTTAAAATCTCTTTTTGAAATCTTTGCATTTTCTTTTACTAAATTATGTACAGGTACGGATAAAATTCTTGTAGAATAATAAATTAATGGTATAGTAAAAGTTAAAATTGCTAAAGTTATAAAAAATGATGAGTATATTTTTTCTAAATAAGGTTGCATTATATTGTCTGTAGGAGTTAAAATTGCTAAATAATCTTTTGATTTATATATTGAATTTACTTGTGTTAGATAAACAAAATAGTCTTTATTTTCTATTTTCATCATAAAATCATGTTTTATAAGCTTTTTTTTGCTTTTTTCTATTATCTGCTTATAGGGCAAAAAGCTTACATCATTTTCTTCCATTTTATAGTTTACACAAGATGAAACTTCACCATTTTGTTTATATAAAAAAATTTTATCAAAACTAGATTCTGTTTGTTTTTCTAAATATTTATTCATACTATCAAGTGATACATCAATACCAAATACTAAATTAGAATTTTTAATAACTTTAGCATAGGTAATACCTTTTGCCTCAAGATTTGTATACATATAAGGTTTAGTTTTTATGATACCACTGCTATTTATAGCCTCTTTAAACCAAGGCCTAACCGCTGGATTATAAATTGCATTTGTTTTTCTTATTTCAACTTGTTTTAGTTTGCTATTTAAAAACTCTTCATATTGAACTCTTACTTTATTTTCTTCATATATTTTTACAACTAGCCATTTTACATCATCTTTAACTTTATATTTTTTTCTAAGACTATCATGAATATCAAGATTTATAACTTCATAAAAATTTCCATTTTTATTTCCAACATATAAAGCATATATATGAGAATTATTATTTAAAGTAGTTGTAAGTAGTGGTAAAAGAGGATGTCTTATATTTTTTTTTGGAGTTATTTTTACTTCGTTATAAATTTCAAAAATAGATATAATATCATTATTTCTTTTATCTAAAGATTCAACTTTTTGATCAATTTTTTCAGACATTTCTTTAAATCTATCTTTTGTAGCATTAAATGCAAGATCTTTAGAAAAGTAGTATTGAAGACTAAGAGTCGTTATAACCACTGATGTTATTAAAAATATTAATAACAATGAAATGGTTGGCCTTATTTTTATAAAATAATTATTTTTTTTATTCATGATTGTTTCTCTTTATATTATATTAAATTATTTTATCATATTTTTTACTCTATTTATAATAAATATATTCTTTTTTAGAATTTAAAAACTTATTTATATTATTAGTTTCTGTTTTATACAAATTTATTGTAAAAATATTTTATTTATTGAAATTCTAATATATGATGTGTATTAAGAGGTTAAGTGATTTTATATTAAGATGTCATTTTAAATACAAACTAGGATTTATAAATGATAAAAAAAATTGATATAGAAAGCCAAGAGTATCAAGTAGAACTTGAACTTACAAAGCAATTTACAGATAAAGTAGTAGAAAGGTTTGATTTTAGATATAACCCAAATGATGAAGTTAATGAATCAATTCAAATGGGACTTACTAGAAATAAAATGATCTATGGTAAAAGGTACTGTCCCTGTTTTATGGTTATTGGTGAAACAAAAGAAGAACAAAAAGCAGCCAATAACCGATTATGTCCATGTAAACCTGCTTTAGAAGAAGAAATACCTTCAAAAGGTAATTGTCACTGTGGGATTTTCTGTACCCCTGAATTTGCACAAGAAGCTGCAAAACAAGAAGAACTTCATGATGCTATTGCTACTCACTCAAGAGGTCTTACAAAAGAAGAGTGTGAAAAACTTTTAGAAAAGCAAGAAGTAAATGCAGTTGAATTAGAATCCTTACTTGAAGCAAGAGAGTTAGGCTTTGTAAAGTTTAATCTTATAGATACAAGAGAATGGATGGAGTGGGTAAGTCAAAGAATCAAAGGAACAGATTATTTAGTACCTACTACAGCATTTTATCAAGCCTTAGAGCAAGTAGATGATCAAAAAGATACTCCTGTTATTGTTTACTGTTTAAGTGGAAGTAGATCTGCTTATTGTCAAAGAATTATGCTTGATTTAGGATTTAAATCAGTAGCAAATTTAGATTATGGAATCTCAACTTATCAAGGTGAGTGTTTAAGTGGTGAAGAGCAGTAATACTCTAAAATAAATTATAAACTTAAGCTAAGAAGATTATTTCTTCTTAGCTTTTGCATTTGGTAAATCTGTAATAGTACCTTCAAAAATTTCAGCTGCCATTCCCACTGATTCATGTAAAGTAGGGTGAGCATGAATTGTAAGTGCGATATCTTCTGCATCACAATCCATTTCAAGTGCTAGTGAAATTTCACCAAGTAGTTCACCTGCATTATCTCCAACAATTGCTCCACCAATCAATTGATTTGTATCTTTATCAAAAATAAGTTTCGTAAGTCCAGAGCTAGCAACATCAGCTGCTAAGGCTCTTCCTGAAGCTGACCAAGGAAAAGATGAAACTTCATAGTTTATTCCAGCTTCCTTTGCTTCAATCTCACTCATTCCAGCTGTTGCGATTTCTGGGAAAGTATAAGCAATACCAGGAATTTGTTTTGGTTCAAAAAAGACTTTATGTCCAGCAATAACTTCAGCAGCAACATGTCCTTCATGTACTGCTTTATGAGCAAGCATAGGGCCACCAATAATATCACCAATAGCATATATATGAGGCACCTTAGTTTTTAGTTGATTATCAACTTTGATAAATCCTTTTTCATCCACTTCAACCCCAGTATTTTCAAGACCGATTTTTAGTCCATTTGGAGTTCTTCCCATAGCAACTAAAACTGCATCATATATTTGAGGTTCAGGTGCATTTTCACCTTTAAATTCCACGTATATACCTTCTTTTTTAGGAATAATTGATTGAGTTTGAGTTTTAAACATAAAGTTAAAGTTTTTTTCATTTGCTTTTGTATAAACTTTGACAATATCTTTATCTGTACCTGTCATAACCTGAGGTCCTCTTATAACTACATCAATTTGTGAACCTAGCCTTTGATAAACTGTTGCCATTTCAAGTCCAATAATTCCACCACCCATTACTAGAAGTCTTTTAGGAACTTCTTTCACTTCTAAGGCATTTGTAGAATCCCAAATTCTTGGATCTTCATGGGGAATAAATGACATTTTAGAGCTTTGTGAACCTGCTGCAATAATACAAGAATCAAAAGAAACTTTTGTTTGTTTACCTTCAACATCCGTATGTTCAACAAAGATATTTTTGTCATCAATAAACTTAGCATTTCCTTGAACAACTTTTACTTTTCTCATCTTAGCCATAGAAGTTAGTCCATCAGTAAGTTTTTTTACTATATTACTTTTATATGCTGCAACACTTGGTAAATCAATCTCTGGTTTCCCAAACTTAATACCTGCATGTTCAATATGCTTTGCTTCATCTATAACTTTTGCTACATGTAATAAAGCTTTTGAAGGAATACAACCAACATTTAGACAAACTCCACCTAACGTAGGGTGCCTTTCTATTAAGACTGTATCTAATCCTAAATCAGCACATCTAAATGCAGCTGAATATCCACCAGGACCTGCTCCAAGTACTACGACATCTGCTTTTATTTCACTTGCATCAGAAGATATAGCTACTTCACTTTTTTCTTTTTCTACAGTTTTACTCTCTTCTTGTGTTTCTTTTGGAGTAGTTTTTTCTTCAGTAGAAGAAGATTCTTCTTCTACTTCAACTTTAGCTATTAAATCACCAGAGTTTACTTTATCTCCAACTTTTACTAAAATTTCTTTTACGATTCCACTATGTGTAGTAGGAACATCCATAGAGGCTTTTTCAGTTTCTAAGGTAATAAGTCCATCTTCTTCTTCAACTGTGTCTCCTACTTCAACCATAATGTCGATTAAATCAACATCAGTATCTCCGCCTAAATCTGGAATTAAAATATCTACAATTTTACTCATTTTATATCCTTATAGACTTAACAATCTAATATCTTTTAGAAGATTAGAAAGTGTTGTAGTAAATCTTGCACCATCTGCACCATCAATTACTTTGTGATCATAAGACAGAGATAATGGTAACATTAATCTAGGTTTAAACTCTTCTCCATCCCAAACAGGTTTTATTTCAGATTTTGATAATCCTAAAATTGCTACTTCAGGAGCATTGATAATAGGAGTGAATTTAGTTCCACCAATTCCACCTAAAGAAGAGATTGTAAAACAAGCCCCTTGCATATCAGCAGCTTTAAGTTTTCCATCTCTAGCTTTAGCTGAAAGTTCTTTTAGTTCAATTGCTAAATCTTTAAAGCCTTTTTTATTGGCATCTTTTATAACTGGAACTACTAAACCATTTGGTGTGTCTACTGCAACACCAATATTAAAGTATTTTTTCATAATTAAGCTTTGCCCATCAAGACTCAATGATGAGTTAAATTTAGGATGGATTTCTAGTGCTTTAGTTACAGCTTTAATTACAAATACAAGTGGAGATAACTTAAATCCATCTGCAATTGCATTTTGAGTTTTTCTAAACTCTTCCATCTCTGTAATATCAGCTTCATCAAACTGAGTTACATGAGGCATTGAAACCCAGTTTCTATGTAGTGTAGGTCCTGAAATTTTTTGAATTCTATTTAACTCTACTGTCTCGATTTCCCCAAATTGTGAGAAGTCTATGTCTTTTTGCTCTGGGAAGTTAAAGCCAAGTCCAGACCCTGTAGAAGTTGCTGCTAGGGCTGGTTTTGATAATTGCTCTTTTACATAAGCTTTTATATCATCTTTTAGAATTCTTCCTTTTCTACCACTTCCCTTAACATAACTTAAATCAACTCCAAACTCTCTGGCTACTTTTCTAACAGATGGAGAAGCATAAACTATTTTTGATTTTTCAGTTCGTACTGCTTTAGGTTCTGGTGCTGATTTTGCTGCTACTTCTTGAACAGTAACTGGTTTTTTAGGCTCTTCAACTTTTACTTCTTCTTTTTTAGTAGAAGTTGGAACCTTAGATTCCATTACAACTGTTTTTGTCATTTTACAAATTAGATCCCCAGTGTTAACTTTCATTCCTGGTTCTACAAAAATTTCTAATATTTCACCACCATGAGGAGCTGGTACTTCCATAGAAGCTTTTTCAGTTTCCAGTGTAACAAGTCCATACTCCGTTGCAACTGTTTCACCAACTTCAACCATAACTTCAATTAAATCAACATCTTTATCATCGCCTAAATCAGGAATATAAACATTTTCAATTACAGTACAAATTGTTTGCTCATTTACAAACTGACAAGAGATTTCAGCTCCTGCTGCACTAACTGCTTTTAGTTCATTTTCTGCTTCTTCTATACCAAGTTTAGAATCAGTTTTATTTTCAGAAGATTCTTCTTGAATGTTTTCTTGTTTCTGTTCTTTTTCATCAGAAATTTCAGATTTTTCTTCATCATTAGTAGAAGAAGACTCTTCTTCTACTTCAACTTTTGCTATCAAATCGCCAGAGTTTACTTTGTCTCCAACTTTAACTAAAATCTCTTTTACAAGACCTCCATGAGTAGTAGGCACATCCATAGAGGCTTTTTCAGTTTCAAGTGTGATTAGTCCATCTTCTTCTTCAACCCTATCTCCAACTTCAACCATAATGTCGATTAAATCAACATCAGTGTCACCACCTAAATCTGGAATAAATATATCAATTAATTTTCCCATAATTTACTCCTTACGCTTTTAATGGGTTGATTTTATTTGCATCAATATTGAATTTTTTCATAGCTTCTGATACCACTGATTTTTCAATTTTTCCTGCATTTGCAAGTTGAGCTAATGTAGTAAATACAATAAAGTCAGAATCAACTTCAAAGAATTTTCTTAAGTTCCCTCTAGAATCAGATCTACCAAAACCATCTGTTCCAAGTGCTTTAAAGTGACCTTTTACAAATGGAGCAATTTGCTCTGAGTATGATTTCATATAATCAGTAGAAGAGATAATAATATTTTCATCATCACTTCCTAGTACTTCATCAACATAAGCTATTTTATTTTCACCTTCAATATCAAGTAGATTATTTCTTTCAACATTTTGAGCTTCTCTTGTTAGTTCATTATATGAAGTAACTGAGTAAATTTCTGATGAAATTCCATACTCATTTGCTAGTACATCAGCAGCACTTAATACTTGTTGGAAAATTGACCCTGAACCTAATAGTTTAACTTTGAAGTTTTCTTTTGCTTCAACTGTTTTTAACTTGTAAATACCTTTGATAATACCATCTTCAACACCTTCTATTATTGCTGGTTGTTTGTAGTTTTCATTTAGTGTTGTAATATAGTAGTAAATATCTTCTTGTTTTTCCCCATACATTCTTTGCATACCATCTTGAACAATAACAGCAAGCTCATAACCAAAAGTAGGGTCATAAGAAATACAATTTGGAATAGTATTAGCAATAATATGAGAATGTCCATCTTCATGCTGTAAACCTTCACCATTAAGAGTAGTTCTACCTGATGTTCCACCAATTAAGAAACCTCTTGCCATTTGATCCCCTGCTGCCCAACAAATGTCACCTGTTCTTTGGAAACCAAACATTGAATAGAAAATATAAAATGGAATCATTGGACAATCATTAACTGAGTATGAAGTTGCAGCTGCAATCCAAGAACCCATAGCTCCTAGCTCATTGATACCTTCTTGAAGTACTTGCCCTTTTTTATCTTCTTTATAATATGCTACTTGGTCTCTATCTTGAGGTATATATTTTTGACCTTCATTTGAGTAAATACCAATTTGTCTAAACATACCTTCCATACCAAATGTTCTAGCTTCATCAGGTACAATAGGAACAATTCTTTTACCAATTTTTTTATCTTTAACTAATACATTTAAAATTCTAACAAATGCCATAGTTGTAGAAATTTCTCTATCTCCACTACCTTTTAGTACTGCATCATAAGCGCTTAGTTCAGGCAGTTCAAGCTTTTGTGAAAATTTACTTTTTCTTTGTGGAAGATAACCATGTAACTCTTCTCTTCTTTCTTTCATATATTTCATTTCAGCAGAATCTTCTGGGAACTTATAGTAAGGGAAGTGTTCTAACTCTTCATCTGTTACAGGAATTCTAAATCTATCTCTAAACTGTCTTAAAGAATCAATATCAACTTTTTTAACTTGGTGAGCGATATTTTTACCCTCAGCTGCTTCACCTAATCCATAACCTTTTACAGTTTTAGCTAAGATTACAGTTGGTCTATCTTTAGTTATTTGAGCTGCTTTATACGCTGCATAAACTTTTAGTGGATCATGACCACCTCTATTTAAAGCAAAAATCTCATCATCTGACATATTCTCAACTAATTTTGCAGTTTCAGGATATTTGTTAAAGAAGTTTTCTCTTGTGTAAGCTCCACCTTTTTGTTTGAAGTTTTGGTATTCACCATCAACTGTCTCTTCCATAAGTTGAAGAAGTTTTCCTGATGTGTCTTTTCTTAATAACTCATCCCATTGTTTTCCCCAAATAACTTTTACAACTCTCCAGCCATTACCTCTAAAGTTACCTTCAAGCTCTTGAATAATCTTGCCATTTCCTCTAACAGGTCCATCTAGTCTTTGTAAGTTACAATTAATAACAAATACTAAGTTATCCAAACCTTCACGTCCTGCAAGTCCTATTGCACCTAATGATTCTGGTTCATCGCATTCCCCATCACCCATGTAACAATATACTTTTTGTTCACTACAATCTTTTATACCTCTATCAGTTAAATACTTTAAAAATCTAGCTTGATAAATTGCTTGTATTGGTCCAAGACCCATAGATACTGTTGGAAACTGCCAGTATTCAGGCATAAGTTTTGGGTGTGGATAAGATGAAAGTCCTTCACTTAAGGCTTCTTGTCTAAAATTATCCATTTGTTTTTCACTTAACCTTCCTTCAACAAAACTTCTTGCATAAATACCTGGAGCAATATGTCCTTGATAAAAGATTAAATCTCCACCATCTTTTTCATTTGGAGCTCTGAAAAAGTGATTAAACCCTACATCATAAAGTGTTGCAGAAGATTGAAATGAAGCTATATGACCTCCTAACTCCAATTTTTTTCTTGAAGCTCTTTGTACCATCATCGCAGCATTCCATCTAATAGCAGATCTGATTTTTCTTTCTATATCTCTATCACCTGGCATTTTTGGCTCATTTGCCACATCTATACTGTTTATATATGCAGTAGTAGCTTTAAATGGTAAATATGTACCATTTCTTCTAGCCTTGTCAATAAGTTGCTCTAATAAAAAGTGTGCTCTTCTTGGACCTTCTTCTTCTAATACTGCTTCCAATGCTTCAATCCACTCTTGAGTTTCAAGGGGATCGATATCTTTTAAAACCGTGTTTAAGTTTTCAACTGACATTTCTTTTTTCCTTATAGATTTTTTATAAAAAATTTAAGTTAAAACAAGTATTTCTTATCAACATATTGTAATAATATGCAGGAATAATGTAATAACAGTACTTTATATGATGTTGTGATAATATGGTACATATTTTTAGTTAATGTAGACTTAAAATAAGATTTATTTTTGAACTTAAGTTAAGATAGTGAGAATATAAAATATAATAGAAAAATATTAAAAGAAGGTTTTATATTGATTGATAAAAAGTCAAGATTTAGAATAATAGTAAATACTCAAAATTCAGCAAAAGTAAATATGTGTAGAGATGAAGCTTTAATGAAAAATTTCAATGAAAGCTCTTTTCCTATTTTAAGAATTTACCATTGGAATAAATCAATAACTATTGGTATTTCTCAAAACCTTAAAGAGTATTCATATCTAAATAATTTTAGTAAAGATATAGCAAAAAGAGTTACAGGTGGAGGCGTGCTCTTTCATGGACATGATTTATCATACTCATTGGTTTTACCAAGTAGCTATTTTAAAGATTATAAAATAAAAGAATCATATGAAAAGATTTGTTACTTTTTAATTAATTTTTATAAAAAACTTGGACTTAATGCTAATTATGCTAAAGATATAGAAGACATTAATTTGAGTAAAAATGAGTTTTGTCAAGTTGGATTTGAAGCATATGATATTTTAATAAATAAAGATAAAATAGGTGGAAATGCACAAAGAAGAACAAAACGACTTGTGTTTCAGCATGGCTCAATCCCTTTATATTCTATAAAAGATAAAAAAGTTCTTGATAATAAAATAGGACTTACTTTAGAAGATTTAGGAATAGTTTTGAAATATGATGAAGCTACAAAGCTTTTAATTGAGGCATTTAAAGAGACTTTTAATGTAGATTTAATAAATTCACACTTAGATGATAATGAAAAAGAAGAAGAAAAAAAATTGTTAAAGGAAAAATATGACTTCATTTACTAGTAGTGCTCCAAAACAAAAAGAAGTAAAGTTTAGAAAACCTGAGTGGCTTAGAAAAAAGATTAATCCAAGTGCTCAAAAAGAGATGGAATCCCTTTTAAAAGAAGTAGGTGGTTTACATACTATCTGTCAAGAGGCAAAGTGTCCAAATATTAGTGAGTGTTTTTCTAAAAAAAATGCAACTTTTTTAATCTTAGGAAATATTTGTACAAGAAGATGTACTTATTGTAATGTAAAAACAGGACTTCCCTCAGAGGTTAACCTAGAAGAGATAGAGCAGGTTACAAAATCAGTAATTCAATTGGGTTTAAGATTTGTAGTAATTACAAGTCCAGCAAGAGATGACTTGCCAGATGGTGGAGCTAATCAATTTTATAGAGTAACTCGTGATATTTTAGAAAAATCACCTGGAACACAAGTAGAAGTCTTAATTCCAGATTTTAAAGCAAATGAAGAGTCTCTTCAAAAGGTAATAGACTCAGGAGCTGTTATAATAGGGCATAATATTGAAACTGTACCTAGTATGTACAAGATTAGAAGAAATGCTTCTTATGAAAGATCACTTCATGTTTTAAAAAGATTAAAAGAATTAGGTCAAGATAAGATAAAAACAAAAACAGCACTTATGGTAGGACTAGGAGAGACAGAAGAAGAAATGATTCAAGTATTTAAAGACTTAATAGATGTAGGTTGTGAGTTTTTAAGTATAGGTCAATATTTAGCTCCAAGTGGTGATTATGCAAAGGTAAAAGAGTTTGTAAAACCAGAGCAGTTTGAAAGATATAAACAACTAGCTTTAGATATGGGATTTAAATTTGTTCACTCAAGTCCTTATGCTAGAAGCTCTTATTTAGCCCATGAGTATTTAGGTCATGAAAGTGCAAATAAAGAAATAGGAGTTTAAGGTTCAGATGATAAAAAGATTTAATACCTTATGGTACACTCTCTTTGTATTCATCTGAATATTTTTTTATTAAGTGCATTATAGATATAAAAAATGTTACAGTAGCAGGCCCTATAATCATCCCCCAAAAACCAAAAGTTGACAGTCCAGCTACAATTGAGAAGAAAATTAAAATCTCATTTATTTTTGTAGGACTTCTAACTATTTTCTGATTTATATATTTTATGATGATAGGTTTAGCAAAAGTATCAGCAAATATTGATATCATCAAAATAGAATAAGCAGCAATTACAATTGCATTTGTAATACTTCCAGTTACAGCTTCATAAACAGCTATAGGTACCCACATAATAGCTCCACCAATTACAGGTATTAAAGAAGCAAAACCATATAGTACACCAAATAATAAACCATCATATCTATAAAATGTTAAGAAAAATCCAAATAAAAAACCTTCAAATACAGCTGTAATTAAAATAGAATATAAAACTACAGTCATTACATTTGAAGATTCTGAAAAAAGAATAACTGAATCATCTTTTTTTATAGGTAATAAACCTTTTACATAAGTAGCTAAATTTGTTGCATAAAGTGTAAAAAAGAAGAAAAATATAAGTATCATAACCATATCCATCATAAATGAAGCAGAGTTTCTACCTAGGTATGCTCCTGTTGATATGATGTTTTGTACAAGTTGTGCTACATCAATTTTTTCTAATATTTGGTTTAATAGTTCCTTTAAGAATTGAAAATCATCAGAAATACCTTCAACCCAAAGTTTTAGCTTTTCAAAAGTGTTGATCAAAAGTTTTTGATCAATTCCTTTAAAAGCATTTGCAAAAGAAAAAATACAATACATTACAGGAACAAAAAATATTCCTGCTAAACTTAAAGTCATAAAGCTTGTAGCAGCTATTCTACTTTTTAATCTATTCTCCAAATAAAAAGTCAAAGAGTTTGTTGCTACTGCTAAAAGTAGTGAAACAAACATAGCTTTTAAAAATGGAGAAAATAGTTCTACCATAAAAAAGATTGTAACAATAGCAATAGCGATTAAAAAGTAGACTGGTCTCAAAATAGCTTTCCTTGATCCTCATGAAGTTTTTCACTTCCTGGATAAGATAATCTAAACATTTCATAAGTTTTTACAGAAGCCACTCTTCCCCTTGCTGTTCTTTCAATATATCCATTTGCTAATAAATAAGGTTCAATTGCATCTTCAATAGTACCTTCATCTTCACTAAGTGCAGCAGCAATTGTAGATAATCCCATAGGTTTACCTTTATTTGATACAAGAAGTTCAAGAAGATTTATATCCATTTCGTCAAATCCTGTTTCATTTACACCAAGTTCATCTAAGGCATATTGAGCTCTTTTTATATGAATAGAGTTTTCATTTTCAACTTCTGAGAAATCTCTAACTCTTCTAAGTAATCTTAGTGCTACCCTTGGTGTGCCTCTACTTCTTCTTGATATTTCAAGAGCTGCATCATTTTCACATATTTTCTCAAGTTTAACAGAAGCTTTTTGTATAATTTTAGCAAGTTCATCATGGGTATAAAACTGCATTCTAAAGTGCATACCAAATCTCTCTCTTAAAGGATTTGATAGCATTCCTGCTCTAGTTGTTGCACCTATTAAAGTAAATCTAGGAAGATCAATTTTTACAGTTTGAGCAGCTGGGCCTGAACCAATAATAATATCAAGTCTATAATCTTCCATTGCAGGATATAAAATCTCTTCAACTGCTGGACTTAGTCTATGAATTTCATCAATAAATAAAATATCACCTTCTTCAAGGTTTGTAAGAATTGCAGCTAAATCACCTGATTTTTCTATCATTGGACCTGCTGTAATTTTAATATTTGAATTCATTTCATTTGAAATAAGGTAAGAAATAGTAGTTTTACCAAGTCCCGGAGGGCCATAAAAAAGTATATGGTCTAAGGCTTCACCTCTTTTTTTTGAAGCCTCAATAAAAACTTTTAAGTTTTTTTTGATTTTTTCTTGACCAATGTAATCATCCCAAGAAGAGGGTCTTAAGCTAACTTCTGCGTTATCTTCTTCAAAAGAGACTTGTTCAACTTCTACAACTCTTTCCATACTTAGTACTCTTCCTCTTTTGCAGGAAATGATGAATCTTGCACATCATTTCTATATTGATTTACAGCTTCTTTTACAGCACTTGCTCCATTCATATAATGTCTTACAAATTTTGGTTTAAACTCTTCAAAGAATCCAAGCATGTCAGACCAAACTAAAACTTGTCCATCTGTAACATTTCCCGCTCCTATACCGATAGTTGGAATGCTAATGGCTTCACTTATTTTCTTAGCTGCATCACTCATAACCCCTTCTATTACAATAGCAAATGCACCTGCTTTTTCAACTGCAATTGCATCTTTGATAAGTTGTTCTGTATCTTCTTGTGATTT
This sequence comes from Arcobacter rhizosphaerae, assembly GCF_049472155.1. Lineage (NCBI taxonomy): Bacteria > Pseudomonadati > Campylobacterota > Epsilonproteobacteria > Campylobacterales > Arcobacteraceae > Arcobacter > Arcobacter rhizosphaerae. The sequence continues at coordinate 131,253 of NZ_JBMOVW010000004.1, read as the reverse complement.
ACCTCTTACTTTATATCCACCTTCACTTCTTACATATTGAGGCATTAGTCCTATATGTCCCATCACAGCGATTGAATTAGATGTTAAATGCTTAATTATATGAGCTCTATCTTCTCCACCTTCTATTTTAACTGCTGCTGCTTTTGTTTGTTGATAAACTTTTACAGCATTTGTTAAGGCTTCATCTTTATTATTATATGTACCAAAAGGCATATCTAAAATTACAAAAGCCTTTTTGGCTCCTGCACATACAGCATTTGTATGATAAATCATCTGTTCAAGTGTTGCTGATAAGGTATCTGGTTTTCCTGCAAAACTCATATTTAAACTATCACCTACTAAAATCATATCAGCTATTTCTTCAAATAATTTAGCAAAAAGTGCATCATAAGCTGTAATCATTGTAAGTTTTTTATTATTCTTAGATTTTTTAATTTTTGTAATGTTCATTTTTTCAAAGTCATTTTTGATTATACTCATTTTAAATTTCCCTAATAATGTATTTAAATTTTAAATAATTGTATCTAATTTATCCCAACATTCTTGTAAAGAAGGTGTCTTTTTAGCTAAAATAAATACAGATAACATTAATTTAAATGTGACTAATAAAGGTTATTATACAAATGCTAAAAAAAATTATTTTATTTTTTACAATTTTTATCTTGAATTTAGTTGCAGATGTTAGTATTTCTGGTCTTTCTGAAAAACAAACTCAATGGCTTAAAGAACATCCCATTATTACTGCTCAAAATGAAGAAGATTATGTACCTATAAATTTTAACAAAAATAATATTTCACAAGGTTATTCTATTGACTTTATGAATTTAATAGCTAAAAAATTAGGAATAAAGATTATTTATAAAACAGGCTATACTTGGAATGAATACCTAGAGATGATTAAAAATAAAGAAATTGATATCATTTTAAATATAGTAAGAACACAAAAACGTAGTGAAAATATGTTTTTTACAAAACCTTATTTATTGTCATATCCTTTTATTTATTCAAATAAAAAAAATCCTATAAATTCATTAGATGAATTAAAAGGCAAAACTTTAGCAGTTCCAAAAGGATATTATTTTGAAGAATTATTTAGAAAAGAATATCCAGATATAAATTTATTAACAGTTGAACATAACTTAGATGCTTTAAATAGTGTTTCAAGTGGCAAAGCTGATGCAACTATAGGTATGTCATTTACTTTTGAACATTTAATTAGAGAATATTTTATTACTAATGTTTCCATGACTAGTGAAATTAAACTAAAAGATACTTCAAAAAATTTTGAGAGAATTGGAGTTCGAAATGATTGGGAAATTTTTAAAGAAATATTAGATATCGCTATATCTCAAATAACTTATGATGAAAATAAAAAATTAAAAGAGAAATGGAATTTAAACTCCTTAATTCAAGAAAAAGATATATCTTATATCTTTACAAAAGATGAACTAGCTTGGCTTAAAAATAAAAAAGTTATTAAAGTTTATAATGAGAAAGATTGGGGCCCATATAATTACAATGAAAATGCTAAACCAAAAGGCTATTCTATTGATTATATAAAAGCTATTGCTAAAAAATTAGATTTAGAAATAGAGTTTATTAGTGATATTTCATGGAGTGAAGCTTTTAAAAGATTAAAAGAAAATAAAATAGATTTAATTTTAAATATTGCTAAAACCAAAAAAAGAGAAGAGTTATTTACCTTTAGTGAGAACAATTTTTTAAAAATAAGTAATGGTTTTGTTTTAAGAAAAGACTCACCAAATATAAACTCTTTTAATGAAATTAAATCTATGAAATTAGCTATAGTAAAAGACTATTTTATTGATGAATTTCTTGAAAAAAAATATCCACAAATAGAAGTGATGTATCTAAAAAATTCTACAGAGGTAGTTCGTGCAGTTTCTGATGGATTTGCAGATATAGGACATGGTACTTTAGGTGCATTAAAGCATGTAATGTTAGAAAATTATATTACAAACTTAAAATATGTTAAGGAAAATGAGTCTAATAATGATTTATATATGGCTACAAATAAGAAAAATAAACAACTTATTTTTTTAATTAATAAACTTCAAAACTCTTCTTTTTCAGAAGATTTAGATGAAATTAAAAAAAAGTGGTTTGTATCAACTCAAGAACATAATAGTTCTTTTAAATTAACTCTAAAAGAAAAACAATGGCTAGATAAAAATGAAATAGTATTAGGTGTAGATAAAGATTATGCTCCTATGAATTTTTTAGATGAAAATAGAGTTTTAAAAGGACTTTCTATAGATTTTATAAAAGCATTAGAAAAAGAAATAGGAAAAGAGATAAAATTTTATATTGATACTTGGCCTAATATTCTTAATAAAGCAATGAATCATGAATTAGATGGAGTAATTAATATAAATGAGAATGAACTAAGAAAAGAAAAGTTTTTGTTTAGTAAAACTTATATAAATATTCCTATGGGAGTTATTACAAAAAGTGATTTTAAAAAATATGAAAAACTTGATTCTTTTAAAAATAAGATACTAATTGTAAAAAGAAAAACAGCAGAAGTAGATTATCTATCAAAAAAATATCCTGGAATAAAGTTGATGATAGTTAATAATTATAAAGATGCATTAATTTTATTAGGTGATGATAAAGCTGATGGAATTTTTGCACCGTTACCTGTAATTTTACATCATATAAAAAAACATTTAATTTCAGATCTAAAAGTAAATATAGTTCATTTTAGTGATACTATAGGTTATCAAAAAATTGCAGTTAAAAATACTCAACCTTTACTTTTATCTATTTTTAATAAGGGTATTAATCAAATTGATTTGATTAAAAGAGATGAGATTATAGATAAATGGTTAAAAGTTGAGTATAAACAAAATGAAAGTTACACTTTTCTTTGGAAATATTTAGCTGTTGCTATTTTAATTATTTTAAGTTTAGCAATATTAATTATTTTTATGAGATTAAAGATAAAAAAAGAAGTAGAACGAAGACTAACTATTGAAAAGCAAAAAGAAGAATTTAATTCTATTTTAAATGGTTCTACTACTATTTTAGTTCTTCATTCTGCTTCTGAGATGTTTAGAGTTAATAAAGCATTTTTAAACTTTTTTGAAGTTTATGAAGACTTAGAAGCTTTCAAAAAAGATTATGTTTCAATTTTTAATCTATTTAAAAAAGTTGATAATCCAAATTATATATCTTCATTAAATACAGATTTACAAGGATGGGTTCAAGAGCTTTATCAAAAAAGTAAAAAGAATTTAAAAGTTATTTTGACAAAAGATGGAAAAGATGAACATTTTTTAATTCATGTTAGTTTAGTTAAATTAAATGGTAATGATTACTATTTAATAGAAATGATTAATATTACTCAAGAAATAAATCAAAGTAAAGAAATTGAAGATAAAAATAGAATTATTACAGAACAATCAAAAATGGTAGCACTAGGTGAAATGATAGGTAATATTGCTCATCAGTGGAGACAACCTTTAACTATTATTTCTTCTATTTCAAGTTCTTATAAATTAAAAAAAGACTTAAAAATAGAAATAAAGGAAGAAGATTTTATTCGTGATATGTCAAAAATTACTGATACTTCTAAGTATTTATCTCAAACAATAGATGATTTTAGAAACTTTATAAAAGGGGATAAAGTTAAAGAAGAGTTTAATTTAAGTAGTACTATAAATAAATCTTTAAATATAGTGGGTACTGCTATGGCTAATAATTATATTAATATACAAACAAAAATGAAGGGTAATCTAAAAATTGAAAGCTATGAAAATGAATTGATACAGTGTTTATCAAATATTTTAAATAATTCAAAAGATGCTTTAAAAGAACTTGATGAAGAAAACAGAGTTATTAGAGTATTTTTAGATGAAGAAGATAATGTTGTATCTATTATTATTCATGACAATGCAGGTGGTGTACCTAAACATTTATTAAAAAAAGTATTTGAACCATATTTTACAACAAAACATGAATCTCAAGGTACAGGGCTTGGGCTTTATATGTGTTATAAGATAATAAATGAAAGTTTAAATGGAGATATAAAAATAGTAAATGAAGAAATAAAATCAAATAATAAGGTTTATATGGGAGCAAAAATAATTATTCAACTTCCCAAGAGACTCTCTAAAAATTAATAATATTAAGTTAAATATGAAAAAAAGATGATTTTCGATAAAATATATCTTTATAAATATTTAATAGGATTATTTTAAATGAGTGAAAACACACAGAAGAAATTAGTTGGTTATATAACTTCATCAGTTCCTGATAATAGTTTTAGTGTTGATTTAGCTTTTAGTATGAAAGAAGCAGGAGTTGATATTTTGGAGTTAGGTATTCCTTTCTCTGATCCAGTTGCCGATGGACCTGTAATAGAAAAGGCAAATCAAATAGCTTTAGCAAATAATTTTAAAATAGATGATTTATTTGAAGTATCTTCAAAAATAGCTAAAGACATTGATACTTTATGGATGGGTTATATGAATCCTTTCTTTAGTTATGGTGTTGAAAACTTTTTAAAAAAAGCAGATGAATTTGGAGTAAATGGTACTATTATTCCAGATGTGCCTTTTGAAATGGCTCAAACATTAAGTTCTTTATATTCTAAATATAATAAGTCAAATATTTCATTTGTTGCTCCAACTCATAGTGATGAAAGAATTAAAAAAGTTGTTGAAAATTCACAAAAGTTTATTTATATGGTTGCTTATGCAGGTATTACAGGTAGTGGGCAAAGTGAAGATTTAACAAAAGTTATTCAAAGTGTAAGAAAATATACAAATACACCTTTATATATAGGTTTTGGAGTTGATGAAAAAACTTGTCAAGAAAAAGCAAAAGGTGTAGATGGTGTTATTGTAGGTAGTGCATTTGTTAAACATCTAATTGATGATACTCTTTCAAATAATGAAAAAATAAAAAGAATCTCTTCAATTGCTAAAGAGATTAAAGAAAAAATAAACCAATAAAATGCATATTTTAAACAAAGATATCGAGTTTGTAGAAGAACAAAGAGAATGTTCTTACTTTGATAATGAAATATCTGATATAAGATATAGATATATGTTTGATTGTTCAAGTTCTCAATATCAAGAAATGCTTGAGCGAGGATGGAGAAGATTTGGAAAAATGCATTTTGTTCCTGAGTGTAAAACTTGTACAAAATGTATATCTATGAGAATTGATGTAAAAAATTATAAATTTTCTAAATCAGAAAAAAGAGTAATTGCTAAAAATAAAGATACAAAACTTTATATAAGACCTCCTTCTATGACTTTAGAACATTTGAATTTATATAATAAATATCATGCTTTTATGAATCAAAAAAAAGATTGGCCTTTTAATGAAATAGAACCAGGTGAATACTCAAAGTCCTATGTTGAAGGAAAATCTGAATATGCAAAAGAGTTTTTATATATGAAAGATGATAAGTTAATAGGTGTTGCATTAGTTGATATTTTACCAAAATCTATATCATCTATTTATTGTTATTATGATCATGACTATTCAGATTTATCAATAGGAAAATTTTCTATTTTGGCACAAATTAAGATAGCAAAAGAGATGAATATTCCTTATATTTATTTAGGATATTGGATAAAAGATCATTTTTCAATGGGTTATAAAGAAGCTTATCAGCCTTTTGAAATTCTAAAAAATAGACCAACTTTAAAAGAAGAAACTATATGGGAAAAATATGAATTATAATATTGTTGTAATCATTTCAGTAGTTATTTGTGCTATAATTTCTTTATTGTTAAGTTATTATGGAGTATTACTACTTTTAGATGAAAATAGCTCACTATTTAAAATTGCACAACTAATCGTAGCTATAGTATCTATGACAACTTTTTATGCTCCTATAAAACATTTATTACTTAAATATATGGACATAGATATAATTGAAAGTGAGAGTAAAGATGATTAGATTTTTAATTCCAATTTTATTTTTTGTTACAATTACTATGGCTCAAACTCAAGAAAATGAAAATTTCATAGAAGAGGATGGTGGGTCATCAGTTGATTGTCTTATTTTAAAAGATGAAAACTCTATTATTTGTAAGTTTGAAACAGTAAGAAGTGTAAAAGATCAAACTATTATAGCTCAATGGATTGATCCAAATGGAGAAGTTTCAAGAAGTAGGGAGATGATAGTTCCAGCAGGACATGGATCTATTTATGACTATAGATATATAAAAGGTAGAATTCTTGGAGTATGGACTTTTAAAATTATATTAGAAAACCAAGAATATACAACACAATTTGAATTGAAGTAATTAACTTCTTTTCAAATTATTGTTTAAACTAATTACTAAATTCATAGATTTTTTATTAAAACTATTAGTTATGCTTTCATTATTTTCATCAAAAACTAAAGCTCTTTGTGTATTATTTAACTCTTTTAAATATTCTTGAATTTCTAAAATAAGCTTTTTATCATCTAGTAGTAACACTGTTTTGTTACAAACTTCTTTTAGTCTTTTTTCATCTTGAGATGTAGAGTTTTTTATGTCAAATGATAGTATTTCATTTGATATTTTACTAAATAAGTTTAATTTTGTTTCTCTCATCCATTTATTGTGATCATTTTTTTTATTTATCTTTGAAGTAATTATACTATCAACTACCTTTGTAGATACAGCACTAAATAGTGCAGTTTTTGCAACTTGTCCTAAAATATTAATACCTATATTTAACATTTTTAATCCTTTGTATTTAAAATTTTAAAATTTAAATACTTAATTCTTGTTTAAAACGATAATTATTATCATTAATGTTTTATTAAGATACTGTTTTGTATCATAATAAAAATGATACTAATTATCAAGGTATGAAATGAAAAATATAAATGAAACAAATTTATATAAAAAAAATATAAAATTACAGAATAATATATCAAAAGTTTATGCCCTTGCATTAGCTATTAGTATTATTGTTATTGTTTTTAAAGGGTTTATGTAGTGAGAAGATATGAAATTAGTTTTGAGTCATTTTTGGCCAATTTTAAGAAGTCTGTTTCTAAATCAGGATATAAGAATTCAATTCAAAAAGATTATATTCTAAAGATACTTTATTTTAGTGATGAACATTTAAGTGCAGAACAAATAGTAAATATTGCTAAAAGTTTATATAAAATAGACATGGGAATAGCAACAGTATATAGAACAGTAAAGTTTTTTGAATCAATGAATATTGTAAAATCTTTAGATATTGGTGATGGTACAAAAAGATATGAATTAAATATTTCAATTCATCATGATCACATGATTTGTACTAATTGTAATAAAATTATTGAGTTTACAGATGAACTGATAGAAGAACAACAAGAATTAGTGGCTAAAAAAAATAATTTCAAACTAAAAGATCACATTATGACTATTTATGGAATTTGTGAAGATTGTCAATAATTATTAATTATTGATAATCATTATCACTATAGTTTAAACAAAAACTTACTATAATTCTTTTTATTTAAATAAAGAGGATTATGATGACTATAAACAAAAAGATATTTCTACTATTTACTTGCTTATTTATGCTTTTATTAACCTTGATTTTTTTTATTTTAAAAGATAGAGAGTCTAATGCTTTAACATTTGAGAATAACCTTGTTCAAAATAGGGTGATTAGTTTACATAAAATGTTAAATATAAAAAATCTTCTTCTTAACAATATATCTTATGAATATTCTAAAAGTGAAAAGATTATTGATATTTTAACTAAAAAAGAAACGTATTATGATTTTCATGAAATTGCTTCTAACCTTGATATTTCTTATTTTATAGTTTTAGATAAAAATAAAAATATAAAATATAGTGAAGTCTTTGATACTAGTTCTAAAGAGTATATGGATATAACAAGCAGTATTAAATATTTTTTTGATGATGCAGATCTTGATAAATATGTAAATATGAAAGATAAAATAAAGTTTACAACTTTTGAATATGAAAAATTAATTTTTTCAATTGAGAAAGTAGAAGGATTAGGCTATATATTTGTAGCTAAAGCTTTAAACTCAAGTTTTTTAAGTGAATTATCAAGTGCATTAGATGTTTATGTTTCCTTGCTTCCTAGTTATACTTTAAATGATAATTATAAAACAGTAAATGATTTTGATTATGATATTAATAGAGAAGAGCTAGAAAGTCTTTATATAAATGTAAAAGTTAATGATTATTTTGATGATAGTTTTTATTTATTTTTAAAAATGAAAAGAGAGATTTTTAATGAAATAAAGCAGAGTAATAGATTACTTTTAGAACTTTTTTTTGTTTCCTTTCTACTTTTTATTTTTATAATTTTTGTTTTTATAAATAAGATTTTTACAAGTAGAATTGAAAAAATCTCAAAAACAGTAAAAGCAGTTTCTCAAAAAAAAGATTTAGTACAAAATATTGAATTAATTTATGATGATGAAATTACATATCTTACAAAAAAAATGAATGAAATGTTTAAAACTATTCATAATTCACAAACTGAAACTATAAAAAAAGAAAGAGATTTTTTACAATCAGTATTAGATTCTCAACAACATATTATTTTTATTACAGATGGTAGTGAAATTCATAGTGCTAATAAAAAGTTTTTAGAGCTTTTTCAAAATAGTAATAGTTTTATGAATAATATTGCAATTTTAGATAATAAAACAAAATTGAATCTTTTAAAAATAGCTCAAAAACACTCTTCTATAGATAAGCCAGCTAAGTTTACAGTAAATAATAGTGAAGAAAAATATTTCGTTTTTGATATTTCAAGAGTGGAACTTAGAAAATATATTGTTTGTATGAATGATGTATCTAATTATAATAAAAAAATAAAAGAGCTTGAAAATAAGGCTTCAATTGATGAGTTAACATCTTGTTATAATAAAAGTAGTATTACAAATTATTGTAAGTATTGGCTTGATATAAAAGAGTTTGGCTTAATAATTGTTGATATAGATAAATTTAAAAATGTAAATGATACGTATGGGCATTTTATAGGAGATTGTATTTTAAAAGATGTTGCTAGTCTTTTAAAAGCACATTTACAAAGTGATGATTTAATAGGTAGATTTGGAGGAGAAGAGTTTATAATTGCTGTAAATACTTCTGTTGAAAACCTATCAAAAATAGCAAATAGATTAAGAAGTATGATTGAGCAAAAGAATTTTAATTATGAAAAATTAAATTTAAGAATTACTGCAAGTTTTGGTTGTACATATTGTACTAAAGGTAAAAGTTTTGAAGAATATTTTAAAATTGCAGATGAGGCTTTATATCTTGCTAAAAATAGTGGAAGAAATAAGGTTATGAAAAAGTAAATAGTAGAAGGCTTTAGCCTACTACTATTCTTATAATATTATATGCAATAAAAGATAGAATCCAAGCTGTTGTTGTTGTAAATACAAATAAATAAGCTAAGTATTTCCATCCACCTGCTTCTTTTGCAAAAACCATTGAAGCAGCTAAACAAGGTAAGTAAATCATTACGAATACAATAAATGAAATAGCTGAAGCAAAAGGAATATTAGCTTTGATTTTTTCTATTAATCCTTTTGAGTTTTCATCATGATCTTCTCCTAGTCCATATAGAATACCTAAAGTTGAAACTACAATCTCTTTTGCAGCTAAACCTGTTTCTAGTGCAACTGACATTCTCCAATCAAAACCAAGTGGAGCAAATAAAGGTTCACTAGCTTTTCCTATAATACCTAAATAAGAGTTCTCTAACTTGTACATAGCTAATTCATTTAATAATTCACTTTTTTTATCTTCTGACTCAACCAGTTCAATTTTATTATTGTATTGTTCTTCAATTAAAGGATATTGAGGATAATTTGAAGCAAACCAAATTAAAATTGAAGCTGCTAAAATATATGTACCTGCTTTTTTTAAGTACATTAAAGCTTGGTTTGAGACTGTATGCCAAATTAGTTTAAATGAGGGCATTCTATATTTTGGCATTTCCATTACAAATGGTTCATCTTCACTTTTAAAGACAATAACTTTTAATGCTTTAGCAGCAATTAAACCTAAAATAGCACCACCTATATATATTATAAATAAGATGTTTCCAGCATTTCCTTCATTAAAAAATGCACCTACAAAAAGAACATAAATTGGAAGTCTAGCTCCACAAGACATAAAGCCTATAATAAATAATGTTAAAAGTCTATCTCTTTCATTTTTTAAAGTTCTAGCTGCCATATAAGCTGGAACAGAACAACCAAACCCTGTAACTAAAGGAATAAAAGATTTTCCATGAAGTCCAAATTTATGGAAAAAACCATCAAGTAAAAAAGCAACTCTACTCATATATCCAGTAGTTTCAAGTAAAGCAATACCAAAAAATAGTATTACAATATTAGGTAAAAAAAGAATTACTGCCCCAACCCCTGCAATTGCACCATCGGCAGTTACTGAACTTAATTGATTATTTCCTAAAACTTCTTTTGTACTATCAATTAAAGAGGCAAAAAATGCATCAATCATATCCATAGGAATATTTCCTACTTCAAAAGTAAGTTGAAATAAACCCCACATCAAAAATAAAAATATTGGTAAACCTAAAAACTTGTGAATTAATAAAGAATCAATTTTTTCAGTAGTTGATTTAGCTATACTTTTTTCTTGTTTAACTGTTTCTGTAACTGCACCTTTAGCAAAAGCAAATCTCTCATCACTAAAAATATCATCCATATTTTTTGTATCATAATGAATATATAAATGCTCAAAAGCATGAGTAAGAACAGGTTGAAGTTTAACCCAAATTGGTTCATCATGAAAATACTTATAAGTTTGCTTATCTTCTTTTAGTAGTTTAATAGCAAGTTGTCTATATGTTTGAGGAGTTTTAAAAGCATTTTCTTCCATTACTTTTACTAAGTTTGAAATTTCTTCTTCCATGGGTTCTGAAAAAGTAAGTTTTGTTGGAAGTTTTGCAGATTCATGTTTTTCTACAATCTTGTCAAGAATTACTTTTATACCAAGATTTTTAGCTGCACTTGTCTTTACACATGGTTTCCCTAATATTTTCCCTAATTGAACTTCATCAATTACAATATTTTCTTTTGTTGCTTCATCTATCATATTTAAAGCAATAATCATTTTTTTATCAAGGGCAAGTAATTCTGAAGTTAAATATAGATTTCTTTCTAAGTTAGTTGAATCTAATACATTTAAGATTATATCATAAGGTGAGTTTTCTAAATACTCTTTTGTAACTTTTTCTTCTAGGGTATAATCATTTAAAGAGTATGCTCCTGGTAAATCAGTAATTTCAATTTTATAATCTTTGTATTTAAATATTACTTCTTCTTTTGCTACAGTAACTCCTGAAAAATTACCAACTTTAAGTCTTGCATTTGAAATAGAGTTAATAAGCATTGATTTACCAACATTTGGTTGTCCTACTAATGCAACTTTTATTATTTTTTCTTCTTTAAAATTTTTGGTTAACATTTTTCAACCTCGATTTTTGAAGCTTCTGTAAGTCTTAATGCTACTTTTGTATTATTTATTTTTATTTCAATAGTACTTTTTGTAAAAGTTACTTTTTCTACATATACTTTAGAACCTTTTACTATACCAAAAGAATAAAATCTATTTTTTAAGGCAGGTTCACAATTTACAGATTTTACTAGAGCCGATTCATCAATTTCCAATTGATCTAGGGTCATTTTATATTCCTTGTTATTAATAATGATTATTATAATATAATAATACTTGCTTATAGTTTATATGTAATAAGCTTTGATTATTATTGATTATAATTATTAATATTGTAATCTTAATACTATGTTAATAAAATATGACTAAATTAAAATGACACGAAATTGTCACTTGTCTAAAATGATAATCATTATTAAGTTTATTATTGTTATAATATTATAATTATTGATAATGAGTATAGATTTATATTAAGAAATAATTAAGACATAAAATATAAAACTTACACTATAAAGGATAAAATTGATAAGTACAGAAGATATTATAAAAATTGCAGATTATTTTAGCATAATAGCTCATTCTCCTGGAAGATTAAGAGTAAGAGTTAATCCTAAAATAAAAAATGAAGGTGGAAATATTACTTTAGCTGATATTGAAAATTTACCTAACAAAATTAATGGAATAAAAGAAATAAAAATTAAAAAGATTATTGCTTCGGTTACAATTACTTATGACCCAGCTATTTTTGAACCAAGGCTTTGGGAAGATTTAATAGCTCATAGAAATTTAGATGAAGTAACAAAACTAATTAACACCTTAGCAAAGGAGGTAGTGTAAATGCAACAAAACAATGTAGACCAGAACTTGTTGGATGCTCAAAGAGTTGATCCTAATGACCCACAACCTATTTTATCTCAAGCTTTAAGAATAGCAGCTTTTGATGAATTTGAAGCTTATAATACTTATAGTAATGTTATTGCTAAATTTGGAAATGTATTACCTTTTTCAAATATTATAAATTCTGAAATAAATCATTATAATGAGCTTATGACTTTAATACAAAAATATGGTATTGAAGCTCCTTTTGTTGAACAAACACAAATAGAGTTACCAAATACTTTACATGAGTGTTGTGAAATAGCAGTTGCTGCTGAAATTGATAATGTAGCTTTATATGATAACTTACTTATGTATGTAAATGAACCTGATGTAAGAGATCTTTTTTATAGAATTCAAGCAGCTTCATTTAACAATCATTTACCAGCTTTTAGAGCTTGTGTTGCTTCATTTTATAATCAAGCAAACCCACAAATGAATAATCAAATGTCTCAAGTTCAACAAAATGGGGCTAATATGATGGATAATATGGCGCAATATCAAGAACTACTTGATGATGCAATGAATGGAAATATAGACCAAAATAAAATTATGTCTATGTTATCAAGTATGAATATGTCAATGATGAGTGGTCTTGCTGTAGGTGCTTTAGGTGGTATGGCACTTAGTAGTATGATGAATAAAGAAGATAATACACAAGAGTAAAGGAGTATATCATGGCACTTCCATTTTTATTAGGTGTAGCAGTTGGTGCAGGTGCAATTGTTGCATATAACAATAGTAAAAAAATAAAAGAAAAAACAGATGAACTATTTGATAAATCAAAAGATATAGTTTGTGATGTAAAAGATAATGTAAAACAAAATGTTGAAGCGACAGTTGATTGCATAAAAGACAAAAAAGAAAAAAATAAAACTCAAAATGAGTCTAAAGAAGAATGTAAAGATAAAAAAGAAGAGGAAAAAAATGAAAAGTAATTTTGAAGAACCAAAGATAATGACACACCATTTAGTAAGTGGTGCAGCTGTATCTTTATTAGCAGCGGGAACAATTAATGCTATGAGAATTAAAAAAGGTGAAACAAATATTAAAAAAGCTACGTATGATGTTGTAAAAAGAACAACTCAAGGTACAATAGCAACAGCTTCTGTTGTAGCTGCAAGTTCATATAAAAATGAAAAAAATGGTATGTTTAAAGCTTTAGCTTCTTTAGCAGTTGGTGCAGCTGGAGTTTATGCTGTAGAAATGATTGACAAAAAGTTTAATAGTGATGAACAAGTAGAAGCAGTTTCTTGTGCTAAAGAAAATAATGAGGTAGTAGAGTATGAATAATATGAATCAACAAGGACAAAATCAAGGGCAAAATGTTGCAGGTGTTCAAGATCAAGTTCAAGTAAATCAACAACAAAATATGGGGAATAATCAAATGGTACAAAGTGCTTTTTTATCAAATCCTTATATCAATCAAAATCAAAATATGAATAATACTCAACAAGTAAATCCATATATAAATCAAGGAGTGAATACTTCTGTACAAACTCCTATGAATGCTCAAAATATAATGCCTCAAAATAATGCTAATGATTCATTTTTTAATGGTGATTTTGTAAAGGGTGCACTAATTGGTGCTGGTGTGACTTTTCTTTTAACAAATAAAACTACACAAAAAGCTATTTTTAATGGCTTTTCAAAAGGTAGTGAATTGGTTCAAGCAGGAATTGAAGAGTTAAAAGAAAGAATGGAAGACGCAAAAGCTCAAATGGAAGCTAAAAACTACTAAGGTTAATTATGAGTATTAATAGTTTTAAAAAAGTTCATAGTACATCTTTTAGAGCAAGATATAAATTTGAACTTTTAAGTGATGAGTATATTGATGAAAATATACTTAAAAACTATCTTGAAAAAGTAGAACACGTAACTTCTGTTCGAATAAATAAAAAAGCAAAAAGTATTATTTTTACTTTTGATGAAGACGTTTGTGATGCTATTGAAGATAGATTAGCTAATGTAGATGCAGATAAATTATTAAGTTCTTTAGATGAAGAAGCTTCTGTTTGTGTATCTTGTATTAGTGAAGAAGAACCTAGTTTAAAACCTTTGATGTATGCTTCAGGTGCATTAGTTAGTGAAAGATTAATTAAAAATAATCTAATAAATGCAACTATTTCAAGTGCTGCTGCAACACCACTTTTAATTGAGGGAACACAAGAACTTTTTAAAGAAGGTCTTACTTCAAGAGTTTTAGAAAGTGCAGCAGTTGGTATCTCTTTAATTAGAAAAGATTATCTTGCAGCGAATTCTACGAATACAATGTTAGCTCTTGGTGAATATATTGAAGAAACAACAGTTCATAGAAGTGATGATTTATTAAAAGAACTTGCTAAGCCAAATGTTAAAGAAGCATGGATTGAAAAAGAAGTTGATGGTAAACTAGTTGAAAAGTTAGTTGATACAGATACTATTGAAGTTGGGGATATTGTTATTGTTTCAGCTGGAAGTACTGTACCTGTTGATGGGCATATTGTAAATGGTAGTGCAAGTGTAAATCAAGTTTCTATGACAGGGGAAGCTGAACCTGTAAAAAAACAAAGAGGTGATAGAGTTATATCTGGAACGGTTTTAGAAGAGGGTAGACTTAAAATTTGGGCTGAACAAGTTGGAGCTAATACAGCGACACAAAGAATAAAGCATTATATTGAGAACTCATTAAATGAAAAATCTTCTGTTCAATTAAAAGCAACTAAATTAGCTGATAAACTAGTACCTGTTACGTTAGGACTTGCGGGAGTTTCTTATGTAATGAGTAAAGATTTTGAAAGAGTAGCTTCTGTTTTACAAGCTGATTATTCTTGTGCTTTAAAACTAGCAACACCTGTTGCTTTTAAATCTACAATTTCAAAAGCTGGTCATGAAGGTATTATGATAAAAGGTGCTAAATCTATCGAAGCTTTAAATAGTGCAGATACTTTTATTTTTGATAAAACTGGAACTTTAACTCAAGGTGATTTAGAAGTTGTAGATGTACAGTCTTTCAATGATAAATGGACAGAAGAAGAAGTTTTAAATCTATCTGCAAGTACAGAAGAACACTATTTTCACCCAGTAGCAGAAGCTGTTGTTAAAGCTGCTAAAAAAAGAGGTTTTGTTCACATGCACCATGAAGAAGTTGAGTTTATTGTAGCTCATGGTGTAAAAACAGAAGTAAATGGTAAAACTGTTGTTATTGGAAGTAGACACTTCTTAGAAGATGATGAAGGAATAGATTTTTCTGAACATCAAGATAAAATTGATGAAAAACTTGATGAAGGTAAAACATTACTTTATATTGGTTATAACAATGAGCTTTTAGGAACAATATCTCTAGTTGATCAAATAAGACATAATACAAAAGAGTCTTTAGAAAAATTAAGAGAATTTGGTGTAAAAAAACTTGTAATGTTAACAGGTGATGTTGATAAAAAAGCTCAAAGTGTTGCTAAAGAGTTAGGTATTGATGAGGTTTATTCAGAATTACTACCAACAGATAAAGCAACAATTGTTAAAAAAATGATGGATGAAGGTAATAAAGTAGCCTTTGTAGGTGATGGTATTAATGATGCACCTGCATTAATTTCAGCTCATGTGGGTATTTCAATGAGTAAAGGTGCTGATATTGCTAAAGCAACTGCTGATGTTAGTTTGTTAAAAGATGATATTGCTGCTGTTGTTGAAGCAAAAGAGTTAGCTTATAAAACAATGAAATTAATTAATACAAACTTTAATGCAACAGTTGGAATAAATTCAGCAATATTAGCAGGAGCTACTTTTGGTGCATTTTCACCTATTGTAACTGCATTTTTACATAATGGAACAACAATTGGATTACTTTTAAACTCAATAAGAGGTGTAAAGTTAAGTAAATAAATTTTAATCCTGATAATAGTTATCAGTTAACTTTAAAGTTAAAATAGTTATTATTATGATAATTATTATCAAAAGGATTAAGATGCCATTTATTTTACCACTTGCTACTGTTTTAACAGCAGCCCTAACTTATGAGACTTTAAAAGGAACAAAGAAAACTATTGATAGAAGAGCTAGAAGGAAAAAAAGGAATGAAAAAGCTTGATTTAGAGGTTAAAAAAGAGGTTGCAAAAATAGGAATGACCGCAACATTAGGTGCGACAGTTGTAACTTCAATGTTTATGAAAAATAAACTAGCAAAAAAAACTCATGTCATTGCCGGTGCAGCTTTTTGTGGCTTTGCTCTTTGGCATCATCTGCTTTATCAACCAGAAAATAAACAAAAGAAAAAACTTGTAAAAAAAGAATCAAAAGAAGAAATTGTATTAAACGATAATCTTTAGTGTTTGTATTTTTGGGAAACTTTAGCTATACTATTAGCTATTATAAAATTTAAGGGCAAATTTATATGGTAGAGAATGAAGAGATAATAGACGAACTTAAAAGAATTGTTAAACAAAAAGGCTTAAAATATACAGAGCAAAGAGAAATTGTTCTTAATATATTAATAGGTGCTGAGGAACATCTTTCAGCAGAAGAAGTTTATAATCAAATAAAAAAACAGTATCCAGATACAAATATCGGTATAGCTACTGTTTATAGAGCATTGAGTTTCTTAGAAGAAGTAGATTTAATTACATCTATTAACTTTGGAACAGATGGCAAAAAATATGAAAGTAATGCAAAATCTCATCATGATCATCTTATTTGTACTTCGTGTGGAAAAATCATTGAGTTTTTAGATGATGAAATTGAAAAGAGACAAGAAAGAATTGCTAAAAAGAATAAATTTAAAATCACAAGTCACTCTATGCAATTATATGGAATTTGTGAAAAATGTGCTCAAAACTAAAAGTTTAAACTTTTAGTTTTGTTTTTTTATAAAATATCACCTTTGATATCTTCAGCCCAGGCTTTAATTCTGTCATCAGTTAAATCATCTTGATTATCTTCATCAATAACTAAACCAACAAATTTTCCATCAATTTCAGCTTTTGATTCATCATATTCATAACCATCAGTTGCTGTAAAACCTATAACGTTTGCACCTTTTGAGTTAACTTGCTCATAAATAGTACCTAAAGCATCTACAAATGTATCTCCATATCCTTCTTGGTCACCTAATGAAAATAAAGCAACATTTTTTCCAGAGAAGTCAAGTTCACAAAATTCATCCCAAACTTCATCTAAATCATCATTTAAATCTCCATCACCCCATGTTGAAGCTCCAAGAATAACTTTATCATATTGTTCAACCTTATCAAGGTTTGCACTTAAATCAAAAACTTCAATTCCACCTAATTCTTCTGCAAGTTTAGTTGCTATTTCTGTTGTATTTCCTGTACTTGTTGTATAAAATATAGCTGTTGCCATTTGTAAATCTCCTGTTCTTATCTTATAATTGATCTAAAAGAGTACGGTATTGCTTTGATTTGATACTCTTTGTTTTTTAATTCATCTACATAAATAGGTATTTGTTTTTTAAACTCATCATCTTTTGGATAAGCTAAATATATTTGATTGAAATCTCCTTTTTTTATTGACTCAATAGCACTTTCTAATTCATCTTTGATATTAGGATTTTTAACTTCAATATTTTTCCATGATGTATAAATTTTTAGTTTACATATATCTTTTGCTTCAATACATATTGAGTCACCTAAATCTATTACATTTTTGTCTTTATGAAGTTTTTTTACCTTATTTAAAACGAATTCATGAAATAGTAAATGTTTATCAATAAGTAGCTGCATATTATTATTTATAAAACAATGAGAAATCAGTTTTGCAGCAGGAACTAAACTTTTACTTGTTACGAATGTTGAGTTAATAGTTTTGTTTAAATAGTTATTTATGATTTTAGTTGAGTTAGAACAAAATTTAAAATTTTTAGAAACCTTATATGTTTTAACATAAGAAATAGGTAACATTGATTTTATTTTAAACTCAAAAGCATTTTTAAGAGAGTAAATACTTAATCTTCTTTGTTCATATTTTGTAAAATTACAGTAAGGTTTTAAAACATAATTACTTAGGTTTAAAAATAGTTGTCTTAATCTAAATTGTGAATTAAAACTATCAAACCCTTCTGGTAAAAACTCTTTGTTATTATCAAAACCAACAAAATCATCACAGTAGTTAAAGTAATTAAAACTCATCTTAAGCCTTCTTTTGAGTACAATTTGCGTAACATTGACTACAATCTTTAATACCCATAATCTTTACATATTCATCATATACACAAGAAACTGATCTTTTAGCACAGATAAATGGAATATTTTTTCTTTTTGCTTCATTTTTATATTTAAGCATAGTATTATGATTTAAAAAAGAAGTAAGCATAACAATACAATCAGTATCTTGCGGTACTTTTTTCTTAGGAGCAGATGATTTTTTTCTAGCATCCCAGTGATTAATATTTTTTGCACCAAGGTTTTCTAACATATTTACAATAGGAGTAATCTTGTCTCCTCCAATAACTAATATACTCATTTTGCTTCCTTTAGCAAGTACAACCAGTTGGTTCTACTAAATCTTTTTTATTTTTTATTTCGTAACATGTAATCATTATAAATCCTTTCATATTGATAATCATTATTAGTATATTACATGAAGAAAACTTAATTTTATATTAATATTGAGAATAGTTATCATTATTTTTTGAATTTTTTGAGATAAAAAAAGGAAGAAAGTTAAACTCTCTTCCTTAAAATTTATTTTATTGTATTAATTAAAATGAGTAAGCTAAGTTTACAGCTACTTTTGATTTATCTTTGTCAGATTCTAAAGATAAGTCTGTATACATAATATCAGCAGCTAAGTTTTCAGTAAATGAATAGGCAGCCCCAAATGTAAACTCTTTATCTTCTTTATTTGTAGTGTCATTATCAGCTACAGCATATAATGCAGATAATTCTACATCAGAGATAGTATATCCAGCAGTAGCATAAACTGTGCTAGCATCTGTAGCATATACATAATCACCTAACTCTTCTGTAGGGTCAATATTATCACCAAATGCAGCAATTGAACCTAATCCATTGTCTTCACCTGCTTGAATATAACCAGCTGCTAAGCTGAATCCAGCTAAGTTAGCACTTGCTTCGAAATGTAAAACTTCTCCATCTTCTGTGTTTGCTGCATCTTCTGAACTTTGTGCATAATGAGCAGTTAATCCAAACATATCAGTTTCGTAAGTTGCTTTTAAACCATAGAAGTTTGCTACGTCTTGTGCAGAATAGAAATAAGGATTTAATACAACATTTTCAATTCCATTGAATTTTGCATCAATAACGTAAGCACCATCTTTAGTTACATCAGCAAATTTTTTGCTTTCATCAGCACCAACTGCAGCTTGTCTTGTTGTATAACCAGCAACTAATGTTGTATTTGGAATTAATTTTGATGAAGAAATAACAACAGCTTCGTTGTAATCACCTAACCACTCTAAATTAATCTCTTGTCTACCAGCTTTGATAGTAAGAAAATCATTTGAGAATTCAATGTTTGCAGTATGCATAACAGCATTGTTTTCAAAATCACCTTCGTAATCACCTGATTCTTTTTCAGAGAATTCATGATTTGCTCTAAATCCAGTGTTTAATTTAAAACCATTTAATGAATCAGTTTCATAGTTTAAATCAAAAGTTCCAGCAGTAAAGCCAGAATCTTTTTCTCCTGTTCCATTATCCCATGATTGGTGATGTGCTGTAATTTCACCAGAAAAACTTCCATTTTTAAAAGCTTCATCAACACTATTTGCAGCATACGCAGCAGATGTTAATACTAATGCACTTGCAATAATACTTAATTTTTTCATTTATTATGTCCTTTTATTTTTTGAATTTTTTAGGAGAAAAAATTCTAATTCGCAGTGGAATAATAGTGAATAAAAAATTAAATTATACTTAATTATGATTATGGTTATCAATTTTAATTAGATGTTTTATGTAAATTTACATACCAGTCATCAGAAATATCTTCTTTCTCTAATTCTGTTAATGTAAGTTCTAAGCCTTCACTTGTATATACAGCTTCTTTAATTTTTTCTTCTGGAATTTCTAAAGCTTCTGTGCAGTATTCAATAACTACTTCATCATAGATAAACTCCTCGATTCTATATCCATCTTCAAAGTTAGTTATTAAAAAATATGTTTCCATTTAAATCCTTATTGATAAAATAAGTGAGAATTATTATCATTTATTCCTTAAAAAAAAGTAAAACTGTAAAAAATAGAAAAATTCTATTTCTTACTTTGTGGAGCATATTTAAAAAAAATGTAAAGAACAGCCACCATAACAACAACTGTAATTACAGACATAAGACTAAGTTCAACTTCAGAACCAGCACCTCTTTGATAGTTTTTAGGCATAAAAAGGAACATTGTGGATAATAACATAAATGAAGATGTAACAACTGCTAATAAATGAGCAAATACTTTATGAAGTTTTGTTATATAAAAATCTTTCACCATTTTCCAAGTAATAAATGCGGCTGATAAAACTATAAGTAAAACTATGATTTTTTCGTATTGTGGATCCAATATTTTTCCTTTAATAAAATTAATATATTTTATGGATAAAAAACTTAAATAAGGCTTTTTTTATATTATTAAAATTAAATATAAATTTATTTAGCAATAAAGTTAAATAGTACTATAATACATGATTAAAATAATGAAGGAAAATGCTATTTTAAAAACAATTATTCTATTAATAAGTATCTTTAATGTTAATTTATGTGCATCAAATATTCAAGTTATTCCCTCTACTATAAAAGTTGATAAAAAGAAAGTAAAACTTGGGGAAAAACTTTTTAATGATGAAAGACTATCTTTAGATAATAGTATTTCTTGTGCTTCATGTCATATTTTAAATGAAGGTGGAGATGATAATACTATTTTTGCAATAGGTATAAATGGTAAAGTAGGAAATATAAATACACCTACAGTTTTAAATTCTACTTTTAATTTTAGACAATTTTGGGATGGAAGAGCAAAAAACTTGAAAGAGCAAGCTTTAGGACCTATTGAGAATCCTATTGAGATGGGAAGTGACTTTAATATTTTGATAAAAAAATTAGCAAATACTGAATATAAAGAGCTTTTTGGAAAAATATATAAAGATGGAATTACTAAAAAAAATATAGCTGATTCAATTGCTGAATATGAAAAAACACTTATAACACCTAATTCACCTTTTGATAGATATCTTAAGGGTGAAAACAATGCAATTACAGAAAAGCAAAAAGAAGGCTATGAACTTTTTAAAAATAAGGGTTGTGTTGCCTGTCATAATGGAGTAAATTTAGGAGGCAATTTATATAGTAAATTTGGTGTTTTATATGATGCTCAAAGTTCAAACCTAGGAAGATATCACATAACTAAAAAAGAAAAAGATAAGTATTATTTTAAAGTGCCTACTTTAAGAAATATTGAACATACTGCACCTTATTTTCATGATGGACGTACATTTAGTTTACATGATACAGTAAAAATAATGGCACTTTATCAAATAGGTAGACCAATAACAGATGATGAAGTTGATAAAATAGTTAGTTTTTTATATTCCTTATCCGCACCTTTATTTAAAGAGGTTGAGTAAATAATGTTTTTTAAAACTAAGAATGGATTTATAACTTTAATTTTAATAGCTTCATTTTTATTAAGTGGACTTGTATTTTATTTATTTAAAATAGAAAATAGTACAAAAAATTATGATAATTATAAAAATAGTTTTACAACTTTAAGATTAATTGACAAAGACTTTGAAAACTTCCTTAATAAAAATAGTAAACTAATAAATTTTGATTTTATTGTAAAAAAAACTAATAGTTTTGAAGAACATTTATTAAAACTACAAAATAGTAGTCTTACAAATGAGTTTGGAAATGATTTTAAAATATTACTAAAAGATATTGAGATTCTTTATTTAAAAAAACTGGAATTAATAGAAGATTTCAAATCAAGATATTCAAATAGACTTAACTCTTTACACTATCTTTTCGATTTAAATAAAAGTATTACAAATGATGAAGGTAAAAATAATGAATTAAAAAATACTATTAATCAAATAACTTTTTTATTAGTTCAAGATTATGTAAATGTAAATGAAAATAAAAAAGCCATAGAAAAACTTTTATCTAAAATTCAAGAAAAAGATATTGATTTAGATATAGATTTTTTTCAAAAACATACAAAAAATATATTAGTTCTAAAAAAAGAACTATTGATGATTTTAGAAGAATCAAAAAAAATACATTTAAGTGAGAATATAGTTGAAACTTCAAATTATTTAGAAAAAGTTTATGACAAGGAACTGTTTTATCAATTAGTTATTGCATTAGTCTTTTTTGTTTTATCTGTTTTTTTAGTAATTATTATGATAAAACTTTATTTAAATACCTTAAAAATCCAAAATGAACTACAAGCTTTCAAGTACGCTGTACAACATAGTGATAATTCGGTAGTTTTAACTGATCCAAACAGAAAAATATTATATGTAAATGAAATTTTTGAAAGTAACTCTGGATATAAAAAAAGGGAAATAATTGGTAGCAAACCAAAAGTTTTACAATCTGGTTTAACACCTCGAAGTAGATATAGAAAATTAAATGAAAAACTAAAAAATGGTCAAAAATGGGAAGGTGAATTTATTAATAAAAGAAAAGATGGTACGATTTATTATGAAAAAGCTTCAATTGTTCCTATTTTTTTAAATGGTGAAGTTGTAAATTATCTTGCTATAAAACTTGACATTACAAAATATATAAAACAACAAGAAGAGTTAAAAGAATCAGCTATTGTATTTGAAAATACTCAAGAAGGTATTTTAATTATTGATAGAAGTGGAGATATTATTTCTGCTAATAAAGCTTATGAGGAAATCTCTGGATATACAAATAAGGAATTAATAGGTAGAAAACCTAATGTTTTAAAGACAAATAAACAAGATAAAATGTTTTATAAAAAAGTATTAACATATTTAAATAGATATGGGCATTTTAAAGGAAAAGTAAATGATATCGCAAAAGATGGTACTTTAATTCCTACTTGGTTAAATATTACAGCAGTGAGAAATAAAGAAGGAAAAATATTAAAATATATTTCAATTCATACAAATCTTCAAGAAATTATTGATACACAAGAGAAAGCCGACTTTTTAGCTTATCATGATAGTTTGACATCTCTGCCTAATAGAGTGATGTTAGAAGAACACTTAAGTCATGTAATAGATATTTCAAAACGAAATGATTATGTAGTATCACTACTTTTCTTAGACCTTGATAGATTTAAAATTATAAATGATACTCTAGGACATAATATAGGAGATAAACTTTTAATAGAAGTTTCAAAAAGAATAAAATCAGTTTTAAGACAATCTGATATGCTTGCTAGAATGGGTGGAGATGAATTTGTAATAGTATTAGAGTCAGCCAAAAATAAAAATAGTGCAGGTTTTGTATGTGAAAAGATTTTAGAAATTGTAAAACAGCCTATTAAAATAGATAATTTTAGATTAAATACAAGTGCAAGTATTGGTGTAGCTATGTATCCAAATGATGGAGATACAATGCAAACATTAATTAAAAATGCAGATACAGCAATGTATTATGCAAAAAAACAAGGTAAAGATACTTTTGAATATTATGATGAAAAACTCTCTGTTGATGTACATGATCAACTAGTTATAGAGCAGTCTTTAAAACAAGCAGTAGAAAAAAATGAATTATATTTAACTTATCAACCTCAATATGATTTAAATACTAGAAAAACAAAATCTTTTGAAGCACTTGTACGGTGGAAAAATGATAAATTAGGTTTTGTATCACCTGCTACTTTTATTCCTATAGCTGAGGATACAGGACTTATTGTTTCTATAGGAGAGTTTATTTTTAAGAAAGCTTGTGAAGATTTTATGAAGTTTAAATCAATAGATAGAACTTTAGAATATATAGCAATCAATATTTCAAGTGTACAATTTAGATCAGCAGATTTTTTACTTAATATTAAAAAGATAATAGATGAAGTTGGAATAAAACCAAATCAAATTGAATTGGAATTAACAGAAAGATATATTATGGATTTTGGTGAAGATAGTATAAAAATGTTGAATGAATTAAAATCTTTAGGTTTTAAAATGTCAATTGATGATTTTGGTACAGGTTATTCATCTATGAGTTATTTATCTAAACTTCCTGTAGAAACTATTAAAATTGATAAAGCATTTATTGATTATATACCAAAAGATAATAATAACTTACAAATTACAAAAGCAATAATCGCTTTAGCTAAAAGTTTAGGTTATAAAACAGTAGCAGAAGGTATAGAGTATCCTGAGCAAGAAGATGTTTTAAATAGGCTTCATTGTGATATTGGTCAAGGCTTTTTTTATGCAAAACCACTTGAATTTAAAGCCATAAAAGAAATGTTAGAAATACAAAATATGTAATTTGGTTACAATGTTATAAAAAATGTTATAAAAAATATAATAATTTAATATAAAAAGAATATTTAAATGATAAAATTATTATTAATAAGTTATATTATTAGTGACAAGGAGAGTTTAAATGGATAATTTATATACAATGTTAGGAGCTATATCTTTTATAGGTTTAGTATCTTTAATGACTGTTTATTATCTTGATAGAAAAAAATCATCATAAATAGAAGTTTTATACTTCTATTTATATAATAATTAATCTTTAAGTGTTTCAATATCAACTAGTTCAATACCTATACAATCTTTTTTATTTAGTTTTCTAGCATTGGCGTCTTCTTCTGCTAATGATACTAAATCTGCAAAATCATCTTTTCTAGCTTCAAATTGATAAAACTCTTTTTGGGTTTCTATTTTTATATTTGAATCACTATTTTTTGTATTTAGAGCTATATTTCTGATACCTTTTGCAAATTCTGCTTTTATAGCTTTAGCAACTTTTTCATTTGTAAGCAATTGCTCTAATGTGATTTCTAAGTTAAAATCTGACTTGCACAAAATCTTGTAAGTAACCAAAATTTTACCTTCCATAAAATAAACCTTTATTTTTGTTTTTTATATTTTAACAAAACTTTTTTGATTGTTTAGATTTTATTGCATTTTGTTATATTTTAGATAAAATCTAAATTATATAAATTTGAGGATATTTTATCAATGGGAACTAATCAACAAAAAAATATTGCAATGTTTATTGATTGTGATAACGTTAGTGCAAAATATATAGATAGTATTTTTAAAGATCTATCTCAATATGGAAAAATCACTATTAGAAAAGCTTATGGTGATTGGTCAAGTAGACATCTCAATGCTTGGGAAAATGTTTTATTAGACTATAGTATTCAACCTTATCAGCAATTTGCTTACACAAATAATAAAAATGCTTCTGATATTGCAATAGTAATTGATGTTATGGACTCAATATATACTAAAGATATTGATATAGTTGCTTTGATTACAAGTGATAGTGATTTTACTCCACTTGTTGCAAGAATATTATCAGATGCAAAAACCGTACTTGGATATGGAGAAGAAAAAACACCAGATGCCTTAGTAAAAGCTTGTTCTCAATTTATTTATGTAGAAAAATTTATTCAATTACAAGAAAAAGCACAAGTAATTGAT
Source organism: Arcobacter rhizosphaerae (assembly GCF_049472155.1). NCBI lineage: Bacteria > Pseudomonadati > Campylobacterota > Epsilonproteobacteria > Campylobacterales > Arcobacteraceae > Arcobacter > Arcobacter rhizosphaerae. The sequence goes on along the minus strand of NZ_JBMOVW010000004.1, from coordinate 105,352 downwards.
GATACTAATGAATATAAATATGATTTTAAAATAAGTTATAAAGGTGATGATTATGATGCAAAAAAAGATAAGAATCTAAAAAAGTCTCTTCTTGATGCCGTTGAGCAAGTATCAGGTGATAATGGATGGGCTGATTTAAAAGATGTAGGTTTATATATCAGTCAAAATAGTTCTTTTTCACCAATTAATCATGGATTTAATAAATTAGGAGCATTAATAAAATATCTTGATATTTTTGAAGTTAGGTATATAAATGATAATTTAACTATGCTTGTAAAACCTAATAAAAAGGTTTTTGGTAAGTATTGAGAATAAAAGTAGATTTATTAAGTTCTGTTAATTATTTTGGTGGAGATGTCCACAACCAAAGAAGACTATACTAGAGGCTCAGTTGCAACATTTATTATAAAATACCCCTTTATATACCCCCTAAGATTTTTTCTTGAATAAGTATTTGGCATTTTTATAAGTTATATTTTTAATCAAGAATTAATGTTTAAATATAAAGTGATTCTCTTATTTACAAACATAAAGTTTACTAACTATTTAGAATAATTATATAAATTTTATGTTTGTAAATAACTTGTATAACTTATTCATCTTATATTTTAACGTAAAAAATTAATTATTTTTAAGTTATGTATAAATTTATATCCACCGATGGGACTCATATTTACTTTTATATCGTATTTAATGGCTGTATTTCAGTTTTTACCTATTATTTTACCCATAAAAATTTAATACTTTTTATTTATTTTTTTTCATTGCTGGTTGGAAGATTATTTAATATTTCCATGCATTATCAAGAGGACGTCCATTACCTCCTGAAATGTCTAGTTTTTTACAAACTATTTTATAATACTGAGGTAGAATTCCCGGTATCTTTTTATATTCACGATGATCATTTAGAGCCTTATATTTGGGAATAAATCCCATAAATTATTACCAGTTATGTGATTATTTAGTTGGGGAAAATTTGAAAAACCATGTGTTATGTATATTCTTATATATAATTCTATTTCTTTTTCTACATTTGTTTTTATTTCAGAACTTGTACTGGATATATCAGTGTTTTCTAATGATATATTTTGAGAATTAGTTATTTCTAAATTAGATATTTCTTCATCAATATTTTTAGAAAGTTTTATAAATGAATTATATTTTCTTTTGTCATCTTTAAATTTTTCTGCATTTTCAAGTGCATTTTTTCTTCTTATATATAATGTTTTTAAGTCCAAAGTATTCCTGTCTTTGTAAGTTTATTGTATGTTTTTTCATAAAATTAAAATATATGTTATGAAAATTAAATATCTGGTTTTATGAGTAATTCATTTATAAAATTTTCATCAACTAATAAATCTTCTTGTTTATAATAAAGGTCTTCTTCTAATTCATCATGATTAAAAAAAGGATTCGAAGAATTATGCTTCTTAGGGAATCCAATAATATAAGGGCTTATCGAAATAACCCAGTTATCACCATCTTTAAACGTATTTTTAACAACACCATATATAGAATATAAAGTTTTTTTACCTAATCTTGCTAAAGCTGACATTGAAAGGGCATATTGTGGACTGATATTACATTCTATTTTAATTTTATTTTTTTTATAGTGAAACATAATTAACGGAGAAGTGTCATTTACAGGAATTTCAATAGAACGACTATAAAATCCTCCTGTAAAAAAAACATATTGTCCATTAATTTGTTGCTTGTTAATAGAACGTATTTTAAAAAGATCTCGTAAGTCTATAAAATTCTTTTTTTTCGCAACTTCTTTTAATAATTCTAAATAGTGAATTCCTTCTCCTGAACTAATGTAACTAAATACCATAGATGATGTAGATAAGTTATTACGAACATAATATTCATCAAAAAAACCATCAGAATTTAATATTTTTTTATTTCTTAAATATTTTGAAGCATAAGTATTTGGTATTTCTTTAAAAGTTAGAAACACAATTTCCTCTAACCTTTGAATATTAACAAAGTCAACAACTTCTTCATGTATATTTATATTTTCACTTGCCTTACTAATATTATGCTTTTTTACTTCTTCTTCCCATAATAATTTTGATTTTCTTAACTGTTCTTTTGTAATTTTATTTGTAAGTGAAAGACCTTGTTTGTGTGCTAAATCATGATCAGAAGGGCATAAAACAATTAAATTATCATATGAGTTATCTTGAGTCTTTTCATATTCTTCAATATGATGAACTATAAAACTATCACTTTTTTTACCTTTACATATATTGCATATATAATTACTGTTTGTAAGTAAAGAATCTATTGTATCACTATCAATAGGCTTTCTTATAACAGCATTTTTAACTATTGATATTTCATTTTCACTTAAGTTATATTTCTCTTTCAAATCTTTTTTAGATAAATTTCTACATTTAGATATTGTTAAATCATTAGTTTCTAATTTTAAAGATAAACTTTTATCTATTCCATATTTAATAAAGTTTTCTACAGTATTGTTATACATTTGACATAAACCTTTTATCATTACTTAATTAAATATTAATAATACAATAGTCTTGTCACAAATACCGTCACAATTTTTTAAAAGTTTTAGATTTTTTTGAATTGTTCTTATTCTTGTCACTCAAACTGTGACACTATTCATATATAATTCTAAAATGATAAAATATTTTATATAATAAAATTACTTATATAGAAAGTTTAGGAAACACAATGTCTAAAAAAAATCAAATAGAAAAAGCCTTACAAGAAATTGATGCGAGTAAATTTCATAAACTTATAGATTCTTATTTATCAAAAGAATATTCTTATAAAATCACATCAAATGGTACAAAAACAGCAGAAGATAAACCAACAACAGGAACACCTGATAGTTTTGTAATACTTGAAAATGGTAAATATATATTTATTGAATATACTACACAAAAAACAAAGATTAAAGACAAGTTTTTAGATGATATAGAAAAGTGTTTTGATGAAGAAAAAACAGGAGTAAAAGTAAATAATATAGAAAAATTAATACTTTCTTGTAATACAGACTTAACTCCTGATGATATTGAAACATTAAAAAGTAAATGTACTGAAAAGAATATTGATTTCCTTTTTTTAGGGATTTCAACAATTTCAAATGATCTTACTAATAAACATTCAAACATTACAAAAGACTTTTTAGATATTTCAATAGATACAAGGCAAATATTAGACTATGATGACTTTATAAAAAACTACAATGCTAATAATTATTCTACTTCATTAGATACATCACTATTATGTAGAGAAGAAGAATTTAAAAAGCTTTACTCATATATAGAAAATTTAGATATCACAATAATAAGTGGGTCAGCAGGTATAGGAAAAACTAAATTAGCTCTTGAAGCTTGTAAGAGCTTTGCAAAAAAAAACAATTTTCAGTTTAAAGCAATTTTAAATAGAGGTGCTGATATTTTAGATGATATTCTAGCATACTTTAATGATGAAGATAATTCCTATTTAATACTAATTGATGATGTAAATAGAATACATACTGCACTTGATTATATACAAGGTTATTATGGAGATAAATTTCAAACTAAAAAATTAAAAATAGTTGCTACAGTAAGAGATTATGCAAAAGATAAAATACTAAATAACATACCTACAGGACTATATTCTGATGAATTTGAATTAAAAGCTTTAAAAGATGATTCAATAAAACTAATATTAAAAGAAGAATTCAATATTATAAATCATTCTTATGTTGAAAGAATTATAGATATATCTTCGGGAAATCCTCGTTTAGCTATAATGGCAGCATCTGTAGTAAATAAAGAAAATACCTTAGACTCAATTTATGATGTAACGGCACTTTATGATGAATATTTCTCAAAAATTAAAGATGATTTAAAACTATTTAATAATGATGAGTTACTTTTAACTATAGTTATAGTATCTTTTTTTAGAGTGCTAGATAAAACCAATGAGATACAAGTTGAATTAATAGAAACTACTTTTGGTATTTCAATAGACACATTATGGAAAAATATAGAAGAATTGCATCATTTAGAAATATTTGATTTATATGAAAATGAAGTAGTAAAAGTTTCCGACCAAATACTATCAACATATTTATTTTATAAAATAGTTTTTGTAGATAAAAAGATACAAATAAATACTTTCCTAGAACACTTTTTCCCAAAGTATAAAACAAAATTTATAGATGTTCTTATTCCACTTTTAACTACATTTGATACACAGCACATAATTGCTATTTTAAAAGAACCTGTAGATCAACTTTGGCACAAATATATAGAAGATGAAGGAACTTTATATGAAGTAATAAACTCATTTTGGTTTTTAAAACAAACTGAAATACTTATTTACTTTAATAAAAAAATTGAAAATATAGAATATGAAACATTTGATATAAATGAAATCAACTTTGTAGATAGACCAAACACAAACTTATTAAATGATCCTATTTTAGAAAAACTTAGTATCTTTAAGAATGACTCTATACAAAATATTCAAATGGCTACAGAATTACTTTTAACTTATTTTGAGAAGAAACCATCAATAATTCAGCCATTATTATATGTTTTTACAAAAGAATATGGGTTTAAATATGACAGCTATCGTTATGGTTATGAAAGAGAAAACGTAGTACTAAATACTATTTGGGCTTTCTGTAAAGATGGTAAGAACGAACTAATCACTAAACTATTTATTCAAGTATGTAAAGACTTTCTAAAAATTGAATTTGAAGAAAATAAATCTAAAGGAAGAGAAATTCAGATAAGTAGATTTAAATTAGCCGAAACAGATGAATTAAAAAAGATAAGAGAAAAAATATTTAACTACTTAAATTCTCTCTATAAAATAAATATTTATCAAAAAGATATTTTACATCTATTAAGTCAATATTCATATGGTAGAGGATTTAGACATAATGTAACTGAAGTTGAAAAATGGGATAGTGAAAATATTTTAAAATTTATACATGACAATTTTAATTCAGACTCCTATTATGAATCAAAAGTAGTACAAAAATACCTTGATCTTCTTGAAAAATTTGAAATTGAATATAATCAAGAAATAAGAATAAAATTTAATAACCATATCTATGATTTAGAAAAGGTTATGACAACTGATAAATATGAAATAAGAAGAAAAGATAATAAAACTATTGATATTGTAGAAGCAGAAAAAATTAAAAGAAAAGAATTATTTGAACTAATAAAAAATTTCAAATTAAGCAATTGGATACAATTATTTGAAAACTTTAGTGAATTTTATAATAAAGATAAAAAAAGAGACAATTACAAGTTTTATAATAACCTATCTGAACTTTTTGAAATTCTTTTAGAAACAGATGAAAAATTATTTATTCAAGTTCTAGAAGAATACCTAAAGATAGGAAACCCTTACAATCTCAGATTAAACTTTACTAGTTTAATCAATATATTAAATAAAGATAATTCTTATAAGCTTTTAGAAAAATACTCATATGAAAATAAAGATTATTGGTTATTCTGCTTTTTTATATTTTTACCAAAAGAATTAACCTCAAAAAATGATATAGAAAAGATTATTAACTTTTATAAAACTGTAGACAAAAATTCTATTCCTTATAATTTAGATTATTTAGAAAAGTACTTAGAGTTTGAACCAAATATTTTTATCCAAGTTACCAAAATACTAACGGAAAGAACAAAAAATGAAGATGAAAACTTTATATTAAATATAGAAATGATTTATGAACAAAATTCAAAAATATTTAAAAACCTTGAAGTTTATTTTAAAAATGATTTAGAACAACTAAAAACTTTTTATTTAGTATGTATGCAAACAAATAAACATTTTGACTATGAATGTTATGGTTTAAGTAAACTTATTGATATAGATAAGTCTTTTCTAGAAAGATATATTGATACTTTATTTAAGAATAAAGACTATTTGAGTTCTCGTGATATATGGAATAATTTTTCACAACTTTGGTTAAGAGTTGATTATGAAGATATATTCTTTAAGTTGATTGAAACTATTTTCTTAAAAACTAAAGAAAACTGGAGAAAAGGGGAATCATTAGAAAGTTTTCTTAACTATCAACAAGAAGAAGAAATAGATGTTAAAATAGATTTATTAATACAAAAGTATATTGATTTGTTTAATAAAGATGAAAAGAGAATTAAATTTCTATTTGATTTTATTTCAGAGCTTTCATACGAGAAAAGAGAAAAGTTTATTTCCTATTTCTTGAAAAAGAATAGTTCCTTTGAAATATTTAAGAAGTTATCTTTTGATCCAATGGTTAAAAGTTGGTCAGGAAGTAGAGTTCCCTATTTACAAAAAGAAAAAGATTATTATAATTCTTTACTTCAATATTTAAATGGTATTAAATTTCTTGAACATAAACAATTTATTGAAAATGAGATTAAATATATAGAAAAAGATATAAAAAGAGAAAAGAAAAGTGATTTTATGGATGATTATTAATTAAATAATCATCCTATTAATCCTTGTTCTATTAAATAATCATGATTTGCTTTTATATTAATATCAATATCATCGAAAATATTTTCGATTTTAGGTGTAGAATATTCAAGTAATATATTTTTTCTATATAAGCTTTCTAGTGCAATAAAAAAAGAATATATTTGTATATACTCCATAAGCTCATTGATTTTAAAAGTTGTTGTTAGATTTTTTTCACTATCTATATCAATTACATTTTGATGACAAGTTAATATCATTAATATTACTTGAACTAGATAAAGACCATTATCATCATTTTTTAAACTACCATATAAAAAATCCTCTGTATCTCTTGATAATCTTTCTAGTATTTCATTTGAAAAGTTCTGAGGTAAGAATCTTTCTATTCCTTCTACACTAAATACAAAATTATCAATAAGTTCATCTCCTATAAAAATAACTTTAGAGTTTTCATAGTCAATAGGTCTATATACAAATTCATTATATTCTTTTGAGATACTATTATGTCTTTTTTCATTAAGGTAGCTAAGAATTTTTTTTATTGATTCTTCGCTAGTCCAGTGAGATGAAGCAGTACTATCTTTATTTAAATTTATATCTAGACAAGTATGTTCTTCGTTTGTTTTATAAGATGAGAATACACGATTAAAGGTTTTAAAATTTGTATCTAATGTTTCAAATGTAATATCAGGAATATCTTTTTTGTTACTATCAAATAAAACTTTAAATTTGTGTCTTTCTTCTGTTGTAAGGTTATCAATACCAATAATATTTAATGACGATAAAAAGTTTAGAGCTTTAAGTTTAGATTTATTATTTTCTTTTTTTATTTCATATTGTTTTAATGCAAAATCAAAGCTTGAATTATATTCTTGTTGAGATGAAGATACTTTTATTAAACTCTCAATTTCTTCTTTTTCAAAGTCTACAAAATGTTTAGAGTAATTATCAGATATTTCTATTTTTATATGGTTTATTAATAATTTTAAAAAGTCCTCATAGCACTCCATACTAAACCATTCATTATGACCATTATATCTTTTTTCTACAGGTAAATTAATATTAAATCGCTTAAGTGTTTTTTTTAATTTATTTTCAAACTCTGTTACTTCATCCTTTGTATACATAAATATTTTTTTAGATTTTGATACATCGAATGAACCAAATTGTCTAAGTTGTTTTGATCTAATATCTATTTGAAAAGAAAATCCAATTTTAAAACATGGACGATCTTTTTTTACTAATAAGTATAAATGTGTCACTTTTGACATAAGTTACTCCTTATATTAAATATATAAGAATATTAGCTAATAAATTAATATCTACTTTAAAGTATTGCATACTGTAATTATATGTGTTTAAGTAGTAGCTTAATAAATTAAAGTTTATTTTAAAATAATGTTTTAAATATAAATAAAATTACTTTTTATCAAAGTAATTATTTGGCAAAATTATATAAATAATTTTTGTCATAAGGTTATATATTGTTCAATTTAAATTTTAATTTTGAAGTTGTGAAAACAGAGTTTAATATGCAAGTGGTAATTTCTCATATTTTGAGATTAAAAAAGGTTATTTTAATAGGGTTACTATTACTATTTGCACCTTTAATTATTGGGGATTTATTTTTATTCTATAAATTTGGGTTATCATTAAATAATTATTTCAGTTTGATATTAAATGATTATTTATATAAGTCTTTAGGTATCATATTTCTAATATCACTTGTTTTATTTATTATTGTATCTGGGGTAAAGTTTATTATAAGTGATACTCTTTCTTTTATTAATTTTGATAAGATTAATAAAGTTAAGAAAGAAAAGAATTATAGGAAAATAAAAACATTTTTTATAAAAATAGTGAAAGTAAGTTTTCTATTTATGCTTTATTTTTCCTTTTTATTTGTAGTATTACTATTAATTACTTTAATAGAAGAACTTCGCAGTCAATTTATAATATTTGTTCTTATCATATTTTCACATATTTTATTTTTATCGTATTTATATAAAAAACTATTTAAAATTGATAATGATTTTAAAAAGTTTAAAAGTGAGCAAGTTTCATCTATTAATAATATTAATTCTATAGTAGTTTTTCTTTCAAGTGTTATATCAGTTTTTTTATTAACAATTATCATATCAATAATAGGAGTTATTTTTTATAAAGGCTTATCCATTCTTTTTGCTGTAGTAGAAAGCACTTTAATATTAACTTTTGTTATTGTTTATATGTTTTTTAGTTTTACTATGGATTTAAAGTTTTCTACTCAGTTAGTATCAAAAAACTATAAAGCTAAAAAAAAGTTTATTAATTTAAATTTTATATTTTTAATAATCTATATTTTTATCTCTTATAATATGTATATAAATAATACTCATTCTTTTATAAATAAAATATTGAATAATAAGTCAAGCTTCATTGAATTTTCACTTAACTTAATGTTGAATCCTAATTTAGTAGAAAACACTGAACAAGCTATAGCAGTTAAAAATAAAATACTTCATACTTCAAACTCTACTCTTATAGATGATAAGATAGTTATTCCACGAAATAGTGATAAATATATTTCTTCATTTATTAAAATTAGTGATGAACAATTACTATATTTTGTAAGAGAAAGAAATAAACAAATACTTAATATATATTTGATAAAAAAAATAAAAGATAGCTATTCTTTAATTAAGCATTCTAAAAAGCATGTAACGGATTTATCTTGGTAATCTTCCTAATTAAAGAAAAGAACTATTTAGCAATATAATTATATTATTATCTTTTTGGTAGTTTAATTATGTATTAAAAGATTTTATAATACTATCAAATCAAAAAAGGTTTATATTGGATATACGTAAGATTCATGATGTCTTTAATGCAGGGGGAGAGCCAACTGTTACATATATAAAAAGGGATAATCATACAAAAAAATTAGAAGAAAAAATTTCAGATGAACTATATTCATCAAAAATTATTATTATACATGGTCCATCAAAGTTAGGTAAAACAGTAATTACAAAAAAAGTTTTTAGTGAGTTAGAACATATATGGGTAGATGGAGGAACTGCTAAAAATGCTTTAGGACTTTGGGATACAATAATAATGGATGCTGATGATAAATTTAATACAAATAGATTTCAATCTAGAACTGATGAAAATGCACAAATAATAGGGGTTAATATCTTAAAAAATAAAAAACTACCTTTAGTAATTGATGATTTTCACTTGATGCCGGAAGATGAACAAAAGAAAATAATTCAATCTGTTAAAAGTTTGGTTTTTAATGCTATACCTATTGTCCTTATTTCTGTTCCACATAAATTAGTTGATGTGGTAAATGCAGAAAGAGAAATGAATTCAAGAAATATTGATATTGAAATACCGACTTGGGAAATAGAAGAATTAGAACAAATAGCTATTGAAGGCTTTAAAAAGTTAGAATTAAATAATGATAAAACTATGATTGATAATTTTATAAGAAATAGTTTCGGGAGTCCTTTTATTATGCAAGAACTTTGCTATAAAGCTACAATAGCTAGTAATGAAAGTGATTTTAGTGCAGGGAAAGTAACTAATCCATTAGTTAAAACATCAGAAAGGATGTTTTATGGTGAAATTGCTGAATCATACTGTACAGATGAGTTTAACTGGGTTTTGAATGGTTCAAAATCTCATTCAACCTCTCGAAAAGAGGTTGAAAAAACCAATGGTTCAAAAATCGATATATTTCAAGCAGTAACAACTGGGATATCTATGTCAAAAATTGATAAACCAATTATATATCTTGAATTAAAAAAGAATATAATGGCAATATTAAAAGATGAGCCTGATAATTCAAGAATTACCTATGTTTTAAATAAAATGACTTCATTAGCGAAAACTCTATCTTCATCTAGTGATGTTATACGTGATCCTATTCTAGAATGGGATACTGATAGTAAAATTTTATATTTAATAGATCCTTTCTTAAAGTTTTATATTAAATGGAGTGGTAAGTATTAAAATGAATTGGGAATTTATATCAAAGTTTGGTAAAAATAAATTAATAAAGTCATCAACAGTGTGGGTTATTATTGTTCCTATTTTTTTAAAAATCACTCCCGAAATTGAAAAAATGTTCCAACTGACTCTAACCTTACCTTTTTCGTGGGAATTATTTTATTATGCTTCAATATTTTTTATGATAGGAACTTTTATATTCCAATATTATTGTCCAAAGATAATATATGAGAATAATTCTTATGCAGATTTTAATACTAAAGGAGTAGGTATTTATCGTCTTCTTGATTATTCAAAAGGTAAAACTGAAGTTGAATCTGAAATTGAAGTTGCAATAGAAAATAAGGATGTAATTAATGAAAAAGAAATATTTAGTAAAATTTTAAATGAAAGCTTAGAAGATAAGAGTCTTAGTAGAAAGTTTATAGTATTTTTTTATTCTATTGGTATTCTTCTATTTTCAATTGTTTTTCTTCAAAATATTATAACAGTGGTATTGTATACAGTAGAAAATTTTAAAATTATGAATTAGCATATTTATTGTATAGTATAGTATCAATTATTCTTCTATAATCTAATAAGATGAGAGGGATTTTAATATAGGATATATCGAACCATTGTTTGGTGGAGACACTAAAACTAATGATGAATAGATAGTGAATTTTCAGAAATTAATGTTAAGTTATTTAAGTAATTCAAGAACTCTTTGTTGAGTTTCATTATTTTTAGATTGCGCAAATGAACCAGCTTGACCAATAATATTTAGTTTATTAAACTTAGAGCTTTCCTCTGCATAATCTATATCTCTAATAACACCTTCTGCATTTTTTGTATTCACATAGTTAGTCATATTGTTTCTAATTGAAGATTCTATTTGATTTACAGAAGAACCAATATTACCTCTTATGCTATTTAACTCATTTAGTGAATCATCTATAATACCCATTAATTTAGTAGCTTGTTGTGTTAAGTTTGTATCGTCTCTATATTTTGTTGAAACAGACTCTGTTATAGGATTTAAACTGTCATAATCAAAATTAAATGGTCCTACATCTTGAGTATTTATAGGTATTGAAATAATCTTCTGGATGAGGTTATCACCTCTTTTTATTGTTACAGTTATATTAATAGGTTCATTATTCGGCCATGTATTAGTATGATTTCTAATCCAAAAATCATATTGTCCATTAGGTGCAGTAGTTGACCAATAGAAATTCTCTTGATTTGGATTGTCAACTAACCCATCGTTATTCCCTCTATCATCTACATCCCATACTCCACCACTTGCTGTTGTTGTATCTATTCCGGGTCCTGAATCATATGTTGATGAATGATAGCCTATTGCATCACCTAATGGATCCATTACAGTTGGGTCAATGTCTATATCTTCATCCCATGAGAAATTAACTCTTACAACTCCAGAGTTTCCTACAAGCCCATTTTCATTGTCTAAAGGTTTTACTATCTCATTAAATCCAGTAAGAAACCCCGCAAGTTTATTTGGAACTATATCTTTTCCTATTTCATGTGAATATACAGAATCTATATCTGCACTAATTATATCATTACTACTGTTTCCTACTTGAAAAGTAAACGGGCTTCTTTCTCCTGTTAATAAAGGTAATGAATTATAATTTGTTTGTTTAACTATTGAATCGTAATTATCAATCAATTTTAGGATTTCAGTCTTTATAATCTTTTTACCTTCTTCTGATGTAGTATCAGTAGCCATTTGAATAGACTTTGATTTTATAATATCAAGAATGTTGCTAAGTTCACTCATTGCTTTATCTGCAATATTTAACATAGCTACAGCACTATTAGCATTTTCAATTCCTTGTTTAATTCCACTAGCATGAGTTCTTAACTTATCTGCAATAGCTAGTCCTGATGCATCATCACTAGCTTTGTTTATTCTAAGTCCTGTAGATAACTTATTTAATGAGTTAGTAGTTTCTTTTTGATTTGTAATACTATTATTTAGTGCTGCAAAGGTATTGTTTAAAATCATATATAGACTTTACTCTCCTATTTAATTTATTAATATACTTACTTGATGTCCAATCAATGTTAAATTTTATTAAAAAACATGAAATGTATTAAATTATTCGGTTTAACGCGAAAAACTCAGTGAGTTGTGAGTTTAAAACTCATAAAATCCCTTTATATAGGACAAATTATAAGGTCATAATATGAAAAAGAAAAATATCACTAAGATTAGAGAGAATATTACAGAAGTTGAATATCAAAAGCTTCTTACTTATTTACGAGGTAAAAATAATATTAATAAAAATACGAAAGAGAATCTTCAAAGGACTTTCATTTTGCTTTATTTTACTGGTATGAGAATTAATGAAGTAAAACAGTTAACGGTAATTGATATTTTAACTATACTTAAAAATCAAGAGTTAATTATAGTAACTCATAAAACAACTAAAGAAAGAAAACTATTCTTTTCTAAAGAAGCAGTGAAACAAATAAAAAAACATTTTGTATTTAGTGAATTAGACTCAAATACCGATTATATAATAAGGGCTAAAGGTAATCCTAAAAAAACACCTACTGCATTAACATATATTTCTCAAGTAAATAAGTTTATACAAGAAGCATTAGGTCATAGGTATTCATCACATTCTTTCCGCGCTGGTTTGATTACTGATATGAGTAAATCAATAAATCCAAAGTTTATAAAAGAGTTTATTGGTCATAGTGATATAAAAACTACAATGCGGTATATTAAACCCACAGATGATGATTTAAAACAATGTTTGATTAGGTAGTGCTCTTTTTAATAATTTTATAATTGTAAGTTTTATCTACTTTTTACAATGATTGTGTTAAAATTCTTAATAGTATATTTTAATACATTTTATGTTGTTTATCATTAAAAAAAGCACAAAACGGCCTGTTAGCCGTCTTGTTTTTTATTTATTCTTTTAACCTCAGTTATTAACTCCTCCGAAACATTAAATGCTATTGCTAACATTTGAATTGAACCTTTACTATTAACAATATTAATGTAAAGTAGTTTCGGATTTATATTAGTTGGATTATCTACACATATAGCTTCTAACTTTTCTTTTAACTTAGAATTAATTTCTTAATATTTAGTCATTTAAAACCTTTTATATTTGAATACTATTAATTTATTTCTATACAAAAGAAGGGCCGTGATATAATCTTACTAATATAAGAAATATAGGTAAAATAAGTAAATTACAATTTAAATAACAGTAAAAAAGTTAATAAAGTTACTTAATCTTATTGAATATTTATCGAGATTTTTTTTATTCTTCCAAATAGAAGTTTGTTCATCATAAAAAAATATATCATTATTTATAAAACCATTGACAGAGTAACTTTTAAAATTTTCTAAATTCTTGTAGTAGTTTTTGTCATAATATTGATTGATCTTTATACAAAAATTATCCTTGTAATAAGCAATAACTTCATTGTACTTATTCATAAAAATGAAACTATTATCATCAATTTTTTTTGCATAGTGAGGAAAAAGTCTTTTCAGTGTTTCTTCATCTTTTTCTATCTTATCCTCTATAATAAGAAATAAGTGTTCTTTAATTACATTTATTTGAGTAATATCATACTGTGTAGTCATTTTAGTATCCTTTACTTATATAATTTGGCATAGTTTTTACTTGCCATTCATTAATTGCTGAGTTGATTTCAACACCATATTTTTTAGTAAAAATAGCTCTACACCTATCCAGTGAAGATATAATTTTTGCATTTTTACCATCTTGACTTTTAATTGTTTCTTTTATTATTAAGTCATTAGGTAAGAACCTTTTTTTGATTGACTTGATGAATGTTGCAGTAGAGTCATAGTTCTTTTTTCCATTAGCTTTTAGAAAGCTTTTGAAGCTTTCATGTAACGCTTCATTCGAAACTCTTACACTTAAATCACTATCAAAATTACATAGTTGTTCACCAAATGAACCATTCTCAAGAACATCAAACCACCATTGTTCATACAGATCCAATGAGTGTAATAATTGATCCATAACAGCTTCAGACATAGGAGCCTTATACAAATATTTTTCCCATGGCTTATAATTAAAATTCATTAAGTCATACATTAAAGATTCTTTGAACTCTTTTGTTGATACTAACTTATTAAACTGCTCAAAAAACTCAAAATTACCTCTATAAGTAGATGCCGCGTGAGAGATAGTATATCTTCGCTCATCTGCTGTCACCAAAACTACATGATCAGAATTTGAATCTAAAATCAAATGCGTATAGTTTTCACCTTTATAAGTCATTGAACCTTTGATTTCATACACAAAATCAATATCTGTAATAAGTGACTTTAATTTACTCTCATCAGCTTTTTGCCCACTCCAAAATGCTTCGTTTCCATATAAAAGTAGGCAGTTCTGGAGGTGGGAATTAAAAGATCCGAAGATTCTTTTAGGATCTGCACTTTCCATAAAATAGTGTCCAAATAATGAAGCAAATACTTTTACAAAAGTTCCCTTTCCACAGCCTTTTTCTCCAATAATGACCAGTGCTGTTCCTTTCCAAAATGGATTCTGAATAGTTTTAGCCATCCATGAACAAATTACATTAAAAATTAATGTATCATTATTTGCAATGACTTTTCTTACAAAATCCCAATAAAATGAGGTGTCTACAGATTTAATTGGCTTATACGGCCATCCTTTAAATAAATTATATTCATAAGGTTTTACTTTACTTGGATCCTTAAAAACTATAGAAGTATAATCTTCTCTGTTTTTACTAGAGGTAAAGATATCAACAGGATTATTAATCTTCTTGCTAAATAAAGCTTTTAACTTCTTATTCTCAAACTTGATTTTTAAGTCATGCTTGCTATAGATTTCTAAAACATCTTTATCTTTTGCAATAAATCCAACTTTACCACCAGATTGTATTAAGGCATAGGAATTCATGTATTTAAAGGCTTTATTTTCTAAATACTTAATGTCATAACAATATTCAAAATGTATTTGTAAGTCTTCATCTTCTGTAGCTTTTAAGACAAGCTTTGAAATATTTTTTACAAACTTATTATGTTTCTCACTAGATACTAAGTATCCAGCAAGTTCTTCTATGATTTTTTCGATTTCATTAGTATATTTATGAAATTTTAAAATAGACTCTATATCTAATTCATCAAAATCTAATTTATATTTTTTCCCACCACGAAGGTGGCTATAAATGTACGCATTAAAAAGATATTTAGTATTTAATATAGCCCTAGAAGGGCCCTTATCTTGTTCTATTACATCTCTAATATAAATATTTTGGTTTGTTTTATTTAATAGTTGTAGTATTGATATACTCATTTTAATTTACCTCTACTAATGTTTTTACAGAGATTACACTCTCTTTAATTTGTTTTACTACAATATTTGTAGCGACATCTTGCGTTAAGCCTTTAGAAACTAATTCATTGATTTTTGAAGTTTTATAAGCTCTTTTTGTTTGTTGAATTAAATCTTGTTTTTCAATTTTTAACTGTTCATAAATAGGTCTCCAATCTGGAAGATGGTCATAATAAACTTTTGATAAATCTAAACTTTCTTGGCTATTCATATTTGAGATAAGACTTTTTGGTCTATCTTGATATAAACCGTCTTTACAAGTTGGTTTAGCTTCAAAGCAAAGACGAGATAAAGCAGATTTCATAACACTTAAATCTAATGCGTACCTCATACTTGCACTTCCATCTTTATGAATTTTCAAAAAATATTGTTGATGATATATACAAGCTCTTTTTATGTATTCAATTAAATTATTAACTGTTTCTTCCGAAATGTTTGTATTTGTCCAATAAGCATGAAAGGAGTTACTACTGTTAACTAGTTCACCTTTACTATTTTTTATCCCATAACTTGATCCATATCCAATTAAACACTCAACCTTATTAAAACCCAGAGGTAGTATTTTAATTAATAGACTATAGAATTCATCTAATGTATTAATTATCATATATGAGGGCATTGCCTCATCCTGATCGTAATCTCCTAGTAATAGAGATGTTAAGAAGTATAAAAAATATTTATTACTTCTTGATATAGTAAGAGGAGGATTTTCCTGTCCTTTTTTTACTATCTTATAAATCTTGTTGTTCATTTATTACTCCTAAAATTATCGCTTGGTTTGAATGTAAGTTTTCTAATACATGATAAAATTCACTAAGTGAGTTCACCTCAAAAGTCTGAGCTGTTCCTTTTACAAGAAATGCATTTGATTCTTTTTTTATTTGACCATATTGATCTAGAGAGAAGGTCTTATTTAAAGAACCTTCATTATTTGTAATTAGAGTAAATTTAATTTTCATCTAAATCTACCTTTTTCTTTGATTTCTCAATGTAGAAGACTAAATCTTTAGATTTTATAAGTCTAACCTTTGGACTTGGCGCAAAGGAAGGTAGAATTCCTTTTTTTATTAATGACCATATATGGCTTTTACTAATTCCTGTAATTTCAGACGCTTCATTTGGTCTTAAATAAATTTTGTTTTTTAATTGTTCCATAATTTCTCCTTTTGATTTTTATGTACAGTTTAGATTTCTATATAATAGAACGAAATATAATTTAAATTCTTTATTTAAGGGGTTTTGGATAAAATAAAACGTAATATTTTTGTATCTATAAAAGGTTGAGTTTGAAGATAGAAATAGATGAACTAAGAAATAAGTTGTTAAATAAAACAAACTGTTTTTGGTCTGTTAAAAACATTAATAAGTTTATTAAAAATGAATATAGTCTTAATATACCTAAATCCACTACAAGAGAGTATATAAAAAGAATGGGATTTAGTTTTGAGGATATATCAAATAAAAGAAAATTTTTATTATCTATAAATAATTACAAAAAACTAAAAGAAGATGCAAAAATTGAAAAAGCTTCAATTTTTTTAGTTAATGTAGAAGAATCTATTATAAAAGTAATAAAACTAGACAGTAATGAATTCTTTTTTTTATTAGACTTTGATAATGATTTTGAACTTTTCTTTAATAAAATATTAGATTTATATAAAATTGTATTTATTGTTTTTGAGGATATATCTGGGGTATTAAGAAAACACTTAATTAAAAAAGAAAAAGAGTATAAAAATAGACTTGTAGTTTACAAGTTTAATTATAGTGTTAATTATTCGTTATTAAAGCATTTAGAAGTAGATAACAGTACTCAAAAAATAAATCTTGTGAACTTTTACAAGAAAGAAAATAAGAAAAGAGATTTAAGAAATGAAAAAATAAATCTTGTAAATTTTTACAAGGAAGAAAAGAAAAAAAGAGATTTAAGAAATGAAAAGAGAAGAGAAAATTATAAGAATAAGACTTTATTAAAAAAGACTACAAGTTTAATTGAAAATAAGTTTTCAACAGAAAAAAAAGATGATAAGCCTTTTATAGAGAACTCTGAACTTTATAATTATAATGAGATGGATTCTTTTGATGACATAGATGATTCTTTAAATGAAGCTATTTTAAATAAATAATAAGCTTTAACTTTTTTTTACATTATCTAAATAATTTGCATACCAGTTTATTAAATCTCTCATTGGAACTTTGTATTTAGCTCTATTATATGCTTCTTTTACTTTATTTCTTTCTTCATGTGCTAGTAATGCTTCAATAATTTCACTTGAATGGTTGTGTCCATTTTCAATATTCATATTTTCATATGCAATAGTAGAAAACATAGCCCTAAAACTATGTGGAACAAATTCTTCTTTTGTATAACCCATCCTTCTAATTGCTGATAATAAAGTGTTCTCACTCATTGGCCTATCTTTTTGTCTAAAGCTTGGGAAAATATAGTTATTATCTCCTGTGATTTTTTTTACTTCATTTAGTATTTCTAATACTTGTTGAGGTAAGGGGATTATAAATTCTTTTTTTGCTTTCATTTTATTAGCTGGTATAATCCATTCTTTATTTTTAAAACTTATCTCTGACCATTCTGCATGTCGAATGTTATAGCTTCTTACAAATACATAAGGAAGTACTTTTAAAGCCATTTTTGTTGTATAGTCACCTTCATAGTCATCAATAGCAAGTAGTAATCCTCTTATATTCTTTTCTTTTGTAAAGGTTGGGTAATGCTTTTTTTGAGGTTTCCCTAATATATTTTTAACTTCAATGTCTGCAATAATATTATGTTGAGTATATTCAAGTGTTACGGCATATTTAAAGATTTTATTTAGTAACATAAATACTCTATTTCCAGTTTCAATAATTCCTTTACTTTTTAAATCTTTTAGAATTTCTATAATATCTAATCTTGTGATATCAGAAATTGGTTTATTTTTTAAAAATGGATAAATATAATTTTCTAAAGCCCTTTCAAGTTTATAGTGATAGTTTTCTGATACTTCAGTAGCATAATTTTTATGCCATTCTTGAGATACTTTATAAAAGGAATTTTCTTTTTTTTCTTCATCCATCTTATTTTGTATTTTTTTTTCTCTTTTTTCTTTATTAGGGTCTATCCCTTTTGCAATTAAAGATTTATATTTATCTTTTAATTCTCGTGCTTCTTTTAGTGAGATATGAGGATATAAACCTAGTGTTAATAGTTTTTCTCTATTGTCAAATCTATATTTTAGTCTCCAACTTTTTCCTCCAGCTTTCGTGATTAATATAAATAATCCTCCACCATCAAAAAGCTTGTAATCTTTATCTTTTGGTTTTGCATTTTTAATTTTCTTGTCTGAAAGAGATACAATAGTTTTAGCCATAAGTTTCCTTTAGGGGTATTTATAATTCCATGTTTATCTAATTGTACGAGAAATACCCTAAATATACCCCAATAAGTTCTGGATTATATTGATACATATAAATATTTAAAAGGGTTTTATGTTTGTGAAGATGCCATAAATAAGGGGTTAATTAAGATATATTGATATATATAAGTATTTAGTTTGGTGGAGATGTCCGGGATCGAACCGGAGTCTTAAAGCATCTACTCTTGACATCTACATGCTTAGAAAGGTTGAAAAGTTTCACTTTTTAGCAGCTCAACCTGCAAGGCAACTAAAAAGCTAAGATCTAAGGATGTCCCAAAAAAATTCAATCAATCTTTTTTTGGTAATCTATCTGGGTGAATCCGCTAAATCCTGCATAGATAGAATCTACAGAGCGAACCTCCAAAAGCTCAACCCGAAGGGAGCTCGTTATAAGTTGTTAAACTTACGCAGCTTTAGCGTAAGCTGGAGCGTAATTTGTATTGTTTGCGTCTAAAAAAAATGAGCCGCGTAACGGCATGCTCAGGCCGACATGCAATCAAGCCTCAATGCTCTAATCGAAGCCATATCATCCCCATGAAAAATATTTGAAACTATATCGTAATTTTCTTAAAAAATAGTATAAAACAAATAAATTAAAATGAAATTAGAAATTCAATAGTTATTTACTAAAAAAAGTTTATAATATCACACATATTAATTTGGAGAAAAAAATGGATAAAAAAGGTATTTTAATCATCGGTGCAGGTGGAGTAAGTAGAGTAGCTACTGTTAAATGTGCTATGAATATTGATACATTTGAAAAAATTACTTTAGCATCAAGAACAGTTTCAAAATGTGATGCAATAGCAGAAGATATTAAAAAGAATCAAGGTGTTGATATTGATACTGCGTCTGTAGATGCTGATAATATTCCTGAGCTAGTAGAGCTAATAAAAAAAGTAAATCCAAAAGTAGTGTTAAATGTAGCACTTCCTTACCAAGATTTGACAATCATGGATGCTTGTACGCAGACGGGCGTTGATTATGTTGATACAGCAAACTATGAGCACCCAGATGAAGCTAAGTTTGAATACAAAGAACAATGGGCAAGAAATGAGCAGTTTGAAAAAGCCGGAATTAAAGCTTTATTAGGTTCTGGTTTTGACCCAGGTGTTACAGGTGTATTTTGTGCTTATGCAGCTCAAAACTTATTTGATGAGATAAACTATATTGATATTATGGATTGTAATGCAGGTGATCATGGTTATCCTTTTGCTACAAATTTTAACCCTGAAATTAATTTAAGAGAAGTATCTGCAAATGGTAGATATTGGGAAAATGGTGAATGGATTGAGACTAAACCACTTGAAATCAGAGTTGATCATGATTATCCAGAAGTTGGAGTAAAGCCTTCATACCTTTTATATCATGAAGAGCTAGAGTCATTATCAAAAAATATCAAAGGCTTAAAAAGAATTAGATTTTTTATGACATTTGGAGACTCATATATTCAACACATGAATTGCTTACAAAATGTAGGTATGTTAGGTATTGAAGAAGTTGAGCATAAGGGACAAAAAATAATTCCTATTGAATTTTTAGCAACATTACTTCCTGATCCAGCTTCTTTAGGTCCCAGAACTGTTGGTAAAACAAATATTGGTTGTATTATAGAAGGTATTAAAGACGGTAAAAAGAAAAAAGTTTATATTTATAATGTATGTGACCATCAAGAGTGTTATAAAGAAACAGGTGCACAAGCAGTATCTTATACGACAGGAGTACCTGCAATGATTGGTACTAAAATGCTTTATAAAGGTATTTGGGATGGAAAAGGTGTATTTAATATCGAAGAGTTTGATGCTAAGCCATTTATGGATGAGTTAATGACTCAAGGCTTACCTTGGAAGATAATAGACTTACCAACTGAATAAAATAATAAAAAATAGTGCTTTCTTTAAGTATTCTATTATTTGAATTAGGGGTATAATAGTTCATACTAAAAAAAGGATATAAAATGCAAAAATATATTTGTACAGTATGTGATTATGTATATGACCCAGCAATTGGTGATCCTGATAGTGGGATCGAATCAGGAACTGCTTTTGAGGATATTCCAGAAGATTGGGAATGTCCTGACTGTGGTGTAGGTAAAGAGGATTTTGAACCACTTGAAGAATAATATTGTTAAAAATGAACAGCTTCCAAGTCCAGCATTTGTTTGTGAGGAAGCACTACTTATAAAAAATTTAGAGACTTTAAAAAGAGTACAAGATGAAGCTGGTGTAAATATACTTTTAGCTCTAAAAGGTTTTGCTCTTTTTAGTACTTTTGATATTTGTAAAAAATATTTAAAAGGTTGTTGTGCATCAGGACTTCATGAAGCAATTTTAGCAAAAGAAGAGTTTGGAGGAGAAGTGCATACTTATTCTCCTGCTTTTAAAGAAGAAGAGTTTGATGAAATTGTATCTTTATCAAATCATGTAGTTTTTAATTCTTTTTCACAACTAAAAAGATTAAAACATAAAGCACTTGGTAAGACTTCTATT
Organism: Arcobacter rhizosphaerae; assembly: GCF_049472155.1. NCBI lineage: Bacteria > Pseudomonadati > Campylobacterota > Epsilonproteobacteria > Campylobacterales > Arcobacteraceae > Arcobacter > Arcobacter rhizosphaerae. The sequence continues at coordinate 83,629 of NZ_JBMOVW010000004.1, read as the reverse complement.
GGTCTTAGAGTAAATCCTGAATATTCTTCTGTTGAGGTTGATTTATATAATCCTTGTGCCCCTTTTTCTAGGCTTGGTATTACAAAAGCAAACTTTGAAAAAGATGAACTTGAAGGAGTTGAGGGTTTACATTTTCATGCCTTATGTGAACAAAATGTAGATGTACTTGAGGGTGCTTTAGTAAATTTTGAGAAAAACTTCGGTGAATTTCTTCCTTCTATGAAGTGGGTAAACTTTGGAGGTGGACATCATATAACAAGAGTAGATTATGATGTAAATAGATTGATTGATGTTTTAAAAAGTTTTAAAAAAAGATATCCACATCTTGAAGTATATTTAGAACCAGGTGAGGCAGTTGGTTGGCAAACTGGATACCTAAGTGCAACTGTACTTGATATTGTTGATAATGGTATGAAAGTTGCCATTTTAGACACATCAGCTGAGGCTCACATGCCTGATACTTTAGCTATGCCTTATCGAGCAGATGTAAGAAATAGTGCTTTAGCAAATGAAAAACAATTTACTTATAGACTTGCTGGTAATACTTGTTTAGCTGGGGATATAATTGGGGATTATTCTTTTGATAAAGAGTTAAAAATTGGAGATAAAATCATTTTAGAAGATATGATTCATTATACTATGGTAAAAACTACAACATTTAATGGAATTAAGTTACCAGCAATTGTGTTAAAAAAAGACAATGGGTGTTACCAAGTTGTAAACAATTTTGGATATAATGAATATAAAAGAAGATTATCATAAAATAATAAAGGTATACAATGGGGCAAGAAAGAAATATTATAAATGAAGAGTTTAAAGATCACGAAGAAATAGATACAAAAAATGATATAAAACACGACTTCAAAAATAAAAATAGAAAAAAAGAAGAACTTAAACATAAAGGTAAAAAAGTTCAAATTTGGGTAAAAAAAGAGACTTTAGAATATGAAAGAGAACTTACTTCATTACAAATTGAACTTTTAAAACTTCAAAACCATGTAAAAGAAAAAGGGCTTAAAGTACTTATGATTTTTGAAGGTAGAGATGCTGCTGGTAAGGGTGGTACTATTAAAAGAATCACTGAACATCTAAATCCAAGGGGTGCAAGAGTTGTAGCTCTTGAAAAGCCAAGTGATATTGAAAAAACTCAATGGTATTTTCAAAGATACACTAAGCATCTTCCAAGCGCAGGTGAAATAGTTTTATTTGATAGATCATGGTATAACAGAGGTGGCGTTGAGCCTGTTATGGGGTTTTGTTCTACAGAAGAACACCATGAGTTTTTAAGAGAGGTTCCTGAATTTGAAAAAATGTTAGTTAAATCAGGAATTATTTTAATGAAATTTTATTTTTCTGTTTCGAAAAAAGAACAAGCTAGAAGATTCAAAAAAAGAGAAGTTGATCCATTAAAACAATATAAACTTTCACCTGTAGATAAAGAATCACAAAACTTATGGGATAAATATACAGTAGCTAAGTTTTCAATGTTAATGGCTTCAAATTCAGAACATGCACCATGGTCTGTAATTAGAAGTGATAATAAAAAGAAAGCGAGATTAAATTGTATTAAGCATATTTTATCAAATATTGAATATCCAAATAAAGTACATGAAGTTATTGACAATGTTGATGATGAAGTTCTAATTAGTGGTACAAGAGAAATTGAAATTATGGAACAAGAAAATAAGTTCGCAAAGGCTCAATAGATGAACTTGAGTGATTTTGAAAAAACGAATTATAGTGGTTTATATATTTCAAAAGCTACGCATCCAGTTTTTGGAAAAAAATATATAGCTAGATTTCAATTTGAAAGAAAAAGATATGTAAAAGTTTTAGGTTATACAAAAAAAGATAATCTAACTAAAAAAACAGCACTAGAACTTATGAAAAGTTTTAAAGAATCAATTGTTTCAAAAAAGACAAAGGAAAATACAAAAGAAGTGTCAGTTCAAACAAATACACATATAAATGATGAGTTAGAAAAACTAAAGAAAGAAAACCAAGAACTAATAGATATTTTAGGTGATTACAAAAAAATTCATCCAGAAACATTGGCTTATGGTATTCAAAAGATTTATGATTTAGAAGAGTTAAAAAAGTATCAAATTGAACTTATTAAACTTCAAAACTACCTTGAAAAAGAAAACAAAAGAATGATAATTCTTTTTGAAGGAAGAGACGCTTCAGGAAAAGGTGGTGCTATTAGACGAATCACTAGATATATGAATAATAAGCATTATAGAGTTGTAGCCTTAGGTAAACCGACAGAAACACAAAGAAACCAATGGTTTTTCCAACGATATATTGAACATTTCCCAACAGGCGGAGAAATGGTATTATTTGATAGGTCATGGTATAACAGAGCGATGGTTGAACCTATTTTTGGATTTTGTACAAATGAAGAACATGAGATTTTTATGGAAGATGTTGTAAATTTTGAGCAAGATTTAGTAAGACAAGGAATGATTTTAATTAAGCTTTATTTCTCTGTATCAAAAGAAGAACAAAAAAGAAGATTTGATAGAAGAATCAATGACCCTTTAAGACAATGGAAGTTTTCAGAGGTTGATATGCAAGCTCAAGATTTATGGGATGAGTTCTCAGAAAAAAAATATGAGATGTTACGAAGAACTACTTCAAGATCTGCTCCATGGCATATAGTTAGAAGTGATGATAAACATAAAGCTAGACTTGAAGCTATGAAAGTTATTTTAAATTCTGTTGATTATGATGGAAGAAATTATTCATTAGATTTTGAAGCTGATGAAGAAGTGAATATTTCTGTTCAAAGAGAGTTACTTCAAATGAGAAAATCTAAAAACTACTAGTCTTTAGATTTATTTTAATGTAGATTACCAAGCAGTTTGGGAATCTACATTTTTTTTGCTTTTTACTTTTTGTAAAAATACTTTTGGTTTTTTATCTTCAATCTGTTTTAGCCATTTATCTTCTTCTTTTTTAGAAATGAATTTTTTATTATCTATTTTTGTTTTTTCTTGTTTATTTTTAGTATTTTCTTCTTTATTTTTCTTTTGTTCTTTTTCTTGATTGTTTTTATCTTTATTTTTAGTGTTTTTATTTTTCTTTTTTTCTTCTTTCTTTTGTTTGTTTTTATTCTTTAAAAAGTTTTTAACTGCTTCAAGATTTTCTTTTGTTTTTTTATCATTTTTTATTTTAAGTGCATCTTCATAGCTTTTTATAGCTTCTTCATATTGTTTGTTTTTTACATAAGAGTTTCCTATATTATGTAGTCTATTAAATTCAAAGTCTCTATTTTCACTCTTTATATTTTTATATCTTTTTATAGCTTCTTTATATTTAGCTTGTTTATATAAAGTATTAGCAATATTATATTCTTTTTCATTAGTATTTTTAATTTTAATAAACTCATTATAGGCTTCATCATACTTTTTATTTTGATAGGCTTTCGTAGCTTCTTTAATATGTAAAAAATCAAAAATTTCAGCTTTTAATGTATTAGGATATATAAAAGAAAATAGCACAATTATAAAAAAGCTATTTATGGGTTTACTATTTTTTTTAAAAGAAGGAAAGGATGAAAATGCAATTAATAATAAGAATATACTTAAGCCTAAAGGATAATAAAACAATTCTGTATAAGTTTTTATATTCTTTGATTTAAAATCTTTTTTTGAAAAAGATTTAGTTATTTCATTTTTTATTTGCTTAATATCATTATTATTTAAAGTAAAATTTATATATCCACCATTACTTTGTAATGATAAATTTTTTATATTTTCATTTAGTTTTACTGTAACAACCTGATTATTTTCATTTACTAAATAAGTATTGTTTTTTAACTTTATAGGTGTAGGTTTTGTTGTAGCTGTAGCTATTGTAAATACTTTAATATTATTGTCTTTTGCATAGCTTATCTCTTCTGAAAAATCAATTTTATCTGCTCCATCAGTAAGTAGAATAAGATTTTTATTTTCATAGTTTTTTAAAAGTTTATTACTAGCTTCTAAAGTTACATATAAGTTTGTACCATTATTAAAATCTAAAGTATAATCAAGATTATTTACTAAATACTTTAATGACTCTAAATCTTGTGTAAGTGGTGAAAGTATAAAAGCATTTTTAGCAAAAACAATTACTCCAATTGCAAAATTATTATATTCATTTATAAGATCTATAGCTTTTTTCTTAGCAAAAATAAGTCTATTTGGCATTATATCATTTGCTAACATTGATTTGGAAATATCTATTGCTAGTATTACAGAGTTTATGTTTTGTTTTAAAGAATAATTTTTTTCATTTATTACTGGTCTTGCAAGTGCAATTATCATAAAAATAAGACTTAATAGTAAAATAATATTTCTAACTTTATTTGAAAAATATCGATTGGAAACTGATAGTTTATTTAAAATATTTTTGTCAAAATATAAAGAAAACTTATCACCTTTTTTGATGATTAAAAACAATAAAACAAAGCTTGGAATAAGCATAAAAAAAAGTACATTTATATATAAAAAACTCAAGTAAACTCCTTTAAAAAAGTATTTTATAAAAGCCTTAGTAATTTTTAGATAAAATCTTGGTTTAAATTATAACAATCGGAGTAAATTTACATGGAATTTAACGCACAAAGAGTTGATGACGCAAATGTAGTAATTTCTGCAAAAGTTGAAAAGCAAACTATTGAAACAAACTTAGACAAATTAGCTAAACAAGCTGCTAAAACTATGGATATTCAAGGTTTTAGAAAAGGAAAAGTTCCTGTTTCAGTTGTAAAGCAAAGATATGCTGATAAATTAAGAGAAGATGCAGAAGGTGATGCATTAAGAACTGTTTTAACTGATGGATTAAAGCAATTAGATGTTAAAAATGAAGATATGGTTGGTGAGCCAGCAATTTCTAAATTTGACAAAAATGAAGATGGTTCAATTGATGTTGAAGTTAAAGTAGCAGTAAAACCAAACATTGATTTAGGTGATTATAAAGCATTATTACCAGAAGTTGAGTCTAAAGAAGCTTCAGATGAGCAAGTAACTTCAAGATTACAAGAATTAGCTAATCAGTCTGCTCCATTAGTAAAAATCAAAAGAAAAAGAATGGTTAGAGAAGGTGACCATGCTGTAATCGATTTCGAAGGTTTTGTTGATGGTGTTGCATTTGATGGTGGTAAAGCTGAAAAATATTCTTTAGAAATTGGTTCAGGTTCATTTATCCCAGGATTTGAAGATCAAGTTATTGGTATGAAGTATGAAGAGGAAAAAGATATTGTTGTTACATTCCCAGAAGAGTACCAATCAAAAGAATTAGCTGGTAAAGAAGCTACATTTAAAGTAACTTTACATGAAATTCAAGAAAAAGAAGAAGCTGAGTTAAATGATGAACTAGCTAAAAAATTCTTACCAAATGAAGAAGAAGCAACTTTAGAAACTTTAAAAGAAAAAATTAAAGAGCAAATTACTAATGAAGCAAAAGTAACTTACTATAGAGAAGAGTTAAAACCTGCATATTTAGAAAAATTAGTTGAATCTTTAGACTTCGCTTTACCTGCAACTGTAGTTGAGCAAGAAGTTAACCATGCGTTAAACAACAAAGTTAGAACTATGAGTGAAGATGAAATTAAAGCATTACAAGAAGATGCATCAAAAGTAGAAGAGATGAGAGATGAATTAAAAGAAGATGCTCAAAACTCTGTAAAAGCTACATTTATTGTAGACGCATTAGCAAAAGCTGAAGAAGTTGAAGTATCTGATCAAGAAGTTACTCAAGTTTTATATTATGAAGCAATGCAAATGGGACAAAACCCACAAGAAGTATTAAAACAATACGAAGAAGCAGGATACCTACCAGCTATTAAAATGTCTATGATTGAAGAGAGAGTTATCTCTAAATTATTAGATGAAAAATTAGGTAAATAATTAACTAGGATAGATAAATGAGCTATATACCATACGTAGTTGAGAAAAGTGGAAGAGGTGAGAGAAGTTATGATATTTACTCAAGACTTCTAAAAGATAGAATTATTATGTTAAGTGGTGAAATAAATGACCAAGTAGCTTCTACAGTTGTTGCTCAGCTTTTATTCTTAGAAGCTGAGGATCCAGATAAAGATATCTATCTTTACATCAACTCTCCAGGTGGAGTGATTACTAGTGGTATGTCTATTTATGACACAATGAACTATATCAAACCTGATGTTTGTACTATTTGTATAGGTCAAGCAGCATCTATGGGAGCATTTTTATTATCTTCTGGAGTAAAAGGTAAGAGATATTCTCTTCCTCACTCAAGAATTATGATTCATCAACCATTAGGTGGAGCACAAGGCCAAGCTACTGATATTCAGATTCAAGCAAAAGAGATTCAAAGAATGAAAGATGAATTAAATGCAATGATTGCTGAACAAACAGGTCAAGATATTGAAACTGTTGAAAAAGATACTGATAGAGATAACTTTATGAGTGCAACTGAAGCAAAAGAGTATGGTTTAGTTGATGAAGTTATAGCAAGACATAAATAGAGATTTATATAATGATTAGAGAAGTTATTACTTATCCAAATAAATTACTTCGAACAAAATCTAAAGATGTGGAGAAGTTCGACGATGAACTTCACACACTTTTAGATGATATGTATGATACAATGATTGATCAAAGTGGAGTTGGGCTTGCAGCAATACAAGTTGGAATTCCTTTAAATATACTTATTATTAGTCTACCTGATGAAGATGATCTTCAAGAAAAAGAGGATTTAATTGAGGCTATAAACCCAGTTATTACTCATAAAGATGGAGAACAAGTTTTCACAGAAGGTTGTTTAAGTGTTCCTGGTTTCCATGAAGAAGTAAAAAGAGCACATCATATTATAGTTGAGTATTATGATAGAAATGGTCAAAAACAGACTATGGAAGCCCAAGATTTTCTAGCTGTTGCTTGGCAACATGAAATGGAGCATTTAGAAGGTCATTTGTTTATTGAAAACTTATCATTTTTAAAAAGAAAAAAATTCGAAAAAGAATGGAAAAAAAAGTTAAAAGAAAAAGGTAAAAGTTAATTCTTTTACACTCTTTTTTCTTTTATTTAAAGCTTATTTAAAAGATTGTAAATCATTGTTACAATTAAACCATTTCCTAAAAGCCAAATTCCCCAAAACAAATACTTTTCATAACTTGTAAAAAATAGTTTATTATATCTCAAAGGTATTGTATATACTGCAAGTATTATAAATAATATAATTGCTGTAAAAAATGCTATTTTGTTAACTGCTGAAAATAAAACTATTAAAAATGATGTAAAAGGAACAAATATAGATAATGCAAAATATTTACTGTATTCTTTTCTTTTTTTATTCCCCTCAAAATACTTAACTGTGTGGCCACAGTTTGGGCAAATAGTACCAATTCTTGATAGTATTTGATGTTCACATACAGGACAGTTTATTAAGTCCATAAAAACTACTCCATAATAAAATTTTTCTTATTATACCTATTCAATATAAATCAATGATTTAAAAATTCTAAAATATAAAGAATGTTATATTTATTACTATTTTGTTATAATTTATTTTATTATTTAAAATAGGAAAATATATGAAAATTATAAAATCTGCATCATTGGAAACTATTGATGCAAGTGATATCAATGTTGAAGCAACTTTTACAAAAGGTTTGCCATCTTTTACAATAGTTGGTTTAATATCTACAAGTATTCAAGAATCAAAAGATAGAGTTAAATCAGCACTTTTAACTAATGGTTTTAAATTTCCTCCTTTGAAGATTACTGTAAATCTAGCACCTAGTGAGATAAAAAAAAGAGGTTCACATTTTGATTTAGCTATAGCTCTTCAAATTTGTTTTTATGATAAAAAAGAAATGCTTTTTAATGATTATCATATATTTGGTGAATTGGGTTTAGATGGAGTAATTAAGGATACAAAATCAATTTTTCCTATAGTATTGTCCTTATCAAAACAAAAACTTATAAAAAAGGTACTTGTATGTACTAAAAGTGCTGAAAAAATATCTAAAATACCAGGTATTGAAATATATATAGTTGATAACTTAGAGCAAGCAATAGATTTTTTTACATTAGATACTAAAAAAGAATCATATAAAAATACAAATTTAGAATTTAAATCAATATCTCTTGATGAAAAATATTATTACTGTGATGATTATGAATTAGATTTTGCTGATGTAATAGGACAAGATATGGCAAAATTTGCAGCTTTAGTTAGTGCAGCAGGTAGCCATAACTTACTTATGGAAGGTAGTCCGGGTTGTGGTAAATCTATGATAGCAAAAAGAATTAGATATATCATGCCTCCTATGAAATTAGAAGAAATTTTGGAAAAAGCAAAATTATTAGCTTTAGATTATAAAGAAGTAGATTTTACTCCCTTAAGAAGTTTTAGAAGTCCACATAATAGCAGTACTAAATCTTCCATATTTGGAGGAGGAAGTCAAAATGCTAAAATTGGAGAAGTTGCTTTAAGTAATAGTGGAGTGCTTTTTTTTGATGAGTTACCACATTTTTCTAAATCAATTTTAGAAGCTTTACGTGAGCCTTTAGAAGATAATAAAATATTAATTTCAAGAGTAAATACAAAAGTAGAGTATGAAACAAAATTTACTTTTGTATCTGCTATGAATCCGTGTCCTTGTGGAAACCTTTTATCAAGTATAAAAGAGTGTAGATGTTCAGACCTTGAAATCCAAAGATATAAAAATAGGCTTTCTGAACCTTTTTTAGATAGGATAGATTTATTTGTTACAATGAATGATAATCTAAATGATAATAAAAATACAGTAACTTCAAAAGAGCTTCATAAAAGTGTAATAAAAGTTTTTGAAAAACAAATCTTAAGAGGTCAAAAGAATTTAAATGGAAAACTTAGTGATAAGGATATAAAAAAGTATTGTATTTTGGATAATGAATGTAATGATATTTTAGAAAAAGCAATTCTAAATTTTCAATTATCATATAGAAGTATAAATAAAGTATTAAAAGTAGCACGAACTATAGCCGATTTAAATGAACATGAGAAAATACAGAAAAGTGATTTGTTAAAAAGTTTGAATTTTAGAAAAAGATAATAACTTTAATATATGTATGTTAGAATATTATAATAATATTTAAAAGGCTAGTTATGACTCATATATTTAAGATAATATTTGTTTTTCTTTTTATTTTAAATTTTTTATATTCTAAGGAAATAAAAATTGGCATGACTGCTGATATGACTGGTTCAATTTCATATCTTGGTAAGAATATGAAAAAAGGAATTGAAGCTTATTTAAATATTCATAATAAATACTATTATAAAAAAAACTCAAAAAATAAATATAAATTAATTGTATATGATGATATGTATAATCCAATTTTAGCAAGTAGATATGTTAAAAGATTAATTCATGAAGATAAAGTTTTAGCTATATTAGGTAGTGTTGGAACACCTACAGCTAATGTTATTTTACCTGTAATAAAAAAATATAAAACTCCTTTTGTTGGTGCGTATAGTGGTGGGAATATTTTAAGAAATAGTAAAAATGATTATGTTTTTAATTTTAGAGCTTCTTATACGCAAGAAGCTTATGTTATTACAAAAAAGCTTTTATTGGAAGGTTTAAAACTAAAAGATATAGCAGTTTTTACTCAAAATGATACTTATGGAGATAGTGGATATCATGGTGTTTTAAAAGCTATTATGGAGAATAATAATTTATCTATTTTAGATATAGCACATGAAAGATATACTAAGGGTACTGAAAATATAGAAATAGGATTAAGTAAATTACTTGATTACAATAGAGATTTTAAAGCCATTATAATTGTTGGTGTAAATAAGTCAACTGTAAAATTTATCAAATATGCAAAAGAAGATTTTAAGTTAGCTAAATTTTTTTTACTCTCTCCTATAGATTCAAAAGTTGTTGTAAATGAATTAAGCTCATTTAAAAATGACATATATACAAGTCAAGTCTTACCACCTTTATCTGATTTAAAAAATAAAAAACTAATTGATGAGTTTAAGAGTGCATACATAAAAAAGTTTAATACAGATGATTATAATATTATTTCATTTGAAGGTTATTTAGTAGCAAAATTATTTGTAAATACTCTTGAATTACAGAATAATTTAAATATAAATAAAAAGGAGATATATAAAGCCTTAAAAAATTTACGTAATATGGATATAGGCTTAAATTTTAAATCAGATTTTAATAATAGTGAATCTCAGTATAGTAATAAAGTATGGTTATGTAAAATTGATGAAAATAATAATTTAGTTTCTATTCCTGATACTGATATATTTAGGAAATAATATGTTACGATTTTTTCAAAAGTTAACAAAAGATTTTTCGATTAAGAAGATTGTAATTGGAGGAGTTATTGTAATGGCTATAGTTATTACAATTTTTGCTTTTACAATGGTTTATTTATCTTCTACAATAAAATATGATCAAACAACTTTAAAGAATATTCTTGAATTAGAAAGACAAAACCAAAAAGTACTAACATTAATTAAAAGTATTAATTATTTAGAAAATAGAATAATACTTGTAGATAATCAAAAATCATTAAAGGGGTATGAAGAATTACTTTTAAATATTAATGATGATTTTTTAATTAAAAAAGATGAGGATTATTTATTTGAATATAATGAAGAATTAAAAAAAGTATCAAAAAATATAAATACTTTAGTTTTATTTCAAAAAAAAACATTTGATTCGAAAAATGTAATTTTATTTTTTAAAAACGAAATAAAACAATATAAGTTAAAGATAGATGAATCAATAAAAAATATATCAAATGAGACAGAAGCGTTATATGGAAAAGCATCACTTTACGACAAAAGATATATAAGAAGAAATAAGGAAAATTTAGATTTTAATATAATACGTAAATATCAAAAAATTATGACTCTTTCTAAGGAGTTAGATAGTTCTATATTAAAACTACCTACTTTTCTTTCTTATATTAATAATACAGATAATATTGATATTTTAAGAAGTATAAAAAGAAATAACTTAAATCAATTAATTTCTCTTTTTGAAAGTACTTTAAATAGAATCAATAGCATAAACGATAAAAGATTTAATAAAAATCTGATCAATATAAATAATGAGTTCTACAAAGTTCGAGATTTAATCAACTTATTTGTCATTTCTAAGCAAAGGCATCTTATTGAAGAAAAAGCTTTTGAAAGTCTTATAAAAGAGAGTGAAATTGTAAATTTAGATGTTATTAGTCAAATAAGTAAATTAAATAAGATATCAAATGAAATAAAAACTAATATTTTAAATCATTCAGATAGCATTTCAAAAAGCACAACAGTTATAATTATTATTGTAAGCATTGCTTCATTGTTTTTATTGGTTTTATCAGCTGCAACATTAATTTCAAGAATTAATTTTCCTTTAGAATTTATTATTAAATATATTGAAAAAATTATTAATCATAAAAAAGATTTATCTTCTAAACTACCAATATTTACAAATGATGAATTTGGTAAATTATCTATTTCTTTTAATAGTATGACTTCAACTATTGATGAAAATATTCATGAGATTGAGTCTTTAAATAATGAAATTGAAAGTACTCAAAAAGAAGTTGTTTTTACGATGGGTGCTATAGGTGAGAGTAGATCAAAAGAGACAGGAAATCATGTTAGAAGAGTGGCTGAATATTCTAAGCTTTTAGCATTAAAATATGGTTTAGACAAAAATATAGCAGAACTTTTAAAAGAAGCTTCTCCTATGCATGATATAGGAAAAGTTGGTATTCCAGATGCCATATTAAAAAAGCCTGCAAAGCTAGATAAAGAAGAATGGGAAATTATGAAAACACATGCTCAATTGGGCTATGATATGTTAAAGCACTCACAAAGAGAAATATTAAAAGCTGCTGCAATTGTTGCTCATGAGCATCATGAAAAATGGGATGGTTCAGGATATCCTAGAGGATTGAAGGGAACTGAAATTCATATTTATGGAAGAATAACAGCTGTTGCAGATGTATTTGATGCCTTAGGTAGTGATAGATGTTATAAAAAAGCTTGGAAAATAGAAGATATTAAAAAGTTTTTTATAGAGAATAAAGGTTCTCATTTTGAACCAAAACTTGTTGATTTACTTTTTGAATATTTCGATGAGTTTTTAGCTATAAGAGATAGGTATAAAGACGATTTTTAGGGGTTTACCACTTTGTAAACACTAAGATGATAGAATATACAAAAGTTAAATAAAATAGGGATTAAAACCCAAGGAGAAAATTAATGACAAGATGTGGTTATGTATCTGTAGTAGGAAGACCAAATGCTGGTAAAAGTTCACTTTTAAACTGGTTAGTAGGTGAAAAAATTGCTATGGTATCACATAAAGCTAATGCTACAAGAAGAAGATCAAATATAATAGTAATGCATGAAGATAATCAAATTATATTTGTTGATACACCAGGAATTCATGAAACAGAAAAACTTTTAAATCAATTTATGCTTGATGAAGCACTAAAAGCTATGGGTGATTGTGATTTAATTTTATTTTTAGCTCCTGTTACAGATAAACTTTCACACTATGAGAGTTTTTTAGAAAAAAATAAAAAAAATGTTAAGCATATTCTTTTGTTAACAAAGATTGACAATGTATCAAATGCAGAAGTATTAGAAAAAATGAAAGAGTATGAAAAGTACTCTAGTAAATATGAATCTATTATTCCTGTATCAATTAAAAAACAGACTACTCATAGTGATATTTTAGACGATGTAGTAAAACTTCTTCCTGAACATCCTTATCTTTTTGATCCTGAAATTATGACAACAGAACATTTAAGAGATATTTTTAAAGAGTTTATTAGAGAATCAATATTTGAAAATATATCAGATGAAATTCCTTACGAGACTGATGTTTTAATTGAAAAAGTAGAAGAGAAAGATAACTTAGATGTAATAAAAGCTACGATTATTGTACAAAAAGGTACTCAAAAGGGTATGATTATCGGAAAAGGTGCAACTGCTATTAAAAGAATAGGTAAAGACGCAAGACTTAAAATTGAGAAGCTAACAGGTAGAAAATGTTACTTAGAGCTTTTTGTGTCAATAAAAAAAGGTTGGACAAAAAATAAAAAAGGCTTAAAAGAATTAGGCTATGATATAGATAATTAAAAATATTATCAATTAAGTTCAAATAAAACTTATATTTGTTATAATAACTCATTAAATTATAAATGAGTTATTATGAATTTACTTACACTACAAGATGATTTTAAAACTTTAGATTTTGACTCAAAAGAAAAAATTAAATCAAATAATTTAAAAGACTTTATTTTTACTTCTCTACTGCTTCATGATGAAGAATTTTATGAAAATAAAACTATATATATAAATCCTTTATTTAAATCAAATAAATATCAAGTTTTTTTATGTACTGATGAATTTACTAAGTTTTTCTTTGAAGCTTTTACTTCTTTTTGTACTAGTAAAGAAGAAACTCTAGTTATTTCAAAGAATTTTTTTTGTGTTTATATAGAAAAAAAATTTTATTATTTTAAAGAATTAGAATATGAATTGTCTCCTAATAAAATAGAAGATTTTATTTTTACATATTTGGGAATACGTATAAAAAAGATTGTAAATATAAATCATAACGAACTTGATGAATTATATGGAATATATTCTAATAATAAAAGTAAAACTACTTTAATTAATATAAATAGAAAAACTAATCATAGTTTATTATATTTTATCACTTATTTAATTTCTTTACTATTTTTTGCTTATGGATTTTATTTTTATTCTCAAATTGAACAAGATAAAAATATTCAAAAACAAAAGCAAGCACAGATAATAAAGTTAAATGAGGAAAGAAAAAGAATGTATTTTAAATCCTTTCATAAGGACTTTACTCTTTTTAATGAATATCTTAGAGATAATAATTTGAATTTAATTACTTTTAAATATAAGGGCAAAAATTATACTTTTTCAATAAGTTCAAAGGCAAAAAAACCTATTTTTGATTTTCTTAATACATATAAAAAACAAATTGTTTCAAGTAATTTAAAACTTAATAAACAGGAGTATGTATTTCATGGAAATATTGTCTTCAATAAATAAAAAGTTTATTGATTTATCAGTAAAAGTAAAAATCCAATTATACTTATTATCTTTTTTATGTATAGTCTTATTTTTTATAAACTTGCAAAAAAATGAGTCTTTTACTACTAAAAATCCTACTTTTAAATCTATATATCATCACTCTTCTATTGATTTAATAAATCAAATTGAGAAATATACAAAACAAAATAAAATAAGTATTTCTAGTATTGATTCAAAAGATAAAGTTATAAATATAGTTTTAACTGGAAAAATGAAGAAACTTAATTCTTTTACTAATTTTATTGAATATATAAATTCAAATTCAAAAATCACTTATTTTGAACTATATCAAAAAAAAAAAAATCTGTATGAGTTGAAAATAAGAATAGATTTTAAAACTACTTATTTAAAAAAGTCTAACAATATAAAAATAAAGATGTCAAAAAAGAAAACTCTACCTAAGGTAGAAGGCATAATAGATAATTATGCCTTTTTAGAGAAAAAGTGGAGAAAAGTAGGTGATACTTTTTCTTCTTATAAAATACTGAAAATAGATACTAATAGTGTCACATTAAAAAAAAGTTCAAAAGAGTTTATTATAAAGGTCTATCATGAAAACGATTTTAAATGAAAAATTAAATTATAATCTTCTTGTTTTATATGATATAGAGTATTTAAGAAATAATATTATTTTACCTTTCAAAGATGATGGTTTAACAATTTATTTGTATGTATGCTCTAAGTCTAATCTAAATAATATAGAAGAATTTTTTGCTAATAAAAACTTAAAATTTATAAATGTGAGAAAAGAAGAAATACTATTTTTATTAAATGATATAAATATTAAAAAAGAGTTGTTTTTTCTTGCTACTAAAACAAAAGAAGTTGAAAACTCAAATAGTTCTTTAATGCAAGATTTTGTTAAAAAACTTTTTTCTTTTAGTATTTATAAAGATTCAAGTGATATACATATAGAAAATTGTGATAGTTTAACTTTAATTAGATTTAGAATAGATGGAAAACTAAAAACTTTTCTTGTATTAGATGAATATTTTTTGAAATTAATTTCTTCCTTTTTAAAACTAATTTCAAATTTAGATATTACACAAACTAGATTACCTTTAGATAGTCGATTTTCTTTAGATATAGATGATAAAAAATTTGATTTTAGGCTTTCAACAATGCCTACTTTAAATTCTGAATCAATAGTAATAAGAGTTTTAGATAGTAAAAATATTGATATATCTATAAAAGATATTGGATTTTCTTCTCATGTTTTACTTAATATTCAAAATTCATTAAATTTAGCTCAAGGTTTGATTTTAGTTACAGGGCCTACAGGAAGTGGAAAGACTACTAGTCTTTATTCAATGCTTAATTTTTTAAATTCAAGTGATAAAAAAATTATAACTATTGAAGATCCTATAGAATATAAAATAGACTCTTTAACTCAAGTACAAGTAAATAACAAAGTAGGTTTAAGTTTTGATTTGATTTTAAAAAATATATTAAGACAAGATCCAGATATAATTTTTATAGGAGAAATTAGAGATGAACTATCTCTTAAAATTGCACTTCAAGCTTCTTTAACTGGGCATTTAGTTCTTGCTAGTATTCATGCAAATAGTAGTGTAGAGACTATTACTAGATTATTTGATTTAAAAGCAGATCCTTTTTTAATTTCATCTAGTTTAAAACTTATTCTATCACAAAGACTTGTTTTATCTTATTGTCCAAAGTGTAAAGCAGAAGGCTGTGGTTTTTGTAATTACACAAAGTATAAAGGCAGAACTGTTGTATCTGAATCTTTAAAGATTGATGAAAATTTATCTTCTATGATTTTTAAAAAAGAAAGTATAAATAGTTTTAATAAATATTTAAAACAGATAAATTATAAAACTCTTTTTGATGATGGAGAGTTAAAGGTAAGTCAAAATATTACATCTATGCAAGAACTATTAAAAGTTGTGACAATATGAAAATATATGAAGTGAAATATCAAGAAAAAGACCAAGTTAAAATCAAAATAATCCACACAGAAAATATAAAAAAAGAGCAACTTCCGGAAGATATTTTAAGTATAAAACCTTATGTAGAAAATAAAAAACTTAAATTATTTAAAAGAAAGATTGTAATTTCAAAAGAAATAGTTACATCAATTTTTTTTGAATTAAATATTATGTTACAAGCAAATCTAATGATAAGTAATGCCTTAGAAATACTGTTAGAAAATTATCAAGATGAATCAAGTCAGTCTTTTATTCTTAATTTAAAAAAAACTTTTTTGGGATTAGATAAAAGCTCTAATATTTTTAAAGATTATAAGCTTGATGTATATGTTCTATCTTTTCTTTATTTGTGTCAGAAAAATGGAAATATAAAAGAAAATATTAGTGCTTTATCTTTTTTACTAAAAGAAGAATCAAAAATAAAAAAAGAGTTTTCTAAAGCATTGAGATATCCATTGATTCTATTTTTTTCTTTATTTTTATCTATAAATATAATATTTTATTTTGTTGTTCCTAAATTTAAAACTATTTTTATAAATAACTATGAGTCATTACCTCTTGCTACAAAATTACTTTTTAGTATACATTCTATATATATGAATTATTTTATTTATATAATGTTCTTATTAGTTTTAGTGATTTTTTTATGTGCTTATATATATTATAAAAGCGAACATTTACAGTATATATTTTCAAAATTTATTTTTCAAAAGTTATATATATTTAAAGATTTATACTCTTCAATACAGATGTATAAAGTTTTTTTAGTTATAAATATTATGCTTAACTCACAATATGAATTTATTAATGCACTAAATTCTTCAAAGGCTTTAATAAAAAATAAATACCTTTTAGATAAAATATCGCTCATTGAAAATCTATTAAAAAACGGTAAGAGTATTAATTTATCCTTTAAAAAATCTGGTTTATTTGATTCTTTAGTATTAAATTTAATTAATACAGCAGAAGTTTCAAATTCCATGATATTAATATCTAAAGAAATTAAAGATATTTACAAAAATAGATTTGATGAAAAAATGAAAAAGTTTATATCATATATAGAACCTATATTTTTAATAATCATAGTAAGTTTAATCTTATGGATAATTTTAGCAATTTTTATTCCAATATGGGATATGGGAAATATGATAAAAAACTAAAGGAATATTTATTATGGTTACAAAAGAAGAGTTTGAAGAATCTATAAAAAAAGTATTAGAGTATGTAGGTGAAGACCCTTCTAGAGAAGGTTTAGTTGATACACCAAGTAGAGTAAGAAAAGCCTATGAATTTATGTGTGGAGGATATAATCAAGATCCAAAAGAGATTATTCAAAAAGCTTTATTTTCATCAACAAATGATGAAATGGTTGTGGTAAAAGATATAGAGTTTTACTCTCAATGTGAACATCATATATTACCAATTATTGGAAAAGCTCATGTTGCTTATATTCCAAATGGAAAGGTAGTTGGATTATCTAAAATACCAAGAGTAGTAGATGTTTTTGCAAGAAGATTACAAATTCAAGAACAATTAACAGAACAAATCTGTGATGCTTTAAATGAACACTTAAAACCAAAAGGTGTTGCCGTAATTATTGATGCAAGACACATGTGTATGGAGATGAGAGGTGTTGAAAAAATTTGTTCAACAACTGTTACTTCTGCATTAAGAGGATTGTTTAAAACAAATAAGACAACTAAAGATGAGTTTTTATCAATAGTTAAAAACTCATTTCATAAATAAATTTACTATAAAAGGGGAACCTTTTATAGTAGTATTATTTTTGCTAGCATTAAAAAACTAAAAAATCCTACAATATCAGTAACAGTTGTAAGTAAAACTGTACTTCCAATAGCAGGATCTATATCAAATCTTTTTAATATAAGCGGTATAGCAGCACCAAAGAAACCAGCACTGAATAGATTTATCATCATAGACATAGCTATAACTAATCCAAGAAGTTTTGTATCAAACCAAAGCCAAGCAATAACACCCATAATTACAGCAAATAGTAAACCATTAAGTAGTGAAATAACTACTTCTTTCTTCACAGCATCTTTTGCATTATCAAGTTCAATATCACCTAAAGCTAACTGTCTTACCATTACCGCAAGAGTTTGAGTACCTGCATTCCCACCCATAGAAGCTACAATTGGCATTAAAATCGCAAGAGCAACATAAGCTTGAATTGTTTCATCAAAGATACCTATTACTAAAGAAGCTAATATAGCAGTTCCAAGATTTAAAAACAACCAAAATGCTCTTTTTTTTGCAGTCGTTGTTAATTTGTCTTCATGCTCAAATTCATCATTAACCCCTGCTAATTGATAGATTTGTTCAGTTGCATTTTCTTCAATTACATCTAAAATATCATCGGATGTAATCCTACCCATTAAAACACCTTGGTAGCTTGTAACTGCAACAACTGATAAGTCGTATTGTTCAAAGTTTTTGGCTACATTATCAATATGCTCATGATCATCAACTTTAAAGGGTTTAAATTTATTATCATCACTTTTCAATATTTCATCATAGGTTTTCTCAAAATCAAAAATGATTAAATCTTCAAGTAAAATTGAAGCTATTAATATTCTATTTTCATCTATTACAAAAACTTGATGAATATTTTCTAATTCATCAGATGCTTTTGCTTCTTTCAATCTTTTTACTGATTGTCCAATCGTTTCATCAAGATTTGCAGAGAAAAGCTCCGTTTGCATATATGCACCAGCTTCATCTTCTTCATATTTTTTAAGCCAGTCAATATCTTTTTGGTCTTCTTCTTCAAGTCCATCATAAATTTCTTTTGCTTTTTCTTGATCTATTTCCTCTAATTCTAAAATAAGGTCAGTTTGATCATCTGATTCTAGCTCTTCTACTGCATCCGTAAGCTTTTTAATTGATAGCTCTTCATAGGCTATTTCTCTTAAATTATCTGGAAGTTCAAGAATAACTTCCCCTAAAATATCATCAGGTACTTTTTTTAGTACAAAAAAGAAATCTTCAACACTTTCTTTTTCAATCTTTTTTAAAGAGTTAGCAATATCTGTGGGGTGTAAAGAGTCAAAGGTTTCTAGTAGTTTATGAGGATCTGTTATAATCACTTCTTCTTGAGGCATAATGACTCCTTTTTTTTTAAATTTTTAGTTCACTTTTATAATCTATTCTATCTAATCTTGTTGCTTTAATTGAATCTTTATTATCTATTTTTGCATTTATTTCTTCAATCATTAACTTTGCATTAGCAACAAATGTTCTTTTTGATTTTCCTTTTAAACCATTTGTATCTGGTTTTTTTATAACTTTTAAAGGATTAACCGCTCTTCCATTTTTATATAAACCTAAATGTAAGTGAGGGCCAGAACTAAGACCTGTACTTCCAACATATCCAATATGCTGACCTTTCTTTATATTTTGACCTCTTCTTATGCTTTTGTTAAATCTATTTTGGTGTGCATAAAGAGTTTTATATCCATTTCTATGGTTTATGATAATAGTTTTACCATAACCCCCACGTCTACCTACAAACTCAACTCTTCCATCACCTGCTGCATAAATTTTTCTACCTCTTGGTGCTGCAAAGTCCGTTCCTAAGTGAGCTCTATATCTTTTTAGAACCGGATGCCATCTCTTTCTAGTAAAATGGCTTGAAATTCTTTTATATGTAAGAGGAATTCTAAAGAAGTATGTTTTTGTAAAACCCACACCTTTTTCATTATAGTATTTATCATCTTTTTCATTTTTAAATCTATAATATTTATTGCCTGCAACTTCAACCATAGCTGATTTTATATCAGGTAAACCATGTGCTTTCCCTAATAATACTTTTTGTGAATATTTAACAGCTACAATATCACCTTTTTGCATACCTCTAAAATTTACATCATTAAATAAAGCTTTTATTTGAGCTGATACTGCTGCATTTCCTGTTGCTTTTTGTAGGTCGTAAGATACTGAATTTGTAATTGGAACAATTATAGTTTCTGTAAATTCATTATAGTTAATTGGTAAAGTCTGAAATTTGTATGTATTATCTTCATCTATATATATATGAAGTTGTATTTCTTCTGATACAGGTATTAATACTTGATTTAATGTTCCATCATCATTTTCATATAAATAATATCTATCATCAGCTCTTATTTCAGAACATAACTCTTTATCTTCTTTTTCAAGCTCAAAATATAATTTTTGAGGAATTGAATATTTTTCTAAAAATGTTAAAAAAGTTTCACCTTTTGGCCAAGGTAATTCCTTAACTTCAGCACCAAACAAAAAACTGATAAAAAATAATAAACTAACAATGATTTTTTTCACGGACATATTCACTTTTATTTAAAAATTAGGGGTATCATTATACAATTGCGCAACTTAAAAATTTATATTATGGAGTTATTTTGTTTAGATTATTATTTTTAATATTCTCTTTATTTATTACAAACCTTTTTTCAAAAGAATTAGTTGATTTATATAGATTAGAAGGCCTGAAAGCAGTTGAAACACAAATAGAAAAAGAACTTACTAAAAAAGATTATTGGGATTATGTACTTAAATCTTATGACACAAAATTTGGTTATATCGAAAGTAAAAAATACATTCTTTTTTCAAATAAAAAAGATAAGAAACTTTTTTTATTTAAAAATGAAAATAAAAAACTAGAAAAACTTTTTGAAAATGAAGTTATAACAGGAGAAGTAGAAGGTGATAAGTATCTTGAAGGGGATAAAAAAACACCTATTGGAGTGTATGACTTAACACAGAAAAAAACAAAACTTGATCAATTTTATGGGCCTTTCGCTCTTGTGACTTCATATCCAAATAATTTTGATAAAAGTATGAGTAAAAAAGGTCATGGTATTTGGATTCATGGAATGCCTCTTGATGGTAAAAGAGAAGAATTTACTAAGGGTTGTATAGCCTTAGATAATGAAAAGTTGATAGATTTAGGAAATAAGATAAATCTTAAAGACGCAGTTCTAATTACAAGTGAAAATACTTTTACAGAAGCTTCTAAAGATGAATTAGCAGTTGTTTTGGCTTCTTTAAATAAATGGAAATTGGCTTGGAAGTATTCAAATATTGACGAGTATTTAAATTTTTATTCTAATGAGTTTAAAAGATATGATGGAATGAAAATTGAGAAGTTTTCACAATATAAAAATAGAGTATTTTCAAAAGATGAAGAAAAAATTATAAGATTTTCAAATATTAATATTTATGTTTATCCAAATTCTTTAAATAAAAGATTATTTAGGGTTTATATGGATGAATTTTATAAAAGTGATACTTTAAAATTCATAGGAAATAAAGAACTGATTGTAGAGATTATTGATAATAAAATGAAAATTTTATTTGAAGACTAAAACATAGTTTAACTCTTTTTTGGATATAATCACGCTTACTTAATAACCATATTTTAAGGCGAAAAATGCAAAATAAAGAGATGAACCTAGAAGAGATGGCACTTGCTCACTCTTTGACACTTGAAGAATTAGAGAATATAAAAGAAATCTTAGGAAGAGATCCAAATCATGTTGAAATTGGTATCTTTTCTGCGATGTGGTCTGAACACTGTTCATACAAATCTAGTACAAAATACTTAAGAGGATTCCCAACTAAAGCTCCATGGGTTATCCAAGGTCCAGGTGAAAATGCTGGTGTTATTGACATCGGTGATGGATATGCTGCTGTATTTAAAATGGAATCACACAACCACCCATCATTTATTGAGCCATACCAAGGTGCTGCTACTGGTGTTGGTGGAATTATGAGAGACGTATTTACAATGGGTGCTAGACCTGTTGCATCTATGAACTTAATTCAATTTGCTGGAATTGAAGGTGATAGTGAAACTGCTAAAAAACACAGATACCTTTTAAGAGGTGTTGTTGCTGGTATTGGTGGATACGGTAACTGTATGGGAGTTCCAACTATTGGAGGTCAGACAAACTTTGAAGAGTGTTATGCAGGAAATAATCTTGTTAATGCATTTAACTTAGGTATTGCTAAAGCTGATGAAATTTTCTATGGTAAAGCAGAAGGTATTGGGAACCCAGTAATGTATGTAGGTTCAAAAACTGGTAGAGATGGACTTGGTGGAGCTGTTATGAGTTCTGCTTCATTTGATGAAGATTCTGAATCAAAAAGACCAACTGTACAAGTTGGTGATCCTTTTACTGAAAAACTATTATTAGAAGCTTGTTTAGAATTATTTAAAGAAGATTTAATTATTGGTATTCAAGATATGGGTGCTGCTGGACTTACTTCGTCTTCATTTGAAATGGCAGGAAGATCTGGTTCTGGTATGATTATGCATTTAGATAAAGTACCTGCAAGAGAAGAGGGAATGACTCCTTATGACTTTATGTTATCAGAATCTCAAGAAAGAATGCTAATTTGTGCAAAAGCTGGTTGTGAACAAGCAATTATAGATATTTTTGAAAAATGGGAATTAGATGTTGCTGTAATTGGTGAAGTTACTGCTACTGGAAATATGGAATTATTCTGGCATGGGGAAAAGTGTGCAGAAGTTCCTGTTCAGCCTGTATCAGAACAATCTCCTGTATTAGATAGACCAGTTGCTAAACCTGCATACTTAGATGGTATTGAAGATATAGCTTTAGATAAAGAATTATCAAACCAAGAAGTATTTGAAGAATTATTCTCAGATATGGAAGTAGTTGATAAATCATGGGTTTATAACCAATATGATTCTATGGTTCAAACTAACACTGTTAAAGGCCCAGGTCAAAATGATGGTTCTGTAATTAGAGTAAAAGAAAATGGAAAAGCCTTAGCAATGTCTGCTGATTGTAATACAAGACAATGTTATATTAATCCTGAATTAGGTGCAGCTGCAGCTGTAATGGAATCAGGAAGAAATGTAGCTATGACAGGTGCAACTCCAAAGGCTATTACTGATTGTCTAAACTTTGGTAATCCCCAAAACCCAGAGGTTATGTGGCAATTTGCTCAAGCTTGTGAAGGTATTAAAAAAGCTTGTGCAGAACTTAACACACCAGTAATTGGTGGAAATGTATCACTTTATAATGAAACTAATGGTGTTGGTGTTTTCCCAACTCCTGCAATTGCTATGGTTGGTGTAAATGATGATGCAAATAAAGTTCTTCCTTCTTGTGTTCAAGAAGAAGGGAATATGCTTTTCTTATTAGGTGAAACAAAAGCTGAATTTGGTGGATCTTTATATATGAAAAAAATGTATAATCAAGTAGCAGGTGCTCACCCAGAAGTTGACTTTAAAAAAGAGCTTTCTTTATGGAATACTGTAATTGAAGGAAATAAAAAAGGTTTAATTAAAGCTGCAAAAGATGTTAATGTTGGTGGTATTGCTATTGCTTTAGCTAAAATGGCAGTAGTTGGTAAAAAAGGTATTGAAGCAAATATTTCTTTAAATGACTCAAAAGAAATTTTTGCTGAATCTTTATCAAGAGCTATTGTTGAAGTTAAGCCTGAAAATGCAGCTGCATTTGAAGCTATAGCAAATGCACAAGGTATTGAGTGTAGTGCAATAGGTACAGTTGGTTCAGATAAAATATCTATTAATGATATCTATAAAGATTTAGAAGCCATGTCTGACGTATATTTCAATAAGTTCAAGCAAGTAATCGAGCAAGACTTATAATCAAACAAGCCAAAGCCAGACTCTAAATAGAGTTTGGCTTTTTTTATTTTATTAATATTTACAATTTAACAAGGAAGAATTTAAATGAGAGCATTAATATCAGTAAGTGATAAAAGTGGTGTTGAAAACTTTGCAAAAGAGTTAGTATCTTTAGGTTATGAGATTATTTCAACAGGTGGTACTTATAATAAATTAAAAGAAGCTGGAATTGCAGTAATTGAAGCAAATGAAGTTACTAAATTTCCTGAGTGTTTTGAAGGTAGAGTAAAAACTCTTAACCCATATATTCACGGTGGTATATTACATAGAAGAGATAAACAATCACACTTAGACCAAGCAAAAGAATTAGGTGTTGAAGGTATTGATTTAGTATGTGTAAACCTTTACCCATTCAAAGCTACAATTGAAAAAACTGATGATTTCGAAGAAATTATTGAAAACATTGATATTGGTGGACCTGCGATGGTTAGATCTGCTGCTAAAAACCATGATTCTGTTATTATTGTAACAGACGTAGCTGATTATGACCTAGTTCTTAACAACTTAAAAAACGATTCAAATACTCAAGAGTTCAGAAGAGATATGATGATTAAAGCTTATGAGCATACTGCTGCTTATGACTCTATGATTGCTAATTATATGAACAAAAGATTCAACAACGGTATGGGTAATAAACAATTTATCACGGGTGTTAAAGTATTTGATACTAGATATGGTGAGAACCCTCATCAAAAAGGTGCATTATACGAATTTGATAAGCACTTATCTAATAAATTTATCACATTAAAAGGTGAAGCATCTTTCAATAATATGGGTGATATCTCAGGCGCTGCAAAAATTGCATCTGCTTTTGGTGATGAAAATGCTGTATGTATTGTAAAACATGGTAATCCTTGTGGATTTGCTATTAAAGATACTTTATTAGAATCTTACGAGAGTGCATTAAGATGTGACCCAATCTCTGCATTTGGTGGAGTAGTTGCTGTTAATGGTATCGTTGACTTAGACTTAGCTGTTAAAATGAATGAAATCTTCTTAGAAGTTGTATTTGCAGCTGATTTCACAGCAGAAGCTGAGCAAGAATTAAACAAGAAGAAAAGAATCAAGTTATTCAAACAAGGTACAACTAAGTTAGAAATGGCAAACGATGACTTTAACTTCAAAATTGTTGATGGTGGATTTGTATATCAAGATGCTGATAAAGTTGAAGATGATGAAGTTGCAAACTCTGAATTAAAATCAACTAGAGAAGCAACTGTACAAGAGAAAAAAGATATGGAAATTGCTTATAAAGTAGCTTCATTAACTAAATCAAACTGTGTAGTATATGTAAAAGATTCTGCAATGGTTGCTGTTGGTATGGGTATGACTTCAAGAGTTGACGCTGCTAAAGCTGCACTTAGAAAAGCAGAAGATTTAGGTATTGATGTAACTGGTGCTGCTTTAGCATCAGAAGCATTCTTCCCATTTAGAGACTCAATTGACGCTGCCCAAGAAGCAGGTGTTAAGTGTGTAATCGAACCAGGTGGTTCTATCAGAGATGATGAAATTATAGAAGCTGCTAATGAATTTGGTATGGCTTTATATTTCTCAAACAAAAGACATTTCCTACACTAAAAAAATGAAAGATTGATTCTATAAAGAATCTTTCTTCATAATGCTATGTTGTCAAGGAAAATAAATGTACTCACTTATTAGATATAAGCTCCTACATTTATTTTTCTTTAATTTATTTTGATTTTTTAAAGTGTCTATTTATTTTTAAGATACTAATTAAAGTTAAATTTTATAAGGTTTTATTTTTTTCCCTCCTATCCAAGTCTCTTTAACACATATATCTCGAATTTTTGTTGGATCTGATATTGTTAATGGATCGTTTTCAAGAATCAAGTAATCAGCTTTTTTCTTATCTTTTAAGTCTCCAATAAAATCATAACATTGACATTGTTTTGCAGCATTTATAGTAATAGCTCTAAGCCCTTCTTCTCTTGATATTTTTTCTTCTTTATTCAAGACTTCTTTAGGATTAATTTCTTGACCATTTGTATGTTCCATGATTCTTGTTACAGCTTGTTCCATAAGTCTCAAAGGTCCTAATGGGCTTACTCCATAGTCGCTATGTAATGTTATAACTGCATCTTTATTTATCATAGATTTACAACGATCAAGTTGAGTAGTAGCTTTTTCTCTAAAAATTATTTCTTTGAAAGAGTATCCCCAATATCCTACATGACCGATTAAGAAACTTGGAGAAATACTTAGCTTTTGCATTCTGTTAATTCTATTATCATCTAATAAAGAACAATGCTCAATTCTATGCCAAACTTTTTTAAGTTTACTTTTATCTTTTCCTTCCAAAACTTTTTCATAAACATCAAGTGTTTGATCAATAGCTTTATCTCCATTTGCATGAATCATAATAGGCCATCCTTTGCTATCAATAGTTGTAGCAATATCTGTATAATTGTAGATAGAATTATCAATATTTGAAAAGTTAAATACGCCATAGTTTAAAGGGGTTGTTTGATTACATAGATAAGGTGCATTTTGATATCCAGTAAGACCTTGATTAGAACCATCAGATATAAGTTTTGCAATGACAGGGAACATATTTTGATCTATATCTTTAACTTGTTTATAAGGGCCTAAGTTCTTTGCTTCACATAAAGTAGTACAAACTGGAGCATAAGCAAGCCTTATTTTTTTTTCATTATGTTCAAAGAACTTATTAAAGTATTTTAGAAAACTTGAAGTCATACTTGCATCTAGAAATGTAGTAATACCTGCTTTTAATGCTTTATTAATAGTATCCTTTATTGTATTTCCAAAATTTTTTATAAGCATAATACTTTGTTTAGTTGGCATTGATGTTAATGCTGACATAATTTGTTCACTCTCTTGTAGTGCACCTTGAGCAGACATTGCAGAAATATAAGATTCTTCATTCTTGTAATGGCTTTTAGGATTATTAGCATAATGGCTAGCATATATTTTTTTTAGTGCTAAAGTATTTACGTAGGCTGTATGTAAAGAGGCTGACATTAGTAAGATTGGTCTTTTAGTTTCTATTTTATCTAATAGTTCTATATTTATGTCAATTAGATTATTCCCTTTAAAAGGCATTAGTGCTGGATCTAGCCCTTGTCCAAGTACCCAAAAATCATCTTTAATTTTTTTATCATTTTCTAAGTTTTTTATGAAAGAATTAAGATTATTCTTAATATATTCAAGATTATAATCTTTTATAATTCTTTGATTTTTATATGGACCTAAATTACACCATAACTTTCCACTAGTAATTACTGTAGCAGCTACATGTGCATGTGCTTCTATAAAACCAGGTAATAAAGTTTCGTTACATTTTAATTTTATTTTTTTTATTTTTTTATTAGTATTTCTATTACATTCAAGGTGATATTTTAATTTTCTTTTAACTTTTTTATATTTTCCTGATGATATAACAATACCATTATAAAAAGCAATAGCTTCAACTTTATCTGTATTCCCATTTATCATAGGTCTAATTGTTCCTCCATAATAAATCCTTGCACTAGATTCATTATTTTGATTTTTTATCTTGGTCTTTTTATTTTTAAGACCTTTTTTTATAATCTTTAGAGAATCAATATTCTTACTTTTAAGGTTATCATGAAGTATATTAAATACTGGATTATTACATCCACAATGAATGCAATCTTCTATATGTGAGTGACTCATTTTTTTCCTTTATGTTAGTTTTTTAGTAAATTGACATTTACCTTATTTAGTTTATAAAAAACTTTTGTTAAACTTTGGCAAAGTGAAAAAATCTAAATAATATGTTGATTAATTTTCTTTTTATAATGTTTTTATGACAATGTTTATAAATACAACTAATTAAGTAATTTTTATATACCATACTTGAAAATTAAATATAAAAGAACTTATAATGAAAGAATCTGATTTATACTTACCTCTAAAAAAATATTTAGAATCACAAAACTATGAAGTGAAAGGTGAAGTTTGTGATTGTGATGTTGTGGCAGTACGTGAAGATGAAGCTCCTATAATAGTTGAGCTTAAACTATCTCTTAATCTTGATGTATTGCTTCAAGGTGTGGATAGAATTTCTTTATCATCGCTTATATATATTGGTATTCCCCATGATTCAAAAGCTTTTAAAAAGAAAAGAAAATTAGCTTTAAAACTTTTAAAGATGTTAGGTTTTGGGCTTATTTTAATAGACCATATTAAAAATAAAGTTGAAGTAGTACTAGATCCTATTGAGTATAAACCAAGGAAAATAAAGCAAAAAAAAGAAAAACTCTTAGGTGAGTTTCAAAGTAGAGTAGGTGATCCCAATCTTGGTGGTATGGCTAGTAGAAGAGGTGTTATTACTTCATATAGACAAAAAGCTTTGAAAATCGCTTTATATTTAGAAAGACATGGGGATTGTAAAGCTTCTCAAATAGCAAAAGACTTAGATGAATAAAAAGCTAGATAAATTATGTATAACAACTACTATTCTTGGTTTGAAAGAGTTGGAAAGGGTATTTATTCTTTAAATGCTAAAGGAAAAGAAGAAATTAAGTTTTGGCTTGAATAGAAGCCTAGTTCTTAGATATTCAATAAAGTTTGAATATTTAGAACTAAACCTTTGCTTCTAAATCTTGGAAGCAAATTTGCTAAAGACTTTTCTCCGTATGTTGATACATGTTCTAGTATAAGTTCTCTTTTTGTATCTGAGTTTAAAATAAGCTCTTCTACTTTTGTTGCATTGTTAGAGTTTACAGCTTGTAATAATTGTGTTGAAACTGGAATAAATGTCATAAGTATCCTTTTTTATTTTCTTGGTGGAATAATGACAATTTATCACTTAATTTATAGGTATTTTACTGTAACCAAAATGTAACCGTAATTGATTTGTAATTTATGGATAGTTTTTTCGAAAACACTCTTTAATATAATCACTAAATTCTAAAAAAAGTTTACTTTTATATTTGTCTCTATGATGAATCATATATAATTCTCTTTTAAAATCTATATTTTTGATATCTACTTTAAAAAGTTTTCCTTCTTCAATTTCCTTTTGAACAGCAAGTTTTGATATACAAGTAATACTATTTTTATCATGGAGTAAGATACTTTTAATTTCATCGAAATTTGAAATTTCCATTGTGATCTTAAGCTTATTAGTATCTGGTATTTTATTCAAAAATATTTCTCTTGTTGCGGAACCTTTTTCTCTTAGTATCCAGTTTTTTTCATATAGTTCATCTATAAAATAACTATTGTTACTTAAGTGTTTATTTGCACTTACAACAATAAGTACATCATCAGCTAATTTTTCTTTTATTATGTGTGGATCAATAAAGTCATTTTCAATAAAACCTAAATCAATAGTTGAATCTACTATAGATTGTACAATTTGTTTTGTATTGTTTGAACTTTTTGTAACTTGCACATCATGTGTAGAAATAAAGTCATAAAGATATATAGATAAGTCAATACAATTAAAAGTTTTGCTTGATGCAAGTTTTACTTTTCCTCTTAGCTTTTCTTTATCAAAAATTTCTGTACTATTTAAAAGCTCTAAATATGGAGAGTACGAATTGTCTTTAAATAGTCTTCCTCTTTCATTTAATATAAGTTTTTTACCTACTCTATCAAAAAGTTTTTCATCAAGTTTTTTTTCTAAAGAGTTAAGACTTGATGATATAGCAGCTTGTGTCATATTTATTTGTTTAGCAAGATTAGAAATATGTGAGTCTTCACATAATTTGAAAAATATATCTAGTTCTTTTAGTGTAATCAAAACAAATCCTATAAATTTTTTTTATTATTATATCAAAAATAATTAATTTTACAAATGATAAATAATCCTTTATAATTCAATCAAAATTAAAGAGTACAAAATATAAAATTTAAAAAAAATAGAATTTTATAAAGGAATGATTCTTATCATATTCTTTAGTATAGTAAGTTTTATTTTGATTGTTGCTATACTTTTAGGTTTAATTTTATCAAATAGTTTTAGTAAATATACTTTAATAAAACAGCAAAGTAGTTTAGATTTTTCTACAAAATATTTACTTTGTTAACTAGTTCAATTTAGTAGGTGTATTAAATAGTATAGAAAAT
Source organism: Arcobacter rhizosphaerae (assembly GCF_049472155.1). Classification (NCBI taxonomy): domain Bacteria; kingdom Pseudomonadati; phylum Campylobacterota; class Epsilonproteobacteria; order Campylobacterales; family Arcobacteraceae; genus Arcobacter; species Arcobacter rhizosphaerae. Next base: position 53,788 of record NZ_JBMOVW010000004.1, on the reverse strand, counting down.
AAGCTTATATTAAATTCATAGGAAAACCTATGAATTTAACAAAGAATACCTTCTTTTATGATTTTTGCTGTATTTTCAACTGCATATTGATGACCATTTATTGCATCTTCATAGCTATTATATCTTTTATTATATACAGGTTCATGGTAGATTACTTTATTGTCTTCTTTTTTAAATATCATTGTTTCATAAACGAAAACATTGTTATGTTGATTTAGCCAAGAGTGTCTAACATGCATTTTAATTGTTGAAATAAAATATCTTTTATCCTCAACTGTTGAGATGTGTTTTAATTCTAAGTCTTGATGTTCCATTGAAAATACTCCTAATTTTTTGCTAAATTATATTAGAATCGTATGATAAAAAAATGATAACTTTATTGTACTTTAGGTGTTTTTATAAGTATTTAAAATTAGTAATTTTTTATCTTTTTTTTTGTTAGAAAGTGAGATTTATTTGTTATAATATTTGCTTCATAAAAAGAAAGTGAGTTTATATGTTTAAGAAATTACTCTATATTATTTTAATTTTTATCTTTTTCCCAAGTCTACTTTTATCAAAAGATTTAAAGAAAATTACAATTCAATTATCATGGTTTGATCAATTCCAATTTGCTGGCTACTATATAGCTAAAGAAAAAGGTTTTTACAAAGAAGCAGGATTAGATGTAAATATTAAGCCTTTTGAGTTTGGTATTAATATTCCCAATGATGTGGCAAAACAAAAGTTTGATTTTGCAGTAGGAAGAGAAACGTTAATTCTTGATAAATCAAAAGGAGCTGATATTGTAGCTTTATATGCACTTTTCCAAGCTACCCCTTTGATTTTAGTTAGTACAAAAAATTCAAAAGTTAATTCTATTGAAGACTTTAAAAATAGAACTATTATGACAACAATTGATGATTCAAGTGAAGTATCTTTAAAAGCTATGATACGTTCACATAATGTTAGATTAGAAGATTTAAATTTTGTAAAACATACACATAATATTAACGATTTAATAAATAAAAAAACAGATGTTATCTCAGCATATATTTCTAAGTCTCCATTTGAATTACAACAAAAAGGTATAGACTATAATATTTTTGATCCTAAAAAATTTGGTTTTGACATGTATAGTGATTTGCTTTTTACTAGTAAAAATATGATTGAAAATGACATAAATACAGTTCTTGCTTTTAAAAATGCCTCACTTAAAGGTTGGGAGTATGCTTATGAAAATATTGAAGAGAGTGTGGATTTAATAATTAAGAAATATAATTCCCAAAATCTTTCAAAGGAAGAATTAGTTTATGAAGGAAAAGAACTTAAAAAACTTTCTTATTTTAACACCAAAAAACTAGGAGAAATTAAAAAAGAAAAGCTTCAAAGAATATATGACTTATATAATATTATGGGGCTTACTAAAAATATAATAGATTTTGATGATTTTATTTATTTTGAAGATAATAAATTAGTTTTTACAAGTAATGAAAAAAAATATTTAGAAAAAAGAAAAGTTATTAAAGCTTGTATTATTCCAAATGCTATGCCTTATAGTGATATAAAAGAAAATAGACTTCAAGGTATTACATCGGATTTTATGAAAATGTTAGAAAAAAAATTAAACATAAATGTTTCTTATGTAAAAACTAATAATACAGAACATTCTATAGAACTTATAAAAAAAGGTGTATGTGATATTATTCCTACTTCTCAGTTGACTCAAGAGGGAAAAGATATTATGAATTTTACAAAATCATATCTTGATATACCTTCTGTACTTATGACTAAAGATGATAAACCTTTCATAGAAAATTTATCTAATATTAAAGATGTAAAAATAGGTGTAAATAGAGATTTTTCTTCTTTTGAAGCTTTAAAGTTAAAGTACCCAGATATTGATTTTATTGAGTTGAATAATATAGTTGATGGTTTAGAAATGGTAAACAAAGGTGAGTTTTATGGCTATATTTCTTCTATGGGACAAGCTTGGTATATATTACAAAATGATTTTTTATCGCATATTAAAATATCAGGTAAAATTGATGAAAGAGTAGAACTTAGAATAGGTGTCAAAAAAGATGAGAGTAAATTATTTGATATATTAAATAAGTTTATAAATACTTTGGATAGTGAAACTATAGAATTATTAAGTAATAAGTGGGTTTATGTGGAACATAAAAAAGAGTTTGATTATACTTTATTGTATCAGATTCTTTTTGCTATTACAGTTGTAATTTTATTTTTATTGTATAGACAAAATTTATTAAATAAGGTTAATAAAGATTTAAATAAAAAAGTTGAAGAAAAAACACAAGAGTTAAAAAGAATAAATGAAACACTAGAAGAAAAGATAAAAGATGAAGTTGAGAAGAATCTAAAAAAAGATAGATTATTAGTTCGACAGTCTAAAATGGCTGCAATGGGTCAGATGATTGAAAATATAGCTCATCAATGGAGACAGCCTTTATCTGTAATAACTACTAGTGCTAGTGGTTTAAAGATTAAAAAAGAAGTTGGAGATTTAGATGATAAGTTCTTTTTTGAAACCTTAGATAGGATTGTTAATTCATCAAACTATTTATCTCATACTATTGATGATTTTAGATATTTCTTTAAGCCTCAAGATAAAAAAGTAAAATTTGATATTTCAAATACTCTAGAAAAAACAATAAATTTATTAAACTCAAAGTTTGAACAAGAAAATATTAAAATAGTTAAAGATTTTCAAACTATAGAAGTCTATGGACATGAGACAGAGTTTATTCAAGTATTTATAAATATTTTAAACAATGCAAAAGATGCGTTATCTTTAAATGATAAAGATAATAAATTTATTTTTATAGAAACAAAAAGAAAGAAAGGTAAAATAGTTATAAAAATAAAAGATAATGCAGGAGGAATAAAATCAAAAATTTTAGATAAAGTTTTTGAACCTTATTTTACTACAAAACATACTTCAAAAGGTACAGGAATAGGGCTTTATATGTGTGATCAAATAATATCTAAATATATGAATGGACAAATAGAAGTTACAAATAAAAAATTTGAATATAAAGAGCAAAAATATAAAGGTGCTGAATTTACTGTTACATTATTTGATGATAATTGATATTAAGCTATAATCTAATATATATTAAAAATAGGAATTTTTATTGAATTGGTTAGATATAGATAAAGAGCATGTTTGGCATCCTTATAATTCGTTGCCTACTAGAACAAAAATACTACCAGTAAAAAGAACTGATAAAACATCTATTTTTCTCTCAACAGGTGAAGAGTTAATAGATGCTATGAGTTCATGGTGGAGTGCAATACATGGATATAATCATCCTAAATTAAATGAAGCTTTAAAAAAACAAGTTGAACTTATGCCACATATTATGTTTGGTGGGCTAGCTCATGAAAATGCAGCTATATTATCTAAAATGCTAGTAGATTTAACAGGTTTAAATAGTGTTTTTTTATGTGATAGTGGTTCTGTTTCTGTTGAAGTATCTTTGAAAACAGCTATTCAATATCAAGAAGCAAAAGGCTTTAAAAAATATAAATTTTTAGCATCTGAACATGCTTATCATGGAGATACTTTAGCTGCTATGAGTGTATGTGATCCAAATAATTCTATGCATAGTATTTATGGCTCTTACCTTCCTAAGCATATTTTTACAAAAGCTCCAAATATTGGTTTTGATGAAAATTGTGATGATGCAATTTATGAGTTAGAAAAAAACTTTGAGAAGTATCATAAGGAATTAGCAGGTTTTATAATAGAGCCAATTGTTCAAGGTGCAGGTGGTATGAGAATATATAATCCAAAATTCTTGAAAAAAGCAAGAGAACTTTGTACTAAGTATGATGTTCTTTTAATAGCAGATGAAATAGCAACAGGTTTTGGGCATACTGGAAAAATGTTTGCATGTCAGTGGGCAGATATAAAACCTGATATTATGACTGTAGGTAAAGGTTTAACAGGTGGTTATATGACAATGGCTGCTATGATTACTTCAAAAAATGTCTCAAAAACAATAAGTGATTCTAAATTAGGTATTCTTATGCATGGACCTACTTTTATGGGTAATCCTCTTGCTTGTAGTGTAGCTATTGAAAGTATAAAATTACTACAGCAAACAAATTGGGAAGAAAAAGTTTTAAAAATAGAAACTATTTTTGCAGAAGAACTAGATGAAGCAAGGGATATACCTTTGGTAAAAAGTATTAGAAATATTGGAGCTATTGGGGTTATTGAATTGAAAGATGATAGTTATGCTCAATATATACAAGATTATTGTGTTTCAAAAGGTGTTTGGATTAGACCTTTTGGAAAACTTATTTATTCAATTGTAGCTTATACTATAAAAGAAGAAGATTTAAGAAAAATAATTAGAACTATGATTGAAGCTATAAAATCTATAAAGAGTTAATATGAAAAAAAGTGATTTAAAACAGTTAGTTACAAATATGCCAAAAACTCCAGGTGTATTAGGTCGAGATAGGTTTTTTAATTCAGCTGTTCTAATACCTCTTATAAAAATAAAAGGTGAATATCATTTATTATTTCAAAAAAGAGCAGCTCATATTAGACAAGGTGGAGATATATGTTTTCCAGGTGGAAGATTTGAAGAAGGAATTGATGAAAATTTTGAACAAACAGCATTAAGAGAAACTTATGAAGAGCTTGGAATTGAAGCAAAAGATATTAAAATTATAGGACAACTAGATTCTTATGTTGCTCCTATAGGTGCAGTAATTGAGCCTTTTGTTGCTACGATTAAAAAAAGAGCTTTAAAAACAATGAAAATTGATAAAAATGAAGTTGAAAAAACTATTTTAATTCCTTTAAAATTTTTTAAAGAAACACAAGCTTTAGAATATACTTTGTCTCATGAAATACAACCTTTTAGATTTAATGAAGAAGGCAAAAAAGAGGTGTTGTTTCCAGTAGAAGAGTTAGGACTTCCTGATACATATAAGAAGCCTTGGGGAAATAAAAGACATAAAATTTGGGTTTATAAATATGAAGATGAGGTAATTTGGGGAATTACTTCTGTTATTATAAATGATTTATTAGAGAAGTATTAATATAACTCTTCATTTAAATAATAGTATTTTTAGATAAAATACTTTTGTTTAGAATAGGAGTATAAATGAAAAACTTTTTTTTAGTTTTAGTTTCTTTTTTTATTATTGGATGTACAAGTAAAGATGTAAAAGAAAATATAAAAGAAGAACCCAAAACAGCAAAAAAAGCTGAAAAAAAAATAATAAAGAAACCTAAAGCCATTCTTTGTAAAGACTTAGAACAAGGTAATTTAAAATTTAATTGTTTTATGAAAAAAGCTTTAGCTGGTGATATCGATGCTTTAAGAACTATTGCTTCTTTTTATGAAGAAGGCTTAAATACTAAAAAAGATAAAGAAAAATCTGTCTTATGGCTTGAAAAAGCAGCTTTAAAGAATGATATTGCTTCAATTAAGAAATTAAGTAAAATCTATATAACAGAAAAAAAATATTCAAAAGCAATTCCTTACTTGGAAAAACTTGCCCTTTTAAATGATAGTTATTCTTTAAAACAATTAGGTTTGATTTATCATAATGGCTTAAGTGTAAAGAAAGATTTTGATAAATCTTTCTTTTATTTTTCAAAATTTTTAGAAATAGAAGATGATAAATTTATTCAAAGAGAAGTAGCTTATTTTTATAAAAGAGGTATTTCAACAAAGCAAGATTTAAAAAAAGCCTTTGATCTTTATACTAAAAGTGCTCAAGCTGGTGATATTTTTAGTATGTCTGAAATAGGGTATTTTTATGCTAAAGGTTTAGGCATAAAAAAAGATTATAAAAAAGCATTTACTTGGTTTGAAAAAGCTTCAAGTTTAGGTAGTGATTATTCAAAATCATGGTTGGCTTATTTTTATGAAAATGGTTTAGGTGTTCAAAAAGATATTGAAAAAGCTATATTTTTATATAAAGAATCTAAAAACAAATACTCTATGTATAAACTAAAAAAACTAGATAATAAAGGTAAATAACAAATGAATAGTATTACTTTACAAGAACAAAAAATAACTCCTTCAAAGGTGGTTTGTATTGGTAGGAATTATAGTGAGCATATAGAAGAATTAAACAATGCAGTGCCTGATGAAATGGTTTTTTTTATAAAACCAAACTCTTCTATTTCAACTAATCTAGTATTTCCAAAAGGAAATGCCTCTTGTCATTATGAAGCTGAAATTTCATTTTTAATTGAAGAAGATAAAATATCTGCTGTTGCATTTGGATTGGATTTAACATTAAGAGAAGTACAATCTAAGCTAAAAGCTAAAGGTTTACCTTGGGAGAGAGCTAAAGCTTTTGATAATTCTGCTGTTTTTTCTGACTTTGTAAGTTTTGATGGTGATATATCAAAACTTGAAGTAGAACTTTTTATTAATGATAAGTTAGCTCAAAAAGGTGATGTATCTTTAATGATTAATAAGCCTTATGACATAATAAATGAGTTTAAATCTTTTGCATCTTTTGAAGATGGTGATATTCTTATGAGTGGTACACCAAAAGGTGTAGGGGAGTTTAAAAAAGGTGATGTATTTGAAGGAAAAATTCTTTATGATAATGAAGTTTTGCTTACTAAAAAATTTATAGTTTCTTAAGGAGAAGATATGGCATTTAATAAACTTACAGATGAAGAAATAAGAGTAATAGAGAATAAAGGTACAGAACTTCCATTTAGTGGGAAATATAATGATTTTTATAAAAAGGGAGTTTTTACTTGTAAAAAATGTAATACTCCACTATATAAGTCAGAAGATAAATTTAGTTCAGGTTGTGGCTGGCCTAGTTTTGATGATGAAATTAAAGGAGCTGTAAAAAGAGTTGCTGATGCAGATGGACGAAGAGTTGAAATAGTTTGTGCAGCTTGTGGTGGTCACTTAGGTCATGTTTTTGAAGGTGAGGGATTTACTTCTAAGAATACAAGACATTGTGTAAACTCAATATCTTTAAATTTTAAGGAAGAAAACAATGATTAAAGAAGCTTATTTTGCCTCAGGTTGTTTTTGGGGAACAGAATATTATTTTGAAAACTTTAAAGGTGTAAAAACAGCAGTTTCAGGTTATATGGGTGGACATATTCCAAAGCCTGATTATAGAAGTGTTTGTACAGGTCAAACAGGACATTTAGAAGTTGTAAAAGTAGAGTATGATTCAACTGAAGTTAGTTTTGAACAACTTGCCATTCAGTTTTTTGAAACACATGATTTTACCCAAACAAATGGACAAGGTCCAGATATTGGAAGTCAATATTTATCTGCTATTTTTTATAATGATGATGAGGAAAAAGAAATTTCTGAAAAATTGATTGAAAAATTGACATCAATGGGTTATAAAGTTGCTACAAGTTTATATAAAGTTGTTCCATTTTATGAAGCAGAAGATTATCATCAAGATTATTATGCAAGACACCAAAAGGTGCCTTACTGTCATTCTTATAAGAAAATTTTTTAGTGAGTTCCTAAAATATAGTAAATAGGTTTTGCATCTAATTGTTGAAGTTTTACATTGTACTTGTTAGCCCAGTGTGAAACTTCTTCATGAAATTCTTCTAAAATTTCTTGTGCATCATTTTCATCACATTTGATTTTTAAATAGTCAGTTTTATTTGACAGTCCTACGTAAGCATTCATTTTCTTTAAATGATCATTTAAAGAAAAAATGTGTTTAGAAAACTTATCAAAGTTGTCTGTAACAGATATCATTTTTTCAGCTTGCTTCATTGAAGCATCACTTTTTGAATATCCAAGTTGTGATAAAATCACTTCTGCAGATACATCTATTTGCATATTATTTCTCCTTTTATTAATATTGTATAATAACAAAAAAGTTTTAAAATATAAGTAAAAAAGTATATAAAATATATACTTTAAAAAAAGAACATAATAAATATAAGTGGTTCTATGAATTTAATATTAGTCTAATAACTTATTATGATATAATTTTCAACTTTTTTAAAAATTATTATTTTATTAGTAATTTTATAACATAATAGAGGAAACACAATGACGAAATGTTTTATTTTAGTAGGATTATTTTTATTAGTTGGAGTAAATAGTTTTATAGATGAATATAAGAAAATAGTAAATTCAAAATTAAGTGGAAAATAATATGTTTGTATCAATATTAATTATTTATACCATTGTTTTTTTGATTTGGCTTTATGCTTTTTTTTCTGTTCTTGTAAATAATTTTAAAGAACCAAATAATAAAATAGTATGGGTTTTACTATTAATATTCATACCCGTAACTGCAATTTTATATCCTTTTATAGGAAGAAAACAAATAAAAAGAGAAAATATCAATACTGAAAATAGTTTAGAAATTGAATCTTCTACTATAGATGATGGTAATGAAGAATTAAATGTAAAAAAAGAAAAAAAGAAAAGTAAAATAGTTGGAATTATACTTACTTTTATTGCTCCTGGTTTAGGTTATATATATGTTGGTCATATAAAAAAAGGTTATTTATATATGTTTCTAATGCCTTTATTCCTATATTTTTTATATAATTCAATATTTGAATATACTAATATTTTTACTGTCTTATTAATATATTCTTCTGCTCTTTTATTATATTTTATTCCAATATTTAATCTAATTAGTATTATAAATAAGAATGAAATCAAATATAGTAAGTTTAGTAAATGGTATTTTCTCATAATAACTTGTATATTTTATTTCTCATATATTACAATTTTAGGAAAAAGTGTAACAGTTAAATTATTTACACAGCCTTCTTCTTCAATGTCCCCTACAATTCTTGAAAATGATCAGTTTTTGGTTAAAAAAACACAATTTATACCTACAAGAGGTGAAGTAGTAGTATTTAAATATCCAAAAAATGAAAAGATATTGTACATAAAAAGAGTGGTTGCTACTAGTGGAGATATTATTGCTATACAAGATAAAAATTTACTTTTGCATCCTAAAGAAGGGAATGAATACATTTTAAATAATTACTCTAATAAGGATATTATGAAGGTTGGAAATAAATTTTGGGTAATTAATCCCTATAAAATTAAACTTTCATCGATAAGTAATGATAATCTTGTTGTAAATAATGTATTAAGTCCTTCACAATTATTTAATATGTATCCTATAATAGTTCCAGAAAATGAATATTTCATGATGGGAGATAATAGGGATCATTCAAATGATTCAAGGTTTTGGGGAACTGTTTCGCAAAATCAAATTGTTGGCTATGTAAAATCTATATTTATAAATTTTAATGATATAAGTAGAATAGGTAAAAAAATTAATTAATAAACTATAAATCTAATTTTGATTTATAGTTTATCTTGTTTTATTTTTTTAGAAAATACTTTATTATAATTTTGCTACAATCCTTGTATCAAATTCATGTGTCAATGATTTAATATAATATTGAAACAAATATAAAAGAATATCTATAATAAGGAGCTTAGATGAGTGTTTTAGTGCAAATGGCAATGTTTCCAACAGATAAAAGTGAAAGTAAGGCTAAAGAAGTTTCAAAAGTAATTGAAGTTATTAAAAATAGTGGATATTCTTATCAATTAACTTCAATGTGTACAATTATAGAAACAAATAAAATGAGTGAGGCTTTAGATTTGATAGGTAGATGTTACAAGGTATTAGAAGATTTAGGGTGTAATAGAGTTTACTCAACTATAACTTTTGATATAAGAAAAAATCATGAAGATAGAATGACTCAAAAGATTAAATCAGTTGAAAGTTATATAGGCGAAGTTTCAAAATAGTCTAAAATAGACTCTTTTGAACTCCTAGTTTCTCTTCACCTAAGGCTTTTAGTCTAAATGTAAACCTGTGTTCATCACTTCTTCCAAACTCTTTTATTTTTTCAACATGGGCTTTAGTTCCATATCCTTTATGTTTTTCAAAGTCATAATTTTCATAATTAGAGGCTATTTTGCACATATATCTATCTCTTGATACTTTAGCAAGAATTGAAGCAGCACTTACTTCTTTTATTGTTGCATCTGCTTTGATTTTATGTTCAAGTTTATTTATACCAAATGATGTATTTCCATCCATTAAAAATGAACTGGCATTTGATGATAGTTTTTGCATTATTTCTGTAATTGATTCTTGCAGGCATTTACTTATTCCTTTTTCATCAATTTCTTTTGCACTTTTAAAAACGATATGATTATAAGAGTTATCAATAATTTTATCAAAAAGTAATTCTCTTTTTTTTTCGCTTAAAACTTTAGAGTCATTTAATTGTTCAAGTTCTTTTTTTAATACAACACCTGCTACAACTAGAGGTCCAGCAATAGGTCCTCTTCCAGCTTCATCAATTCCACATAACATATAATTATCACTTTTTATTTTGAATATATCTAAAAAGAAATTATATTTAAATAAATAATTAAGACTTATATTAAGTAAAAATATTATAATATATATTTATGGAAGTTTAAAGGTTGTTTTGATGAAAGCAAAAAGTTTAAAACAAAATATCATAACAATGGTCGTCTTAATAACTTTATTTTTTTCTATAATAACATTATTAATTACTATTATTTCTTTTTTTAATTTAAACAATCAATCTTTACAACATTCTCAAAAAGAGATATTAATACATGTAAAAAATCAAATAAATGATTTTATGAATAAAATAGAAAAACTATCAGTGTATTTAGAAAATGAAAATGAGAATTTACATATAATTTTAGAACCTATTTTAAATACAAATAAAGAGATATCAACAATACTTTTATTTAATGAAAATAACAAAGTTGAAAAAATATATTCAAAAACAGATATTTATTTGAATTTTTTGAATGAACTTTCAAATGATAAAATAAATATCAAAAAGGCTTGGTCAGATTTAATATATTTTGATTTTCAAAAAAATACCTCAATAGCATACTCTTTTAAGGTGAAAAAAAAGAAAATTATATTTTTAATATCTTTAGAAAAAATTATAAATTTAACTAAAGCTTTTAAAAATTCTGATGGTTCATCAATGATTAGACTGTTTGATTCAAATAAAAAATTTATTATAAATCATGATCTAACAAAAAAACAAGATAGTATAAATAATTCTTTATCTCGTAATTATTTTACAGATTTAATTGATGTTGTTGATGAATATAAACTTACTAAATTTAAAAACAATTATCTTAATACTATAGATTATGGTATGTATACTACTATTGATAAAACTAATTGGAAACTATTACTTAGACAAAATACAGATATCCTAAAATGTTATATTTTAAAAGTAG
>NZ_JBMOVW010000004.1:0-42514 GCF_049472155.1 Arcobacter rhizosphaerae | reverse complement strand
TTTTATTAATTATTATAAGTATTTGTATTATTTCTTTAATTGTATTATTGTTTATTAATAAATATTTGAAAAAAATATTTTCTAAACTTGATAAATTTAAATCAGAATTTAAAAATATTTCAAATGGTCAATATCAAAATAGTGTTACTTTTACAAGGTTTATTGAATTAAATAGTTTTATCAAGTCTTTTGATAAAATGCGAATAGAGTTAAATAAAAGGGAAGATATTTTAACTCAAAACTTAGAAAACTTTAGACTTTTAGTGGACTCTACTATGGAAGGAATTGTTATTCATGATAAAGAGTCATGTTTAACTGTAAATAATTCTGCTGTTAAAATATTAGGTTATGATAATAAATCAGACTTAAAAGGTAAAAAAGTACTTAAAATAATTCCTTCTAAATACAGAAATGTGATAAAAGAATGTTTTAGAAAAGATGTTAATATAGATGAACCTAAAGAGTTTAAACTTTTAAAAAAAGATAATTCTATTATTTATGTATTAGCTAAGGATAAAGCAATTTATTTTAAAAATAAAAAATTAAGAATTACTTTGTTTTTGGATATAACAGACTTAAAAGAACAACATAAAATAATAATGGAACAATCAAAGTTTACATCTATTTCTGAAATGCTTAAAAATATTGCACATCATTGGAGACAACCTTTATCAACAATAAGTGTTTTATCTTCTGGTATGAAACTTGAAAAACAACTAGATATATTAAATGATAAAAGTTTACTTGAAGGATTAGATAAAATCAATAAAACTACAAAAGAGTTATCTTCAATTATTGATAAGTGTTCAGCATATTTTGAACTTAATAAAAATCAAGAAAGGTTTAATTTGATAGAAAGTTTAAATTCTACATTACTTTTTATTGAGCCTTTACTTCAAAAAAATGAAATAAATCTAGTTTTAAGACATAGAAATAAAGAACTTTTTATCAATGGATATATAGCAGAATTCTCACAAATTATCTTTAATCTATTAGAAAATGCAAAAGATGCAATATTGAATTCAGGTGTAAAAGATAAGTATATATTAATTGAAACAAAAAAAGTAAATAATGATATAGTTTTAAGAATTCAAGACTCAGGTTTAGGAATAAAAGAAAATAAAATTCATAAAATCTTTGAACCTTATTTTACAACTAAAGAACAAGAAGTAGGTTCAGGTATAGGTTTATATATGGCACATTATATTATTACAAAACACATGAAAGGTAGTATAAAAATCAAAAATAAGGATTTTTTAATAGAGAATAAAAATTTAAAGGGCTTAGAGGTTTTGATACAACTAACATAACAAATAGAATATAATTAGGATAAAAAGTATATAATGTATATATTTTTTTAAGGTATTATATATATGCAACAGATGATCAAATTTATGGTGGCTTTTTTCCTTTTTTTAATTTTAATAATTTATTATCTTTATTCAGTAAACAAAATGCAAAATATAAAAATAGGATTTGTAGGTTCTTTGACTTCAAAATATTCAGTTTTAGGAAATGCTATGATGAATGGTGTTCTTTTAGCATTTGATGAAGTTGATTATAAAGTTGGAAATAAAAATATTGAATTAATTTTTAAAGATGATAAAAATGATCCAAATATTAATAAACAGATTATAAATGATTTTATAGAAAATGACATTAAAATTGTAATAGGTAATGTAACAAGTACCATGTCAAAAGTTTCTATGTCCATAATAAATAAGCATAAAGATATGTTTATGATTTCAGCCGCTTCTGCTAGTAATGAATTTACTGGTAAGAATGATCAGTTTTTTAGAGTTCATGTAGCTAATAATCCTTCTCGTTTTGATTCTTTTTCTGAATTTATAAAAGAAAAAAAATATGATAAAATTTATGGGATTTATGATCCTAAAAATAAAACATATACAAAAGATTATTTAATTAATTTTGAAAAAAGTCTTTTTTCTAAAACAGGTAAAAAACTTTTAACATACAATACAACAGATGTAAATTTTGATGAATTAGTTAAAGATATAAAAAATAAAAATCCTAACTTAATTTTAATGTGTGCAAACTCGATTGATTCTGCTAAAGTAATACAATATTTAAGATTAAATCAAATAAAAACAAAAGTAGCACTAGCTGAATGGGCAATGACAAAATCTTTTTTAGAAAATGCTGGGAAATCATCAGAGGGTGTACTTTTTAATATAGATTTTAATCCTAAATCTAAAAAAACAAATTACTTAAAATTTGTCAAAGCTTACAAAGATAAATACAATTTAGAACCTTCTATTTATGCTTCAAAGGCTTATGAATTAGCTCAAATACTAATAGAAGTACTTAAAGAAGTAGAGGAAGATAAAGTAAAAGAATATTTATTGAAAAATAAAAAATTTAAAGGTTTGATTGATGATATATTTTTTGATGATTATGGAGATGTAGTTAGAAATTATTATACATTTGAAATAAAAAATGGTGAGTTTGTAATAATTAAATGAAAAAATCAAAAAGTTTAAAAAAAGAAATTTTATTATTGCTAATATTAATTTGTGTTACAGTTATTGTAATCACAGGAATATTTTCAGCTTTTAATCTATATAAGAATAAACTTAATAGCATAGATCATAATCAAGAGCAAGTATTAATACAAGTAGAGTTTGAAATAAATAACTTTATTGATAAAATTATCAAAATATCTAATTTGTTAAAATCAAATTATGATAGTGATAATTCTATTATTGAAAATATTGTAAAAATTGATAGAAATGTCACAGCTATATTAGTTTTAGATGATAAGGGTACTATAGTAAACTTTTCTGCTTTAAATAATTTAAATATCTATAAAGGCTTTGATTATTCTAATAAAAACTATTTTAAAAATCTAAATGATGAAAAAAACTCTTACTGGTCAAGTGTTTTTTTATCAAGCATTGATGATGAACCTTCTGTATCTTATAGTTTTAAATATGAAAATAAGGTTTTTGTTTTTCTTATAAATTTTGAAGATATCTCTAGTTTTATAAAAAGGTTTAAAAATATAGATAAATCACACATGATTAGAGTTATTGATAAAGATGGAACAATTATTATTAATCCAGATAATGAAGATATGGTATTACAAAGATTTAATGCAAGTTATTCTGATGTATATACTAGTTTAATAAATAAAGTAAAAGCTTATGAACAAAAAAAATTTAAGCCTATAAAAGGTAAGAAAACTCAATATGGTACATACATAAATATTGATAAAACTAACTGGAAGGTAATAGCAAGAGAAGATTATACAAATGTAATAAGTGCTTTAAGTAATATTATGTATATAACTCTTTTTTTTATAATTATATTTATTTTAATTTCAATTTATTTTTCTTTAAAAATGTCTAAAAAGATATTTAAAGTTTTTGATCAATTAAAAAATACAACTACAAAAATATCTAATGGTAATTATGAGATAAAAGTTCCTAAAAGTGATTATATTGAGCTTAATAATTTTATCAATAGTTTTAATGTAATGCAAAAAGAGATTGATAAAAGAGAAGAATACCTTGAAGCATCTCTTGAAAGTTTTAAGGCCTTATTTAACTCAACTCTTGAGTCAATAATATTAATAAAAAATACAAAAATCATTGATGTAAATGATATTACATTAAATCTTTTTGAAGCAAAGGGAAAAGAAGATTTTATAGAAAAAGATATTTTAGATTTTATTGATAGTAAATATAAACTTTTAATGAAAGAAAATATAACTAAAAATACTGAGCCTTATGAAATTGAATTTATAAAATTTAATGATGAAAAAATTAATACCATAGTTCAGAGTAAATGTCTTAAGTTTTTAGGAGAAAATATTAGAGTAACAGCAATTATTGATATTACAGAAATAAAACAAAAAGATAGATTACTTTTTCAACAATCAAAAATGGCATCTATGGGAGAAATGATAGGAAATATAGCTCATCAATGGAGACAACCTTTAAGTGTTATTACTACTTGTGCTAGTGGAATTAGGCTTGAAAAAGAAATGCAAACTTTAAATGATGAAAATTTTGAAAAAAGTATAGAACATATTGTTGATAATTGTAAATATTTATCTAAAACTATAGATGATTTTAGGAATTTCTTTAAACAAGATAGAAAAATAGAAGAGTTTTGTTTACATACTTATATTCAAAAAGTTTTAAAACTAGTAAGCTCTAGCCTTAAAAACAATGATATTGATATTGAACTTGATTTTGAAAGAGAACAAATATATTTAAAAGGTGTACCTAGTGAGTTTATGCAAGTTTTTATAAATTTGATAAATAATTCAAAAGATGCTTTTATACTAAACAATATAAAAAGAAGAAAAATTATAATAAAAACAAAAAGACTAGAAGATAAAGTCTTAATCGAAGTTACTGATGGGGCAGGAGGTATAAAAGAAGA
Organism: Arcobacter rhizosphaerae; assembly: GCF_049472155.1. Lineage (NCBI taxonomy): Bacteria > Pseudomonadati > Campylobacterota > Epsilonproteobacteria > Campylobacterales > Arcobacteraceae > Arcobacter > Arcobacter rhizosphaerae. The sequence goes on along the minus strand of NZ_JBMOVW010000004.1, from coordinate 38,104 downwards.
AATAATTGATAAAATATTTGAACCGTATTTTACAACTAAACACAAGTCAAAAGGTACAGGAATAGGGCTTTATATGTCACATCAAATTATTAATGAACATTTTAAAGGGAATATTGAAGTTAAAAATTGTAGTTTTATGATTGACAATAAAAGTTATAAGGGAACTAGTTTTATTTTAGATATTCCACTTAATAAAAATGAATATATTTTAGATTATATAATATAACTTGACAAATAAACACTCAACTTGCTATAATTTTATTAGCAGTTAATATAAAGGAGTGCTAAAAATGAATAAATTATTTGAAAAGTTAACTAACCAAATGGCAGAAAGCATTGATTCATCAGTTGCTTTAGCCTTACATAATAAGAATCAAGAAGTTGAAGTAATTCATTTTCTTTGGGCTTTATTAACAAATACAAACTCAGTTTTAAACCAATTATTAAATAAAATGAATGTTGATAAAGCAGCAATTGAACTTGAGGCAAAATCTTATGCTTCAAAATTATCATCAGTTTCTAGTGTTACAAAAGAGAATATTAAACTATCAAGAAATTTTGTTACAAGTTTAGAAAACGCAGAAGGTTTAATGGTTAAAAATGGTGACAAGTTTATTGCTGTTGATACTTGGCTTATTTCAAATTTTGATTCTCAAGTATTAAAAGATGTACTAGGTAAATATATTAATTTACTTGATGCAAAAAAACAACTTGAAGCAATGAGAGCAGGAAGTACTATTGATAGCGCAACAAGTGATGAAAATTTAGAAGCCTTAGATAAGTATGGAATTGATTTAAATAAAAAAGCTATAGATGGAGAGCTTGATCCTGTTATAGGTAGAGATGAGCAAATAAATAGAATGATGCAAATCTTGATTAGAAAAACAAAAAATAATCCAATTTTATTAGGTGAACCAGGTACTGGTAAAACAGCAATTGCAGAAGGTTTGGCTCAAAGAATTGTAGAAAAACAAGTTCCTACAAGTCTTCAAAATAAAAAAGTAGTAACTTTAGATATGAGTGCATTAATTGCAGGTGCTAAATATAGAGGTGAATTTGAAGATAGATTAAAAAAAGTAGTTGATGAGGTGAAAAAAGCTGGAAATATTATACTTTTTATTGATGAAATTCATACGATTATTGGAGCAGGTGCTAGTGAAGGTAGTATGGATGCTGCAAATATTCTAAAACCATCATTAGCAAGGGGAGAACTTCATACAATTGGTGCAACTACATTAAAAGAATATAGAAAATATTTTGAAAAAGATGCAGCAATGCAAAGAAGATTTCAGCCAGTAAATGTGGATGAACCAAGTGTAAATGAAGCACTTCAAATTCTAAGAGGTATAAAAGAAAAATTAGAAACACATCATAATGTAACGATTAATGATAGTGCTTTAGTAAGTGCGGCTAAATTATCAAATAGATATATTACAGATAGATTTTTACCTGATAAAGCTATTGATCTTATAGATGAAGCAGCAGCTGAGTTAAAAATGCAAATAGAGAGTGAACCTATAGCTTTATCTAAAATAAAAAGAGAAATTCAAACAATAAATGTTGAAAAAGAAGCTCTTAAAATGGAAAAGTCTAAGAGAAATGAAGAAAGACTTATAGAAATAGAAAAAGAATTAGCAAACTTAAATGAAGAAATGCAAAATCTTGAAGCACGATTTGAAAATGAAAAACAGACTTTTAATGCTACAAGTGAATTAAAAGCAAAAATTGATCAATTAAAAACAAAAGCACAAAGAGCAAAAAGAGAGTCAAAATTTGAAGAAGCTGCTTCAATTGAGTATGGTGAAATACCAACACTTGAAGCAAAAATCAAAGAAAATGAAGAAAAGTGGAATCGAATGCAAGAAGAGGGAACACTTCTTAGAAATTCAGTAGATGAAGAAGCTATTGCAAGTATTGTTTCAAGATGGACAGGTATTCCTGTAAATAAAATGATGGATAGTGAAAAACAAAAAGTATTAAAAGTCGAATCTGTTTTAAAAGAAGATGTAATTGGACAAGATGACGCACTAAAAGCAATTTCAAGAGCTATTAAGAGAAATAAAGCCGGACTTTCAGAAGATAGTAGACCAATTGGTTCTTTTATGTTCCTTGGACCTACAGGAGTTGGAAAAACTGAATCAGCAAAAACATTAGCAAGATTCTTATTTGATGATGAAAAATCATTAATTAGATTTGATATGAGTGAGTATATGGAGAAACATGCTGTTTCAAGGTTAATTGGTGCAGCACCTGGTTATGTTGGGTATGATGAAGGTGGTCAGTTAACAGAGGCGGTAAGAAGAAAACCATATAGTGTAATACTTTTTGATGAGATTGAAAAAGCACATCCAGATGTATTTAATATTTTACTTCAAGTTTTAGATGATGGAAGGCTAACTGATAATAAAGGCGTTACAGTTGATTTTAAAAATACTATTATTATTTTAACATCAAATATTGGAAGTGCGAAAATTATTGAAATTGAAGATAAAACTAAAAGAAAAGATGAAGTTTTAAGTGATTTAAAATCTCATTTTAGACCAGAGTTTTTAAATAGACTAGATGATATTGTAATATTTGAACAGCTAAATTTAGATGCGATTACAAATATTGTTGATATATTATTTGAAAATATTAGAAAAAAAGTAGAAGAAAAAGATATTGAAATAAATTTAACTAATGAAGCAAAAGAATATATCGCAAGAGTAGGTTTTGATCCTGTTTATGGAGCAAGACCTTTAAAAAGAGCAATTTATGAAATAGTTGAAGATAGACTTGCTGATTTAATACTTGAAGATAAGATAACACAAGGTTCAAAGATTACTTTTGGTATCCAAAATGATGAAATTAAAGTGGATATAGAATAATTTTTATATTATATTAAAAACAACTCTTTTTTGTTATAATAAAAAAAACAAAAAAGAGTTACTTATGTTTAAAAATGAAAAAGATATTGTAAATCTTATAAAATATTTACCTGCTTTATTAATAATCCTTTTTTCTTTTTTTATTACAAGTTTTTTATACAATGAATATCAACATAGATTCGAATTAGAATTGAAAAATTTAGAAAAGAAATATATTGAATTAAATAAAAATGAAATTGAATTTGAAGTAAAAAAAGTTATTGATACTATTAATTATGAGAAAAAAATCTCTTTTGAAAGATTAAAAAAAAATCTAAGAGAACAAGTTAATAATGCTTATAAAATAGCCCTTTCTATTTATAAAAACAACAAAGACAAATCAAAAGATGAAATCAAAAGAATGATTAAAGACTCATTACGAGATATTAGATTTAACGATAATAGAGGTTATCTTTTTATATATGAAATGAGTGGAAAAAATGTCTTACATCCTATTAAACCAGAGCTAGAAGAAAAGGACTTATGGAATTATCAAGATAAAAAAGGAACTTTCTTACTTCATGAAATGAATAGAATACTTAAAAAACAAAATTCAACTTTTTATTCTTGGTATTGGACAAAGCCTGATAGTTTAAAAGAGTATGAAAAGATAGGCTATTTTAAATTATTTGAACCCTTAGATTGGTTTATTGGAACAGGTGAATATCTTTATGATGCGCAAGAACAGTTAAAAAATGATATTGCAGAATCAATCTCTAAAATTAGATATAAAGAAAATGGTTATATTTTTGCTTTAACTTATGAAGGAAAATTTTTGAGTTATTATTTAGATGGTTTTGTAGGTAAAAATATAAAAGGTTTAAAAATAAATGATGATGTAGTTAAAACACAAAATGAAATGTTGAAACTTGCCAAAAATGGTGGAGGTTTTATTTCTTACGTTCATAATCAAAAGCCAAATAGTGATAATAAGGTATCAAAAATTAGTTATGTAAATACTATTAGAGAATGGGAATGGATTATAGGAACAGGCTTTTATATGGATGATTTGTATATGCAAATAAATGAAAAAAGACAATTATTAAAGCAATCAAATCAAAAGTCCCTATCTAAACTTTTAGTAATTAGTATTTTTATAACAATTCTTTTATTAGTAATATTTGTTTATATTTCAGCTCTTCTTGAAAAAAAAATAAAAGCTTATCAACTTGAAATACAAAAGAAAATTGACGAAAAACTCAAACTCGATAATATTTTATCTCATCAATCTTTAGACATATTTAAAGACTTTTTTAAACCTAAAAAAGATTTTGAAGAGTTTTATATCAAAAAAACTTTTGATAAAACCTTTGAATTAGTTAAGTATCAACTTGATAATAAATATATCAATGTTGTTTCAGATATTTGTAATACAAAAATTAAAAGCTTAGAAAATGAACTTATTCAAGTATTTATAAATATAATTTCTAATTCAAAAGATGAATTAATAAGATTAAATACAAAAAGATATATTAAAATTGAATGTCAAAAGAAAAATGAATTTTTAGAAATTAGTTTTTTAGATAATGCAGGCGGTATAGAAGATAAAAATATACAAAAAGTTTTTGAACCACATTTTACAACGAAACATGATAATGATGCCTTAGGTATAGGACTGTTTATGTGTAAAGAAATAATTGAAAATCATTTAAATGGCAAAATATTTGTTCAAAACAGTGATTTTTTTATAGAAAATATAAAATATAAAGGTGCAAAATTTATTATTAATTTGCCTTTAAACGACAATAAAACTAATGTAGATTTAAGTTAGGTTTAACTATAATCCGCAACTTAATTAGTGAATGTAGAGGAAAACTATCATGAAAAGAACATATCAACCACACAATACTCCTAAAAAGAGAACACATGGTTTTAGAGTTAGAATGTCGACTAAAAACGGAAGAAAAGTTATTAAAGCAAGAAGAGCTAAAGGTAGAAAAAGATTAGCTGTTTAAGCAAAAAACATCGACTAAATAGTCAAAGAGATTTTAACAAACTATATAAAAGCGGCAATAAGTGGCATACAAGCTCCTTTGTCGCTTTTTTTAGTTCTGACACAAATTTAAAAGCTGCTTTTGTTACTTCTAAAAAAGTAGGTAACGCAGTTTTAAGAAATAAAGCTAGACGAAGATTAAGAGCTTTATTTGCCTCTTATGAAAATCAAATTCAAACAGGTAAATATATTTTTGTTGCTAAAAACAATATAAATGAAAATGATTTTAATAAACTTAAAAAAGATTTTGATTTTGCCTTTAAAAGATTAAACCTTTTCAAATGAAAACAATATTTAAGTATTTAATAAGGTTTTATCAAAGATATTTAAGTGTAATTTCTTTTGGTTCATGTAGATATTACCCAACATGTTCACAATATGCACTATGGCAACTTGATAATAATACATTTTTTAAGGCTATTTATTTTACAATTACACGCGTATTAAAATGTAATCAACTTTTTGATGGTGGGTTTGATTATCCAGTTATTTCAAAAAATAGAATTAAAAAAGTGGATTATAAAAAAATAAAAGTCGTTTATTGGTTTGTGCCAACAAATGACAATAAATTTATTGTAGTTAAAAATCGGGAGTGGAAAAGTAGGAATGAACAATATGAATCAAAATAACGGTATGCAAAAACGAATGTTAATTATGACATTGGTTGTTTTTGTATTTTTTATCGCATACGAATTTTTAGTGTTAAAACCTCAAAAAGAGGCGAAAGAAGCACAAGCAAAACAAGAACAAGTTGCAAATGCAAAATCAACACCAGTTGAAGGAATGAAAGAAACTGATGTTTCAGGTAATCCTATAGATATGTCAAAATCTGTTCAATCACTATCATCTAAAGCAATTGCCACACAAGATATTATCACAGTGATTAAAACTGCTAAAAATATAATAGAAATAGATAGCAAAGGTAGAGTAGCACAAGTTACATTATCAGATACTATTTATAAAGATGAAGAAAAACATCAAATTAAGTTATTTGAAGCTAATCAATTAAGACCTTTAGAAGTTAGATTTGCAGATACAAATATTAATGTAAAAGCTTTTAACGTAAATGCAGTAGCAAATAAGAAAGAAATTGATGCTCAAAGTAGCAAACAAGAATTAATTATTACGCAAGATTTAGGTGAAACAGTATTAACTAAAAAATTTACTTTCTATCCAAATGGACATTATGATTTAACTACAAGTTCAACTAATGGTAAAAAATTCTTTATAACAAATGGTTTTAGACCAAATGTATTAGCTGATATGTATGCAGATCATGGTTTATATTTAAAATTAAATGATGGTACTATGGATCTTACAGAAGATGGAGATTTAGAAAAAAATAAAAATTTTGAAGGTATAAAGTTTGTTTCAAATTTTGATAGATACTATGCTACAGTAATTTATAACTTTGAAAGATCTCTTGCTTTAACATTAATGCCAGATAACGAAGGTAATCCACAAGCTTTTATTCATGGAGGAGATAATATTTCTTTTTCAGGATATATGGGGCCTAAAAACTTTAAAGATCTTAAAGCATTACATCCTGAATTAACAGATGTTATAGAGTATGGATGGTTTACATTTATAGCTAAGCCTATGTTCTTATTACTTCAATTTATTCAATCTTATGTAGGTAACTGGGGTTGGACTATTGTTGTATTAACAATTTTAATTAAACTTGTTTTATATCCTTTATCTTATAAAGGTATGGTTTCTATGAATAAGCTAAAAGAATTAGCTCCAAAAATGAAAGAAATCCAAGCTAAATATAAAGATGATAAACAAAAACAATCTATGCACATGATGGAACTATATAAGAAACATGGTGCAAACCCAATGGGTGGATGTTTACCACTTATTTTACAAATCCCTGTATTCTTTGCTATTTATAGAGTTTTATTAAATGCTATTGAGTTAAAAGGTGCAGAATGGATTTTATGGGTAGAAGATTTAGCTGAAATGGATCCATATTTTGTATTACCAATTTTAATGGGTGCTTCAATGTTCATTCAACAAAAGATTACACCTAATACAATGCAAGATGAGATGCAAAAGAAGATTTTCCAAATGTTACCAATTGTATTTACATTCTTCTTCTTATGGTTCCCAGCAGGTTTAACTCTTTACTGGTTCGTAAATAACGTATTTACAATTGGACAACAGTATTACATTAACAAATTGTTCGAGAAAAAAAGAGCTGCAAAAAAATAGGGATTTACTATGAAAAAATTTGAGGCTAAATGTTTAGAAGAGGTTTATGAATTAGCTACCGCTGATTTTAATTGTTCTATTACAGATTTAGAGATTGAGATTATCCAACAGCCAAGCAAGGGGTTCCTTGGCTTTGGAAAGAAGAAAGCTATTATTCAAGTTTGTTACAAAAATAATTGTAATACTTATGAAAAAGATCATTCTAATAACTCTTTTGAAAAAAAAGATATTAAAATTGATGATTTTTCAAAAAGAGTAGAAGACTCAAACACTCCAAAAGAAATAAAAAAACAAGAGGATGTAGTTCCTTCTCAAGTTAGAAAAGTAGAATCAAAAGAAAAAATATTTGATAACTTTTATAATGAAGATGAATCACAAACTCAAGTTTCAAACTTAATAGTAAAAAAAGATAAACAAGATATTTTAGATGAAGTAAGAACTGGTATTAATACTTTATTTAGTGAAAGTTGTTATGGTATTGAAAATATTAAAATAGAGTTTTATGATGAAGAGACTTTATATATTGAATTTACAGGTGAAGATTCAGCTTTACTTATAGGTAAAGAAGGATATAGATATAAGGCTTTATCATACATTTTATTTAATTGGATAAATGAAAAATATGGTTTAATGCTAAGATTAGAAGTTGCTGAGTTTTTAAAAAATCAAGAAACAGCTATTCATGCATATTTAGAACCAGTTATTGAAACTATAAAAGAAAAAGGTATGTTTAAAACAAAACCTTTAGATGGAATATTAGTACATATCGCACTTAAAAGATTAAGAGATGAATTCCCTGATAAATATGTTGCTGTAAAAACAAATGTTAGAGGCGACAAGTATGTACTTGTAAACGAATATAGAAGTAAAGAGCAATAAATTGTTATTAGATGATAATACGATAGTTGCTATAGCAACTGCCAATGGAATTGGTTCAATCTCTATAGTTAGAATTTCAGGGCAAAATGCCCTTGAAATTGCTTCAAAAATTACCAAAAAAGAAAATTTCAAACCTAGACTTGCTACATTAAGTACTGTATATAATAGTAAAGATGAGTTAATTGATGAATCTTTAGTTTTATATTTTAAAGCACCTTTTTCATTTACGGGGGAAGATATAGTTGAGTTTCAATGTCATGGTGGAATTGCCATAGCAAATATGATTGTGAATGAAGTTTTATACTATGGTGCAAGGATGGCAAATCCTGGTGAGTTTTCAAAACGTGCTTTTTTAAATAATAAGATAGATTTATCAAAAGCAGAAGCTATATCAAAAATGATAGAAGCAAGAAGTGAAGATGCAGTTAAACTTTTAGCAAAACAATTAAAAGGTGAGTTAAGTAATTTTGTAAATGATATTAGAGAAGATTTACTTTTTATGTTGGCATATACAGAAGTTTCTATAGATTATGCAGAAGATGATTTACCTAATGATATTTTAGAACAAATAAAAAATAAAATTGATAAAATCCAATTAAAACTAAATGAAACTTTAGATGCAAGTAAAAGAAGAGAAGGAATGATTGAAGGTTTTAAAGTAGCAATTATTGGTAAACCTAATGTTGGAAAATCTTCATTGTTAAACAAATTATTAAATTTTGAAAGAGCTATTATTTCAGATATTGCTGGAACTACTAGAGATACTATTGAAGAATCGGTAAAAATAGGTTCTCATATAATTAAAATAGTAGATACAGCTGGTATTAGAAATGCAAGTGATGTTATTGAGCAAATAGGAATTGAAAAGTCAATTGAAGCAATAAATGAAGCTGATATTGTTATTGCATTGTTCGATAATAGTAAGATATGTGATAGTGAAGATGAAAAGATTATTTCACTATTAGAAGAAAATTCACATAAACAAATAATAAAAGTTTTAAATAAGACAGATTTAGATAATCATTTTGACAAAAATAAAATTTCAAATTTTATAGAATTATCTACAAAAAATAGTATAAAAAATTTAGTTAATAATATTGAAAATATTTTAGACAACAATACTCATAGTGATGAAATGACTCTTATTTCAAAAAGACAAGTGCAGGCTGTAGAAGATACTTTAAGTCATATTAATACTTCATTATTTCCATTAGAAAGTGGAGAATTTGAATTTTTTGCTCATCATATAAAAGAAGCATTAGAAGCTATTTCAAATATTACAAGACCTTATGAAAATGATCAGATGCTTGATGTAATGTTTGGGGAGTTTTGTTTAGGTAAATAAAAAGAGTTAATCTCTTTTTATTCTTCAGGTTGTATATAAGATACAAGTTTTGCATTTTCTTTTGAAATATCTATCCATGAATTACAGTCAAACTCTATTTCTACAATAGCACCCATTTGTATTTCTTCTTTAAATCCTGCCAATGTTAGAGCAAGAGCTGTTAAAGATGGATTATGTCCTACTAAAATCATATTTTCAACTGTATCGAATGTGTATGTTATTGTTTCTTGAAGTTCATTTAAATATGCCATATATAAAACTTCATTATACATAATGTTTTTAGTATACCTTAAAGTTTCAGCATATATTTCAGAAGTTTGTCTTGTCCTTTGTGCTGGACTAGAAACAATTAAATCTATTTTTACACTTTTATTAAAAAGATGTTTTGCCATTTTTTTACAATCTTCTATACCTTTTTGACTTAGAGGTCTATCATAATCATCTTGTTTTTCTTTTTTTATTTCTTTTTGTCCATGTCTTACAATATACAATTTTTTCATTTTTTACTCTTTAAATAATCTTGATAAATTTTAAAGAAAGTTAGCTTTTTTTGAGGTAAAATTTTATCATTAATATAAAAAATAAGTCTTTATGTATTTATTTTTGCTTGTTAAATATTTATTAAAAAATATTTGCTAGAATAAACATAGATAAAAGGAGTAATTATGGAACAAATTAAAACAGTATTTTTATTAAGTTTATTAACAGTCTTATTTGTTTTTATAGGCTATGCCTTTGCAGGTACTACAGGTATGTTATTTGCATTTCTAATAGCAGCAGGTATGAATTTTTATGCTTATTATTATTCTGATAAGCAAGTATTAAAACAGTTTAATGCGACACCTATAGAAGATATTAGACACCCTATATATAGAATTACTCAAAAGTTAGTTCAAAAAGCTAATTTACCTATGCCAAAAGTATATTTAATTCCAGATCATACTCCTAATGCTTTTGCTACAGGAAGAAACTATGAAAATGCTGCAGTAGCTGTTACTATGGGGTTATATGAAATGCTAAATGAACAAGAATTAGAAGGAGTAATTGCTCATGAATTATCTCATATTAAACATTATGATATTTTAATTGGAACAATAGCTGCTGTTTTTGCAGGTGCAATAGCAATGCTTGCAAATATGATGCAATTTAGTGCAGTATTTGGAAGTAATAGACAAAACTCTAATCCAGTAATGATGATTATAATGGCCATTCTACTTCCTCTTGCTGCAACAATTATTCAAATGAGTGTAAGTAGAAGTAGAGAATATATGGCAGATGAGGGCGCAGCTAGAATGACAAATAATCCTTCGGGTTTACAAAGTGCTTTATCAAAACTTGAAAGTTATGCTAAAAGAGGGCAAGTTCATAATGCTACACAACAAACTGCACACATGTTTATAGTAAACCCTTTTTCGGCTAAAAATGCTTCTTTTTCTAATTTTTTTAAAACACATCCTAGTACAGAAGATAGAATTGCTAGATTGGAAGAATTAAAACAAGAGCTTTAATATAAATAATTTTAGACATAAAAAAAGCATCCCTTGACCAAAGAGATGCTTAAGAATATAATTATATATAAAAAAGTTTAAACTATGCTTTTTTATATACTTTTTTTACGTTTTCTATTTTTGAAGACATATTAAGTAAAGCCATATCAGCTAATACAAGTGCCATCATAGATTCAGCAACTACACTTCCTCTAACTGCTACACAAGGGTCATGTCTTCCTTTTAATTCACAGTCAACTTCATTATTATGTATGTCAACTGTTTCTTGTTTTATAAAAATTGATGGTGTTGATTTAAAATATACTTTTACATTTATATTATCACCATTTGAAATACCACCAAGAATTCCTCCTGAATGATTTGTTTTAAAACCATCTTTTCTTATTTGGTCATTGTTATCATAACCTTTTACTTTTGAGCTTAGAGTTCCATCTCCAATTTCTACAGCTTTAACAGCATTTATACTCATCATTGCATTTGCTATTTGTGAGTCAAGTTTAAAATATAGTGGCTCTCCTAAACCTATAGGTGCACCTTGGACATTTACAAGAGCAACCCCACCTACAGAATTGTGTTTGTTTTTTGCTGCTAAAATTGCATCTTTTTGTGCTTGCTCCACATCTTTATCTAATGCAAAAATTTCTGAATCTGCTACTTTTGAGAAGTCATAGTTATTTGCTTCAATTCCATCAATTGCACAAATACCACTTTGAACTTTAATATCAAGTTCTTTTAGCATTAGTTTTGCTATAGCTCCTGCTGCAACCCTTGCTGCTGTTTCTCTAGCACTTGATCTTCCTCCACCTCTATAATCTCTTGTGCCATATTTATTAAAGTAGGTAAAGTCTGCGTGACCTGGTCTAAATAAATCTTTTACATTTGAATAATCTTTTGATTTTTGGTTTTCATTAAAGATAACCATAGAAATTGGAGTACCAGTAGTAATTCCTTCAAATACACCAGAAAGAATTTCAACTTTATCCCCTTCTTTTCTAGCTGTTGCGTATTTATTTTGTCCAGGTTTTCTTCTATCCATTTCACTTTGAATAAAATCTTCATCTATTTTTATACCTGCTGGAACACCATCAACAATACAACCTAAAGCTTTTCCATGTGACTCACCAAATGTAGTAAACTTAAATTTATGTCCAAAGCTATTCATTAGTTAGTTCCTTTTAACTTATTTATCGCAATTTTAGCTACGGCTTGTTGTGCTAGTTTTTTGCTTTTCCCTTTTGCTGTTCCATAAGTTTCACCATCAATCCAAATAGATACTTCAAACTCTTTTTTATGATCAGGACCGTAAGAACCCTCTATTTTATAAACAGGGATTGAACCAAATTTAGCTTGTGTTATCTCTTGTAAAGCTGTTTTATAATCACTAAATAATACATCAAGATTAATTTTATCATAAGACTCTTCTAGTAGTTTTAATATTATTGGTTTTAATGTTTCTAAACCTGATTCTAAATAAACAGCACCCATAATTGCTTCAAAAGCATCTGATAAAATTGAAGCTTTACTTCTACCCTTATTTCTTTCTTCTGCTGTAGATATAAATATGTATTCTCCAAGTTTTATCTCATTAGCTAATTTTGTAAACCCAGTCTCATTTACTAAAGAAGCTCTAATTTTTGATAATTCACCCTCATTTGATTTTGGAAATTTTTTAAATAAATATTCCCCAACTATTAAGTTTAATACGGCATCTCCTAAAAATTCTAATCTTTCATTATTATATGGTTTTTTAAAACTTTTATGAGTAAGTGCTTCGATTATCAGATTTTTATCTTTAAACTGATAACCCAAACACTTTTCTAATTTTGTATAATCGCTCATTTTTTTCCTCTCTTTATTGATTATCTCTTAATTGTTCTGCAAAGGTTCTTGCAAGTATATCACATCTTTCATTATGTTCATGACCATCATGACCTCTTACCCATGTTGCACGTATTCTATGTGGTTTTGAAACTTCTATATACTCTTTCCACAATTCAACATTTTTAACAGGTTTTTTACTAGCATTTTTCCAGTTATTTTTAACCCATCCTGTAAGCCATTCGTTTATAGCCTTAACTACATACGTTGAATCAGATATCACGTGAACATCACAAGGCTCTTTTAAGGCTTTCAGTCCTTCAATCACACCTTTTAATTCCATTTTATTATTTGTGGTATTCATTTCTCCACCACAAAGTTCTTTTTCTTTTCCCTTAAATTCAAGAATTGTACCCCAACCACCAGGGCCTGGATTACCTAAACTTGAACCATCACTGTAAAGATTGATTTGCTTCATCAAATCCCTTAGATAAATTATGTTTTACATTAAAAGTTAAAATATTATGGCAATGTGGACATCTTGTATCATAAACAGGATGAACATTTTTACAACTTGAACAAATAAACTCAAAATCTAAAGTAGCATTTGTTTTATGTTCATGCTTATTTAAAGCAATAAGTATATCAAAAACAAAATCTTCACTATGGTTTAAATTATCAAGATATCCTTTTGCATTATAAAGTTCTACAAGAAATTCATTTTTGTAAACTTTTTCAAAATTGATATCGTCAAAATTTAGGTACCACATTAAATCAGTGAAGTTCTTAACATCAAATTTATCTACATTTTCCCAAAAAAAAGGTTTATTAAATTGTAATAGGAACTCTGCAAATAATCTTTGAATACTTGGATTATCTAAAAATATTTTATATAATAAATCACTTCTTTTTTCATAAGAATAAACAGGGTCATTTATAATTATTAAAGCATCCAAATATACTTTATCTTTTTGCATATTTTCATTTAATTCTTCTAAACAAGCAGTAACTTCTTTAGCTTTTTCAAACTCTTTTAATTTCTCATGAATAATTAGAAGCTGTGTTAAAGCATTTTTATTTCTTGGGGAAAATTTTAAAATTCTTAAGAATATATCTTTTGATCTTTGTAAAAAACCACCTTTGAAATATGTAGCTCCAAGTAGTTCTAAAAGTTCTTCTTTTTTAACTCTATCTTTTACATGTTCTAGTAAAGTTAAATATACATTTATTGCTTTATTATAATTCCCTTTATGTAAAAATGTTGAAGCCAAAAGTAAAATTGAATCAAAAGGTAAATTATAAGTTTTATAAAGATGAACATAATCTTCTTCTTTTAATTTTCCAAGTTCAAATCTACGAGAAAGTTTTCTATAATCTTTTCTAGCTACTCTTTCTTTATAAATACCATAAGAGTAGGTAAAAAATGAGATTAAAAAGATTAATGCAACAAGTATAATAAGCCCAAAGAGTGGGTCTCTATACTCTAAAACTATATTGTCCAACGCTTACCTTTTACCATACTTTTAATATAAGTAGGTATATTAACATAAAAGTTCATATAAAATAATAAAAGTGTATAATACCTTATGATAAAAAAAGAATCAATAGATAATTTAAAAAATCACCTTGATGTTGTAGATGTAGTATCTCAATTTTTAGAATTAAAAAAATCAGGAGCAAACTTCAAAGCTTGTTGTCCTTTTCATGGAGAGGATACACCTTCTTTTGTGGTAAGCCCAGCAAAACAAATCTATCATTGCTTTGGTTGTGGGGTAGGTGGTGATGCTATAAAGTTTGTAATGGAATATGAAAAATTGTCATATCCAGAAACTTTAGAAAAATTAGCTTCCATGTACAATGTTCAACTTGAATATGACAATGTAAAACAAAAAAAACAAGATGTTAGAGTACTTGAAGATGTTAATAGATTTTATCAAAAGTTATTTATAAATAATAAGACTGCCAAAGAGTATATTAAAAGTAGAGGTATTTCTGAGTTTTTTATTGAAAAATTTGAAATAGGTTATGCTCCTAAATCCAATGATACAATTAATTTTTTAAAAGCAAACCATTATAATTTAAATGAAGCAATTGATTTAGGTGTAATTGATACAGGAACAAATGGCTTATATTCAAGATTTATTGAAAGAATCACATTTCCTATTTATGCAATAAATGGAAGAATTGTAGGTTTTGGAGGTAGAACTATAACAGGACATAATGCTAAGTATGTAAATTCACCTCAAACTAAACTTTTTAATAAATCAAGATTACTTTATGGATATCACTTAGCAAAAGAGAATATTTATAAAAAAAATAGACTAATAGTTTGTGAAGGATATTTAGATGTTATTATGCTTCATCAAGCTGGTTTTAATACCGCAGTTGCCACATTAGGTACAGCTTTAACAAAAGAGCACTTACCTCTTATTAGAAGGGGAGAGCCAAAAGTAATTCTTGCTTATGATGGTGATAAAGCAGGTCTTGCAGCAGCTTTTAAGGCTTCTGTCATGTTATCACAAAGTGAATTTGAGGGTGGTGTTGTTATTTTTGGCGAAGGCAAAGATCCTGCTGACATGGTTAAAGATGCTAAGATTGAAGAGCTTGATAAAATGTTTAATACTCCTCAAGATTTTATTTCTTATAGTATTGATTACATTGTGTCTAAGTACGATATAAATAATGCTTCCCAAAAGCAAAAAGCATTAATTGAAGCAAATGATTATTTAAAATCATTAGGTATTCTATATCAAGATGAGTATAAACGTTATATAGCTCAAAAGTTAAATATTAGGGAAAATTTAGTAAAAGTTTCAACTGACATAAGTAGACCTATTCAAGTTGATTTATCAAAAGTAAATATTCAAGAACTATGTATTATAAAAGCTATTTTAGAAAAACCAGAAAGATTAGATACAGTACTAGATTTAGTTGATTCTTCAATGTTTGAAATACATAAAAATGAGTTTGAATTATTATTATCTGATATAAATAATATTTCATTAAATTCGATAGTTTTAAATGAAAAACTAGAAGATTATAATGATGAAAGATTAGAAAAAGAACTTTTAATTCTTTTATATAAGTTTTATACTAAAAAATTAAATGAATTAAAATATGATAAAACATTATCTTTAAGAGAAAAAGGATCGCTTTTAAGAAAAACGCAAGATGCTTTAAGACAACTTAAACAAGGTAGGCTTGTAACTTATGATTTATAATTAATTTTTCTTTTAATTTTTTTAGTAGAATAATTTATGTAGAATTGCTGTAAAAGATAAAGAAAGAAGGAAATTAAAATGAAATTTATAGAAAGTGATAATTTACCAGCTGCTATTGGACCATATTCACCTGCTGTAAAAGTAAATGGAATGATTTATACATCAGCACAGGTTCCAGTGACTTTAGATGGGACTTTAGTAGAAAGAGATATAAAAGTACAAACTAGACAAGTTTTATCAAACTTAAGAACATTATTAGAAGATGCTGAAAGTGGAATGAATAATGTTGTAAAAGTATCTATTTATCTAGAAAATATTGAAGACTTTGGAGTTGTAAATGTATTATTTGCTGAAGCATTTGGTGATCATAAACCTGCAAGAAGTACAATATCTACTCAAGGATTACCATTGAATTCTTTAATAATGATTGATGCAGTTGCTACTGCAAGTGACTATCATTAAGCAAATAATCAACCTGACTTAAACAAAGTTTAAAGTAAAATAAGATAGTATTCCGGTTCGAAAAATAAAGTTAGCATGAATTGTCAACGAGAAGTTAGCACATAGAACTGAATATTAGAGGAAGAAAAATGTACGCAATTATTAAGTGTGGTGGAAAACAGTATAAAGTTTCTGAGGGAGATATCCTTAACATTGATTATACTGGTAAAGCTGCTAAAGAAACTTTAGAAATCACTGATGTTTTAGCTGTAAACGATGGTGAATTAAAAACTGGTGATGCTGTATCAGCTGCAAAAGTTGAAGCAGAAGTAGTTTTAGATGGTACTGGTGTAAATAGAGATAGAAAAGTTATTATTTACAAAAAAAGAAGAAGAAAAGATTCAAAATTAAAAAGAGGTTTTAGAAAAAGCTTCACAAAAATTAGAATCACTAAAATTGCTGCTTAAGCAATAAATTCAAGGAGATAATAGTATGGCTCACAAGAAAGGTCAAGGATCTACACAAAATAATAGAGATTCAGCTGGAAAAAGACTTGGTGTTAAAAAGTATGGTGGAGAAACAGTAAGAGCTGGTAACATCATCTTAAGACAAAGAGGAACAAAAGTACACGTTGGTGCAAACGTTGGAATTGGAAAAGATCATACAATTTATTCTTTAATTGATGGTGTTGTTAAATTTGAAACTAAAGATAAAAAAAGAAAAAAAGTTTCAGTTTACGCTTCATAATTTCTAAAAGAAAAATGATTTTAAAGGGTGTATGGCTTTTTGCCTGCACCCTTTTTTTATATAACAATGTAAAATAAAAAGTTAATAGTAGTTGATTTTTTATTTTACATATACCGTGGAGGTTTATAATGTTTATTGATAGTGCCAAATTTTCAGTTTCATCAGGTAAAGGTGGACAAGGATGTGCTTCATTTAGAAGAGAAAAATTTGTAGTAAAAGGTGGTCCTGACGGGGGAGATGGTGGAAAAGGTGGAGATGTTTACTTTATAGTAGATAACAACACTGATACTTTATCTTTTTATAAAGGAAGAAAAGTTTTTAAAGCTGATAATGGAAAACAGGGAATGGGATCAAGAATGACAGGAAAATCAGCTGATCCTTTAATTCTTACTGTTCCTCCTGGAACTCAAGTTATTGATGAAGATACAGGTGAACTTTTATTAGATTTATTAAATGAAGGTGAAAAGGTAAAACTTTTAGAAGGTGGAAAAGGTGGATTAGGTAATGTTCACTTTAAAAACTCAAGAAATCAAAGACCAACTTATTTTCAACCAGGTCTTCCAGGTCAAACTAAAAATATTAGATTAGAGTTAAAACTTATTGCTGATGTTGGTTTAGTTGGATATCCAAATGTTGGTAAATCAACTCTTATTTCGACTACATCAAATGCAAGTCCAGAAGTAGCTAATTATGAATTTACAACATTAACTCCAAAGTTAGGAGTTGTTGAAGTTGGTGATTATAACTCTTTTGTAATGGCTGATATTCCAGGGATTATTGATGGTGCAGCTGATGGTAGAGGATTAGGTTTAGAGTTTTTAAAACATATAGAAAGAACAAAAACACTGCTTTTCTTAATTGATGTAGCTAATTATAGAACTATGCTTGATCAATATAATGTATTAAAAGAAGAAGTTAGTAAATTTTCAAATGAATTATCAACAAGAAATTTTGCAATTGCATTAAGTAAAACAGATGGATATTATGGAGAAGATTTAGAGGGTGATATTAAAAAATTTATTACTGATATTGGTTTAGAAGAATCAAAATCAAATGAGTTTGGATTTGATAAAGAATTACCTTATTATGTTCAAGATTTAACTTATAATAGATTTGATAATAGTAAGCCTTTTTTTGTTTTACCAATTTCTTCTATCACAAGAAAAAATATTGAAGCTATTAAATTCTCATTATACAAATTATTGGAACAAGGAAAATGAAAAGACTTGTAATAAAAGTAGGAACTGCTGTATTAACAGAAAATGGACAACTAGCAATCCAAAGACTATCAGCTTTAGTTGATTTAATTGCAAAATTAAAAAATGATAAGAATTATGAAGTGATTTTAGTATCATCAGGTGCTGTTGGAGCTGGTTTTACATCATTGCAACTTGATAAAACTCAAATTGCTAATAGACAAGCTTTAGCTGCAATAGGTCAGCCTCTTTTATTAAAAAATTATAAAAAAAGATTTAAAGAACACAATATTACTTGTGCACAAATGCTTTTAATTGCAGATGATTTTGATTCTAGAAAAAGAACAAAAAATGCACAAAATGTAATGAAAATTTTACTTGAAAATAAAATTTTACCTATTATAAATGAAAATGACGTAATAGCAAATGATGAACTTCTTTTTGGTGATAATGATCAATTAGCAGCTCATGTAGCATATCATTTTAAAGCAGATATGTTAGCAATATTAAGTGATATTGATGGGTATTATAATAAAAATCCTAGAGAATTCAGTGATGCAGTTATGTTAAAGGTTGTTTCATCTATAAATGAGGAAGAGTTACAAATGAAACATACTGCAAACTCTGAGTTTGCTACAGGTGGAATAGTTACAAAGTTAAAAGCTGCTGATTTTTTAATGAAACATAATATACCAATGTATTTATCCTCAGGATTCGATTTAACAAATGCTTATGATTTTTTAGTTGATGAAAATCATAAAAGTGGAACAATTTTTAAGAAATAAAGGTTTAAAATGTCAAAAAAAGTTTTATTTATGGGAACACCTGATTATGCAACTAAGATTTTTGAAGAGTTGCTAAATAGTGCTTATGAAGTTGTAGCTTTATTTACTCAGCCAGATAAAAAAGTAGGTAGAAAACAGGTCTTAACTCCTCCTCATATAAAACAATTTTGTATCGATAAAAATTTAGATATTCCTATTTTTCAACCAGAAAAGTTAAGAAATAATGATGAAGCTAAAAATCAAATTCAAAGTTTTAATCCAGATTTTATTATTGTTGCTGCTTATGGACAAATATTACCTAAAGAAATTTTAGAAATAGCCCCTTGTATAAATCTTCATGCATCTTTACTTCCTAAATATAGAGGAGCAAGTCCAATTCAAGAATCACTACTTAATGATGATAAATATACCGGTGTTACTTCTATGTTAATGGAAGAAGGATTAGATAGTGGAGATATTTTAGGCTTACAATATTTAAAAATAACGCCTGAGATGGAAGTTACAGAAGCTTTTAATAAACTTTCTGTAATCGCAGCAAAGTTAACTATAACTACTTTAGATAACTTTGAAAATATAAAACCTAAAAAACAAAACAATGCTGAAGTTAGTTTTTGTGGTAAAATCAAAAAAGAAGATGGTTTAATTTCTTTTGTGGATGCAAAAAAAGTATATTTGAAATATAAAGCATATAGTTTTTGGCCAGGAGTTTTTTTAGAATCAAAACTTAAAATAAAAGATATAAAACTTATAGAAACACAATCTTTAAATAAAGAAGGGGAAATATTAGAAATTAATTCTGATAATATTGTAGTAGGGTGTAAATATGGCTCTTTAAAAATTCTAACAATTCAAGCACCATCTAAAAAAGCAGTATCATCAGTTGATTATATAAGAGGACAAAGATTAAATTTAAGAGATATTTTATCTTAAACTAAAATACAACATATTTATCCTAAATATGTTGTATATGCTGTAATAGTAAACAGACTTAATAGTACTCCCAATACTAAAGAGTTAATAGCAATTTTTTCATCTAAACCACCTTTTATAGCAAGCACAGTAGCCATTGTCATAGGTGGCATAGCAACTTCAATAATTGTAACTTTAACCCATGTTTCCTCAATTCCATAGAATAACTGAAATCCTAAAAGTACAATAATAGGAACAATTAACATTTTTAAAATCATTACCATTGAAACCACATGAAATTTTGAAAAAATATGTTTTAACTCAAGTTTCATTCCTATGGCAATCATTGCAATAGGAACAAGTGTTGCTCCTAATGTTTCAGATGTAAGAATTAAGAAGTTTGGTACTTCAAAATTTTTTGCTATTACAGTAATTAAGAACATAATTGAAGGTGGAAATAAAAACACACTTTTAAATATTGATTTAACATTATTTTTTCTTCCACTACCCCAAGTAATTATAAACATACCAATAGAAACTAATAATAAAAAAGAACCAAATAAATCATATATTAACCCATATACAATATAATCTTGACCATAAAAAGCATCAATATAAGAAAAGCCTATGAAAGAAGTATTACCAAATGTTGCCATAATCATAAAAGTAGCAAGTATTAGTTTATCTAATTTCATTAATCTTCCAATAAAATATGCAAGAACTAAATTAAATAAAATAAAACCAATAAACATTAATATAAGACTTAGAATTCTATCATCAAGTGTTAAAGGATAAATTTTAGAAAATACTATTGCAGGAAGTGAAAAGTAAATTATAAATTCAATTAATTGTTTAGAATTGTCATGAAAAACAACTTTAAATAAATACCCAAGAAAAAGATATAAAGCTATTGGTAAAACTGGATCTAACATAAGTGCCTTTTTAAATGATTATATTTAATACAATCTTGTAAAGCAATAATGTATAATAATCAAATGAAAATTATAAGATTAAATAAAGTAGATTCTACTCATTCATACTTAAAAAATTATATAAATAATAATGAGTTAGATGAAATAACTTGTATCGTAACAGATCAACAGACTAATGGTATAGGAAGTAGAGGAAATTCTTGGACAGGAAAAAAAGGAAATCTTTTCTTTTCTTTTGCATTATGTAAAAACTCTTTGCCCCAAGATTTGCCTTTACAAACATCTTCAATATATTTTTCATTTTTATTGAAAATAATATTAAAGAAAAGTGGTTCAAAAGTATGGCTAAAATGGCCTAATGATTTTTATATTGATGATAAAAAAATTGGTGGTACTATTACAAATTTAAATAAAGATATTGTTTTATGTGGTATTGGATTAAATTTGATTGAAGTAAGTAAAGAATTTGGAAAATTAGATATTGCCATAGATAGGGAGGTATTATTAGAAAACTATTTTTTTGAATTAAAAAAACAAATTTCATGGAAGCAAATTTTTAGCGACTATAAGATAGAATTCGATAAGAGTAGAAAATTCCAAGCAACCATTGATAACGAAAAAATTCCATTAAAAAATGCAATACTCAATAGTGATGGTTCAATTAACTTAAATAATAAAAAGGTATTTAGTTTACGATGACAGAAATTATTTCAATAGCTAACCAAAAAGGTGGAGTAGGTAAAACTACTACAGCTGTAAATTTAAGTGCTGCACTTGCCCTAGAAGGTAAAAGAGTACTATTAATTGATGCTGACCCACAAGCTAATGCAACAACATCATTAGGTTTCCAAAGAGATACTTATGAATATAACATTTATCATGTAATGTTAGGTACAAAAGAGTTACCTGAAATTATGTTAGACTCAGAAATAGAAAACTTAAAAGTAGCTCCTTCTAATATTGGATTAGTTGGAATAGAAAAAGAGTTCTATAAAAATATGAAAGATAGAGAATTAGTTTTAAAAAGAAAAATTGATCCTGTAAAAAAAGATTTTGATTATATTATTATTGATTCACCTCCTGCATTAGGACCAATCACTATTAATACATTAAGTGCTTCAAATTCTGTATTAATTCCAATTCAATGTGAGTTTTTTGCATTAGAAGGATTAGCTCAATTATTAAACACAATTAAATTAGTGAAACAAACTATTAATAAATCATTACAAATAAGAGGTTTTTTACCAACTATGTATAGTTCTCAAAATAACTTATCAAAGCAAGTCTTTGCTGACTTAGCACAGCATTTTGAGAGTAAACTATTTAAAATTGATGATAGTTCTTATGTTGTTATCCCAAGAAATATTAAACTTGCAGAAAGTCCAAGTTTTGGGAAACCAATCATGTTATATGATGCAAGTGCAACAGGTACAAAAGCTTATACAAATCTTGCAAAAGCAATTGCAGGTTAAAAATCTAATTAGGAAGAGAAAATATGGCATTAGGTAGAGGATTAGGAGAATTATTAGGTGAAGTTGAAACTGCTTATGAAACTTCAAATACAAATAATGAAAGTAAAGACACAATGGAATTGGATGTATCATTAATAAGTACAAATCCATATCAACCTAGAAAAATATTTGATGAAGAAAAGTTAAAAGAATTAAGTGATTCTATCATAGAACATGGTTTGTTACAACCTATTATTGTTATTCAAAAAGATGATTTTGAATATGTTTTAGTTGCAGGGGAGAGAAGATTAAGAGCTCATAAGTTAGCAAACCTTGATAAAATTAAAGCATTTATAATAGATGCTGATGAAATGAAATTAAGAGAACTTGCCTTAATTGAAAATATTCAAAGAGATGATTTAAATATTGTTGAACTTGCATATTCTTATGCTCAATTAATAAATGAACATGATTTAACACATGAAGAATTATCTAAAAAAGTTTTTAAGTCAAGAACATCAATTACAAATACTTTAAGACTATTACAATTGTCGTCTTATGTACAACAACTATTAGCTAATAGTAAAATTAGTGCAGGACATGCAAAAGTTATGCTTGGTCTTACTGATGAAGATCAAAAAATGGTTGCAGATTCAGTAATTGGTCAAAAATTATCTGTAAGAGAAACAGAAAAATTAATTAAAGATTTGAAGTCAAAAAACAATCCTGAAGTAAAAAAGAGTAAAAAAGTAACAACTTATGACTTTAATCCACTTAAAGATGTAGTAGAAACACTTAAAAGTAGCGATTTAAAGGTAAAAGCTGAAAAGAACTACTTCAAAATAGAAATAAACTCACAAGAAGATATTGATAAGATTTCTTCTTACTTTAAGTTACAATAGTAACAAAAAATAAAATTTTAAAACGTAATTTATTCCTTTAATATTACTTTATATTTAACTTTGCTAAAATATACGAGTTTTAGTTAAACTAAACTGTAAAAAATATGGAGGAATGAATGTTAGACATAAGTCCTGTATTATTGCTTAGCTCTGGTATCATCTTTCTTTTAGTTGTTGCTAGGCTAAACAGCTGTCTGTTCAAGCCTTTACTAAAGCACATGGATGATAGAGCAGAATCTATTAAAAAAGATTTAGAAGATGCAAAATCAAACGGTGCAGATGTAGATGGTATGATCGCTGAAGCAAATAAAGTAATTGCAGATGCGAAAAAAGAAGCAGCTGCTATTAGAGAACAAGCTTATAAGGAAGCAAAAGAGAGTGCTGATGCAAAACTTGCTAGCGCTAAGTCTAATTTGGAAGCAAAATCTGCAGAATTTGCTAAGAATTTGGAAGAGGAAACTAAAGCATTAAAAGATTCTTTAGTATCGTCAATGCCTCAATTCAATGAGAGCTTAAAAGCTAAGCTTAGCTCAATTTAATTAGGAAAAATGATATGAAGAAACTTTTAGTACTTGGTGTAGCTGCTTTAGCTCCACTTTCATTATTTGCTGCTGCTGGTGCGGAAACTGATTACGATATCGTACAGAGAACCGTTAACTTTATAATTTTTGCTGGAATTTTATGGTATTTACTTGCTGATAAAATTAAAGCATTTTTTGCTGATAGAACTCTATCTATTCAAGCAGAGCTTGACAAAGTACAAGATACTTTAAAAGCGTCTGAAGATAAAGTAAATGAGGCTCAAAAACAACTTGATGATGCAAAAAAACTTGCAGCTGAAATTGTTGAAAACGCAAAAGCTGATATTGATTCAGTTAAAGAAAAAGTTGCTGTTGCAGTTAATTCTGATATCACTAATTTAGAAAAAAATCTAGAAGAAATGATTAAAGTTGAAACATCAAAAGCAAAAAGAGAAGTTGTTGCAGAAGTTCTTGAAGAGCTATTAAAATCAGATAATATTAAACTTTCTCAAGATGAGTTAGCTAATATTGTTCTAAAGAAGGTAGCATAATGAATGATCTAATAGCAAAAAGATATGTAAAAGCGTTAGTTGATGGTAGAGATAGTAAAACTATTAAAGCATTAAGTGCTAACTTAAATACTATTTCAACAGCTTATGCTGATGAAAAGTTTAATTCTATTGTTTCTTCTCCTGAAGTAAGTGATAGTAAAAAAGTAGAGTTAGTATTATCATTAGTTAAAAAAACTGATGAAACTTTAACTAACTTCGTGAAATTACTTGGTGAAAAAAGAAGACTTACTTTATTACCAGATATTGCAGCTGAACTTGATGTTCAAATTGCAAAATTAAATAATGAGTATGTTGGTGTTGTTTATACAAACCAAGAACTTTCAAAAGAATATGTTTCTTCAATTGAAGAACAATTTAGTAAAAAATTTGATGTTAACTTATCATTATCTCAAAATGTTTGTGATTATGATGGTATTAAAGTAGATATTGATGGACTTGGGGTTGAAATCTCTTTCTCGAAAGATAGATTAAAATCTCAAATGATTGATCATATTTTAAAAGCAGTTTAGAACTTATAAAGGAGAAATTGAATGGGTGCAAAAATTCAAGCTGATGAAATCAGTTCTATAATTAAAGAGAGAATTGATAACTTTGAATTAAATGTAGATGTAAATGAAACTGGAAAGATCATCTCTTTTGCAGATGGTGTTGCTCAAGTTTACGGTCTAAAAAATGTAATGGCTGGTGAGATTGTAGAGTTTGAAAATGGCGAAAAAGGTGTTGCTTTAAACTTAGAAGAATCTTCTGTGGGTGTTGTTGTACTTGGTAAAGGTGAAGGATTAAGAGAAGGAACTTCTTGTAAAAGACTTGGAAAATTACTTGAAACACCAGTTGGACCTAATATGGTTGGAAGAGTTGTAAATGCACTTGGTGAACCAATTGATGGTAAAGGTGCTATAGAAGCTGCTGAAACAAGATTTGTTGAAGAAAAAGCTCCAGGAATCATGGCAAGAAAATCTGTACATGAGCCATTACAAACTGGTATTAAAGCAATTGATGCACTAGTTCCAATCGGAAGAGGTCAAAGAGAGCTTATTATTGGTGATAGACAAACTGGTAAGACTACAGTTGCTGTTGATACAATTCTTAACCAAAAAGATCAAGATGTAAAATGTATTTATGTTGCAATTGGTCAAAAAGCATCTACTATTGCTGCTATTGTTAGAACATTAGAAGAAGCTGGTGCAATGGAATATACTACTATTGTAAATGCAGGTGCTGCTGATTCTTCAGCATTACAATTCTTAGCTCCTTATACAGGTGTTACAATTGGTGAGTATTTTAGAGATAATGGTCAACATGCATTAATCGTATATGATGATTTAACTAAGCACGCAGTTGCATATAGAGAAATGTCATTATTATTAAGAAGACCTCCAGGTAGAGAGGCATTCCCAGGGGATGTATTCTATCTACACTCAAGATTATTAGAAAGAGCTGCTAAAATGTCAGATGAGAAGGGTGCTGGTTCTATGACTGCATTACCAATCATTGAAACACAAGCAGGTGACGTTGCGGCATATATTCCAACAAACGTTATTTCTATTACAGACGGACAAATTTTCTTAGAAACTAACCTTTTCAATTCAGGTATTAGACCGGCAATTAACGTTGGTTTATCAGTATCAAGAGTTGGTGGTGCTGCACAAATTAAAGCTACTAAGCAAGTTGCTGGTACTTTAAAATTATCATTAGCACAGTTTAGAGAGTTAGAAGCGTTTGCTCAATTCGCATCAGACCTAGATGAGTCAACAAGAAAAGAACTTGAACTTGGTCAAAGAATGGTTGAAGTATTAAAACAAGGTGTTAATGCTCCATTAGTAATTGAAAAACAAATTGTAATTATTTATGCAGGTACAAAAGGTTATTTAAATGATGTTGCTGTTGGTGATGTTGTTAGATTTGAAGCTGAATTACATGCATTCTTTGAACAAAAATACTCTAATATCTTAGAGGCAATTAAAGCTAAGAAAAAAATTGATGATGAGACTGAAGCTGAGTTAAAAGCTGCTTTAGAAGAGTTTAAAACAGTATTTAGTGCAAACTAAGGATTAGTTAATGGCTAACTTAAAAGAAATTAAATTACAAATTGGTAGTGTAAAAAATACTCAGAAAACAACTAAAGCTATGAAGCTTGTATCTTCTGCGAAACTTACTAGAACTAGACAATTGTCTGAGCAAGCTAAAAGTTACGCAAATAAGATAAATGATGTACTTTCTGATATTGCTGCTAGAGTTAGCAAAGTTCAAGATGAAGGAAATATCGGTAGAGCATTTGTTCCAAATGATAACCCAAAAACAGTTGATATTGTTTTTGTTACTGCTGACAAAGGACTTTGTGGTGGTTTTAATATGGCAACAATTAAAACTGTTAGTAAAATTAAAGCTGAGCAAGAAGCAAAAGGTGCTACAGTTAGATTAAGAGCTGTTGGAAGAAAGGGAATTGATTTCTTTAACTTCCAAGGTGTAGAATTAGACCAAACAGTTAATGACCTTTCTTCTGCTCCTGATTATGACAGAGCGGCTGATTTTATTAAAGATGTTGTAGAAGACTTTAAAAATGAGAAAACAGATAAAGTTATTGTTGTTTATAATGGATTCTTAAACATGCTTACTCAGGAAATTAGAGTAAGAGAATTGTTACCAATTAGCTTAGAGAATGTTGAATCAAGTGATACAGAATCTATGTTAGATATTGAGCCAGATGATGATGAAGAAGTGTTAGATGAATTAACAGGTAAATATATTGATTTCAATATGTATTACGGTTTAATTGATTCTTTAGCTGCTGAACATTCTGCAAGAATGCAAGCAATGGAAGCTGCAACAAAGAATGCAAAAGAAAAAGTTGATTCTTTAACAGTTGAATATAATAAAGCTAGACAAGCTGCAATTACAACAGAGCTGATAGAAATTATCAGTGGTGTTGAATCGTTAAAATAATTTAAAGGAGCTACCCGTATGAAAGGTAAAATTATTCAGGTAATGGGTCCTGTTGTTGATGTTGAATTCGACGGATACTTACCAGAAATTAATGAAGCTATTGAAGTTACATTAGCAGATGCTAATGCTGATAGATTAGTATTAGAAGTTGCTGCACACATTGGTGATAGTAGAGTTAGAACTATTGCAATGGATATGACTGAAGGTTTAACAAGAGGTCAAGAGTGTACTGCTACAGGAGGACCAATTAAGGTTCCTGTTGGTGAAGATGTTTTAGGAAGAATCTTTAACGTTATTGGTGACCCTGTTGATGAAGGTGAAGCAATTTCAGAAGATGCTCCAAGATGGTCTATTCATAGATCTGCTCCTTCTTTTGAAGAGCAATCAACTAAAACAGAAATGTTTGAAACTGGTATCAAAGTAGTTGACTTATTAGCACCATATTCAAAAGGTGGTAAAGTTGGACTATTCGGTGGTGCTGGTGTTGGTAAAACAGTTATTATCATGGAATTAATCCATAATGTTGCGTTCAAACACTCTGGTTATTCAGTATTTGCTGGTGTTGGTGAGAGAACAAGAGAAGGTAATGACCTTTATTACGAAATGAAAGACTCTAACGTACTTGACAAAGTTGCATTATGTTATGGTCAAATGAGTGAGCCTCCAGGTGCAAGAAATAGAATTGCATTAACTGGTCTTACTATGGCTGAGTACTTTAGAGATGAAAAAGGTCTTGACGTACTAATGTTCGTTGATAACATCTTTAGATTTGCACAATCAGGTTCTGAGATGTCAGCTTTATTAGGAAGAATTCCTTCAGCTGTTGGTTACCAACCAACACTTGCTTCAGAAATGGGTAAATTACAAGAGAGAATTACTTCAACTAATAAAGGTTCAATTACTTCTGTTCAAGCTGTATATGTACCTGCGGATGACTTAACAGATCCAGCTCCTGCTTCTGTATTCGCTCACTTAGATGCAACTACAGTACTTAACAGAAAAATTGCTGAAAAAGGTATTTACCCAGCAGTTGATCCATTAGACTCTACTTCAAGAATCTTAAGTGCAGACGTTATAGGTCAAGAGCATTATGATGTTGCAAGAGGTGTTCAATCAGTTCTTCAAAAATACAAAGATTTACAAGATATTATTGCAATTCTTGGTATGGATGAGTTATCTGAAGAAGATAAACTTGTTGTTGCAAGAGCAAGAAAAATTGAGAGATTCTTATCTCAACCATTCTTCGTAGCAGAGGTATTTACAGGTTCTCCTGGTAAATATGTTGAATTAAAAGATACTATTGCTGGATTTAAAGGGATTTTAGAAGGTAAATATGATGATATCCCTGAAATGGCGTTCTATATGGTTGGTGGAATGGATGAGGCTTTAGCAAAAGCTGAAAATATGAAATAATAACCATAAGGTATAACATGGATACAATTAAACTATCAATCGTTAGTCCAAACGGTGAGATATTTAATGATGATGTTAAAACTGTAACTCTTCCCGGAAAAGAGGGAGAGTTCGGTGTTTTAGCAGGTCATGCATCATTAGTTTCATCTTTAACTGTTGGAGTAATCGTAATTGAAAAAGACGACTCTACTGAAGCTGTTGCTATTAACTGGGGACATGTTAAAGTAGATGAAAAATCTGTAGATGTTTTAGTAGATGGAGCAATCGCATTAACTCAAGGTGCTGATTCTGAAATCTCTAAAAATATAGATGCTGCAAAAGAATTAGTTAATTCTGTTAAAGATTCTAACGTTTCTGTTGCTGCAGTTGAAGCAAAAATTAATTCATTTGCATAATAGCTTATGACAAACACAATACTAAATTATTTGGCAAATAGTAGTGCTATAACTTATATAGTTTTAGCACTATTGTCATTGTACTTATTTATTACTTTTTGGATTTTTATTTATAGATATGTTTCTTTAAAAGGCTTAATAATTAATGAAGAAAAATCCCTTGAATCTTTAACTTCAAGAGATGCTACATTTTCTCCTTTTTCGTCTTTAAATAAATGTTCAAATAATAGTTCTTCAAGAGAATTACTTCATGCTTGTGAAATTAATATTATTAAAGAAGCAAGTGCTGGTATTTCTTGGTTAGCAATTATTTCTTCAACATCTCCATTTATTGGTTTATTTGGTACTGTTGTTGGAATCCTTGAGTCATTTGCTAAATTTTCAGGACATTCAAAAGTTGGATTCTCTTTAATTGCACCTGCTATTTCAGAAGCACTTGTTGCAACTGCTGCTGGAATTTTTGTGGCTATTTTTGCTTATACATTCCATCAAGTGTTAACTAGAAAAGTATATGAATTAAATACTTATATTAAGGCACAAGCTGAAATTTTAATTGCTAAAGGTTAATTTTGTACGATTTTAACCAAAAACCTGATTTAAACATAACACCTTTAGTTGATATTATGTTAGTTCTTCTAGCTATATTAATGGTAACTGCACCTGTAATAGAGTTTGAAGAACCTGTTAATCTTCCTAAAGGAAGTAAATCAAAACAAATTCAAGATTTTAAAAAGATTAATATTTTTATTACTAAAGATAGAATTGTGAAAATTAATAAGCAAAAAACTATTCGTATTGAAGAATTTGCTGATAATTTTTTATTGTTTTCAAATGGAAAAGATCAGAAAACTCCAATTCATATTAGAGCTGATAAAGACTTGATTTATAATGATGTTATATTTATATTGAAATCTGTAAAAGAAGCAGGGTTTTATAAAGTCTCATTAGTCACTGATGGTTAATTTATGCAAAAGAAATCATTTTTATTTATTTCAGGAATAATCTCTTTTTTTATTTATATTTTTATTTGCTTTATTTTTATTTACTATATAGTAAGTCCAAAAACTAAAACTTTTAATATTAAAACTAAGCAAACAGTTATTCAATTAGATATGATAATTGAAAAAAGTAATAAAAAAAGAGTTGCTAAAAAAGAAAAAATAAAAGAAAATAAACCTAAAAAAGATGTTGATAAATCAGCATCTATTTCAAATAAAAAAAGGCCTGATTTAAAATCTCTATTTGGTAATGTTAAAACAAAAGATATAAAAGTTAAGAAAGAAGAAGTAAATAATGTTAAAAAATCTGTTGATCCAAAAAGGTTTAAAGCAAAATTTGAAAGAGAAAAAAAATCATCAAATGTAAAAATAGATAAAATTTTAGATGATAAACTTACAACTACAAATGTTAGTTCAAAAAATTTAAGTAAAAATGATGAGAGTGATGAATATTTTTCAAAAATTAATGAAATGCTTTCAGTATGGACTCCTACAACAAGAGAAGAAAATTTAATTGCTACAATTATTATTAATATTTCACCTAGTGGAGAATTTAGTTATAGATTTATAAAATTTTCTGAAAATATCAGCTTTGATCAATCTTTAAAAGCTTTTTTAGAAGAACAAAAAAGTATAATATATCCTAAACCTAAAAAAGGTAAAACTGTTACAATCAGTGTTAACTTTAGATCAGAAGGATAATATATGAAAAAAATTTTAGCTTTAATTTTTATTTTAACAACTTTTTTATTTGCACAAATAGATGCAAACTTAGAAATTATAAAAAAAACTAAAACGCTACCTAGTATAGCAGTTAATATTGCTAGTGATTCAGCTGAAATTGCTACATTAAGTAAAATAAAAGAAATATTAGTAAAAGATTTTATAATTAGTGGTCATTTTGATGTTGCTTTATCAAATAATGAACTTAAATTTGAAGATGAACCTGATGTTATTAGATTAGCTAATGAGAGTTTAGACTTATATCTTAGTCTTAGTGCAAAAAAGAACTTAGATGGTTCATATACTCTTTTTACAAAACTTTATGATATTAATGCAAAAACATTGACTTTACAAAAGAGTTATACTACTTTAAAAGAGAATAGATATCCATTTTTGGCACATAGAACAGCAATTAGTGTAAATGATCATTTTAAAGCTCCAAGTATTTCATGGATGGATAAATTTGTAGTATTTTCAAATTATGTAGGAAGTAAAAAAGCTAATATAATGATAGGTGATTATACTTTAACTTATAAAAAAACTATTATTAGAGGAGGTTTAAATGTTTTTCCTAAATGGGCAGATCCAAAACAAAAATCTATTTACTACACTTCTTATAATTACGAAAAACCTACATTAGTTAAGCTAAATATATATACACAACAAAAAAATGTAATTATGCAATCTGATGGTATGATTGTTGCTTCTGATGTAAGTAAAGATGGCTCAAAAGTTTTAATTACTGCTTCCCCAAATAACCAACCTGATATTTATTTATATAATACATTGAGTAAAAAAGCAAAACAAGTTACAAATTATAGTGGTATTGATGTGGGTGCACAATTTATTGATGATGAATCTAGAATGGTATTTATTTCTGATAGATTAGGTTATCCTAATGTTTTTGCTAAATCTTTTAATTCAAGGGGTGTTGAAAGATTAGTTTACCATAGTAGAAATAATTCTTCTGCTACTTCTTATAAAGATAATATTGTTTATGTTAGTAGAGAAAATGAAAATGAATTTGCAGACAGGACATTTAATTTATATTTAATGTCAACAAAATCAGATAATTTGAAAAGATTAACTTCAAGTGGAATTAATCAATTTCCTAAGTTTTCTCAAAATGGAGAATCTTTGTTATTTATAAAAAATTTAAATGGACAAAGTTCAGTAGGAATTATAAGGCTCAATTTTAATAAATCGTATCTTTTCCCACTATATAATGGGAAAATACAATCTATTGATTGGTAACGAATAATGATTAATTAAGTTTTGATTTTGTAAAATCAAAGTAAATTTTTAATTCTAAGGACAAATTTATGAAAAAAATTAGCATTTACTCTTTCTTAATTGCATCTGTTTTATTTACAGGTTGTAGTGAAAAAAATGTAGACATGAATGTAAATAATGAACCTGAACAAAATTCAGAAACAGTGTTAAATACAATTCCTGATACAAATGTAGAACAAGTAATGGACGGTAGCTTTTCAATGATTGAAAAAGCAGAAAATGGTGCTTACTACATGATTAATGGGAAAAAAGTATTTATTGAAAACATTTATTTTGGATTTGATAAGTATAATTTAACTGCTGATATGAAAGAAAAAGCAATGTCTAATGCTTCTAAATTATCTGCTTTAAATTCATCAACTACAATCAAAGTAACTGGTAACACAGATGAATGGGGAACTGATGAATATAACTATGCATTAGGTTTAAAAAGAGCAAAATCTGTAAAAAATGTATTAGAAAACAATGGTGTTGAAGCAAATATTGCTTTAGTAACATTAGGTGAAAGTAATCCTGTTTGTTCTGAGAAGAATAAAAATTGTTGGTCAAAAAATAGAAGAGTTGAACATACTCTAGTTAAATAATTCTATGAATAAATATCTTGCATCTTTTTTGATCACAGTTTCAATAGCAGGAGCCCAAGAGGTTTCTGTTTTTGGAGCAGGTGATTTAAATTCAAAAAATCCATACGGTCTTAACTCTGCTGAGAAACATATATTAAAGAATCAAAAAAAATTAAATAGCATTAATTCTAAGATTAATGATGTTAATTTACTTATTGATTCTTTAAAGAAAAGATTAGAAGGTCTAGAGTCTATTTATGAAGGAGATTCATCAAAGCTTAATGCAACTGTATTAAGAATGAATGAACTAATGAAAAAAGTAGAAATGTCTTCTGAATTAGCTTCTAAAAATAGTACTGAAACAGCAGAAATAAAATCAGTTTCTGAACAACTTTTAACAATGAAAGAAGAAACTGATAAAGAAGTTAGAGCTAGTATTGTTACTCTAAAAAAAGCAGTTTCAAAAATATCAAAACTTGTTAACAAAATAAACAAAGAGTATGTTTCTGCAAGTGAACTTAGAAAAAATATGGATCAATTTATTACTCGTGCAGAATTTGAAAATTTAAAGAAAGCTCTAGGCGTTTCAAATTCTTCAAAGGTAATAGAAGAAGTTTCTAAGAAAACTTCAAAAAGTGAAAACTCTTCAAAAAAATTATCAACAGCCCAAAAAGCTAAGATAATGAAGGAAGCAAAAGAGCAATATTCTAAAAAATATTTTAAATATGCTATTCCCAAATTTGAAAAGTTAATTTCATTAAATTATAAACCTGCTGAAAGTAATTATTACTTAGGTGAAATGTGGTATGTAAGAAAGAAATATGATCTTGCAATAAGTCATTTTAAAAAATCTGCTATTCTAAATGATAAAGCAGCTTATATGCCATCATTATTATTGCACAGTGCTATTTCATTTGAACACATAGGAAATAAAGAAAATGCAAAAAGTTTTTATAGTACTTTAATTGATCTTTATCCAAATTCAAATGAGAAAAAAATAGCTCAAAAAAATTTAAATAAATTATAAATCTTAATAAGGAAAAAATATGTCAAAAGTTATTGGTATTGAATATACTTTAAAAGACGCTAACAGTGGTGAACAATTAGACACTAATGTTGGGCAAGCTCCTTTAGAATTTATTGCTGGAAAAGGTCAAATTATTCCAGGATTAGAATCTAAATTAGTAGAAATGGCTGAAAATGATAAAGCAGATGTTTTAGTTGAAGCAAAAGATGGGTACGGTGAGTACAATGAAGAAGCAATACAAGTTTTACCAAAAGAGCAATTTGCTGGTATTGAATTAACAGAAGGAATGTCTTTATACGGAACTGGTGAAAATGGTGAGACTGTACAAGTTGTAGTTAAATCTTTCACTGATTCTGATGTTACTATTGATTATAATCACCCAATGGCTGGAAAAACTTTAATGTTCTCAGTATTAGTTACTTCAATGAGAGCTGCTACAGAAGAAGAAATGCAAACAGGTGTTGTTGGTGGTATGGCTGCAATGAGTGGTGGATGTTGTGGTGGTGGAAGCCAGCAACAATCTACTGGTGGTTGTGGTTGTAATTAATAGTTGCTAGGTTAGCAAAATATTCTACAAGTTTAACTTGTAAATTGATTATAACAAATCATTTCTTGCCCAAGTGTTTTTTACGCTTGGGCAAAACTATTTCTTAAGGTTTGTTTTTTATAAACTTTAACAAATAGTTTTTATAAACTAATTATTTTAAATAAAAAGGTATTTACAATGAAAAAAGTTGCTTTTATTTTTCCAGGACAAGGAAGTCAAAGTATTGGAATGGGAAAAGATTTCTTTGAAAATAGTGATATTGCAAAAGATATGATTTCAAAAGCTAGTGAAAGATTAGGAGTTAATTTTGAAGAGCTTTTATTTGAAGAGAATGACAACTTAGGTAAAACTGAATATACACAACCTGCAATTTTATTAGTAAGTTCAATTGCCAATGCGATTTTTAAAGAAAATTGTGATATTAAACCAGAATTTGTTTTAGGACATTCTCTTGGAGAATTTTCAGCATTAGTTAGTGCGGGAGCAATTGATTATTTAGACGCTATTGAATTAGTACATAGAAGAGGTTTATTTATGACTGAAGCTTGTTCTGGTGGAGGTGCTGGAATGATGGCTTTAGTTGGTTTAGATGATAGTATAGTTGAAAATATTTGTGAAGAACAAAGAAAAGCAGGTAAACAAATATGGCCTGCGAACTATAATATGGATGGACAATTAGTTTTAGCAGGAATTAAATCTGATTTAGAAAGTTTAGTAGATACTTTCAAAGAAGCAGGTGCAAAAAGAGCTATTGTATTAGATATGTCTGTTGCAAGTCATTGTGAATTATTAGAAAGTGCTGTTGAGAATTTAAAACCATATTTAGAAGAATATTTAAAAGATGAATTTTCTCCTGTTGTTTCAAATGTTACTACAGAAGTTTATACTACAAAAGATGAAGCAATAGAACTTCTGGCTTCACAACTTGTTAAACCAGTAAAATATAAGCAGTCAATTTTAGCTCATAAAAATGTTGATGCCTTTATAGAATTTGGAAATGGAATAGTATTAAAAGGATTAAATAGAAAAATTGTTAAAGTAGTACCTACTTTAAATGTAAGTGATATGAAGTCTTTAGAAAAGACAATTGAGGATTTAAATGACTAAAATTGCAATTATGGGAGCTATGGAAGAAGAAATAGAACCTCTTTTAGCTCATTTTGAAAATGTAAATATTGTAGAGTTTGCTGATAATAAATATTATGAAGTAAACTATAAAGGTATAGATATAGTTATTGCTTATTCTAAAATAGGAAAAGTTTTTGCAAGTTTAACAGCTGCAACAATGATTGAAAAATTTGGATGTAATGCACTTCTTTTTTCTGGTGTTGCAGGAGGGATTAACCCTGAATTAAAAATAGGTGATTTAATAATTGCTGATAAATTATGTCAACATGACTTAGACATTACTGCATTTGGACATCCAAATGGATACGTTCCAGGGGGAAGTGTTTTTGTTGAGACATCTGAAAAACTAAGAACTATTGCTAAAAAAGTAGCTAAAGAAAATGATTTAAGAGTTATAGAAGGTACAATTGCTACAGGTGATCAATTTGTACATTCAAATGATCGAAAAGAATTTATAGAAACTACTTTTAAAGCTGATGCCTTAGAAATGGAAGGGGCAAGTGTTGCAGTTGTATGTGATGCATTAAATATTCCTTTCTTTGTATTAAGAGCTATTTCTGATACAGCAGACGGTGGAGCTGATATTGATTTTGATGAGTTTTTAAAATCATCAGCAGTTAACTCTGCAAATTATATGATAAAAATTGTTGATAAGTTAATAGACTAGTTATCAATAATCCCATAACCAATCTTAAAAATATTGGTTATGGACTCTTATTTTTTTCTTTAGT
Organism: Arcobacter rhizosphaerae; assembly: GCF_049472155.1. NCBI lineage: Bacteria > Pseudomonadati > Campylobacterota > Epsilonproteobacteria > Campylobacterales > Arcobacteraceae > Arcobacter > Arcobacter rhizosphaerae. The sequence continues at coordinate 2,003 of NZ_JBMOVW010000004.1, read as the reverse complement.
AATAATAACCTTTCAGCATATAATCTTTAACAAACAAAAAAAAGTTAAATAAAAACCAAAAAGAGAAGTAAAAACCCAATAAAAGCATAGTAAAAAGCAGAAAAAAAGACAAAAGGATTACAAATTGAGCAATTTAAGTTAATATTTAGGAAAACTTCTTGACAAAGGGAAGAAATTTGTCTATAATTCCCGTCCAATTTCAGAGGAACGACACAAAGTTCTAAAGAGATTAAGATCTTTAAAAACGAAGGTTAATAAGAAGTAATTTTTATAAACCGAATATAGAATAAACGATATAAAAACAAGAAGAACAATTCTTGTCTATTTAAGTTTTTTACAATCAAAAGATTATAAAAACATTTTGAGTGATAGTTTTGTTAATGTAACAATTAATAAAAATTGTCAGTTTCAGATTTTTCAATTATGGAGAGTTTGATCCTGGCTCAGAGTGAACGCTGGCGGCGTGCTTAACACATGCAAGTCGAACGAGAACGGAACTAGCTTGCTAGTTTGTCAGCTAAGTGGCGCACGGGTGAGTAATATATAGGTAATGTGCCCTAGAGAAGAGGATAACAGTTGGAAACGACTGCTAAGACTCTATATGCCTTTAAGACAGAAGTCTGCAAGGGAAATATTTATAGCTCTAGGATCGGCCTGTACGGTATCAGTTAGTTGGTGAGGTAATGGCTCACCAAGACAATGACGCCTAACTGGTTTGAGAGGATGATCAGTCACACTGGAACTGAGACACGGTCCAGACTCCTACGGGAGGCAGCAGTGGGGAATATTGCACAATGGGGGAAACCCTGATGCAGCAACGCCGCGTGGAGGATGACACATTTCGGTGCGTAAACTCCTTTTATATAGGAAGATAATGACGGTACTATATGAATAAGCGCCGGCTAACTCCGTGCCAGCAGCCGCGGTAATACGGAGGGCGCAAGCGTTACTCGGAATCACTGGGCGTAAAGAGCGTGTAGGCGGGTGAATAAGTTTGAAGTGAAATCCTATAGCTCAACTATAGAACTGCTTTGAAAACTGTTCACCTAGAATATGGGAGAGGTAGATGGAATTTCTGGTGTAGGGGTAAAATCCGTAGAGATCAGAAGGAATACCGATTGCGAAGGCGATCTACTGGAACATTATTGACGCTGAGACGCGAAAGCGTGGGGAGCAAACAGGATTAGATACCCTGGTAGTCCACGCCCTAAACGATGTACACTAGTTGTTGTGAGGCTAGACCTTGCAGTAATGCAGTAAACACATTAAGTGTACCGCCTGGGGAGTACGGTCGCAAGATTAAAACTCAAAGGAATAGACGGGGACCCGCACAAGCGGTGGAGCATGTGGTTTAATTCGACGATACGCGAAGAACCTTACCTGGACTTGACATAGTAAGAACTTTTAAGAGATTAGAAGGTGTCTGCTTGCAGAAGCTTATATACAGGTGCTGCACGGCTGTCGTCAGCTCGTGTCGTGAGATGTTGGGTTAAGTCCCGCAACGAGCGCAACCCTCGTGTTTAGTTGCTAACAGTTCGGCTGAGAACTCTAAACAGACTGCCTGGGTAACCAGGAGGAAGGTGAGGACGACGTCAAGTCATCATGGCCCTTACGTCCAGGGCTACACACGTGCTACAATGGGGTATACAAAGAGCAGCGATACGGTGACGTGGAGCAAATCTCAAAAATATCTCCCAGTTCGGATAGTAGTCTGCAACTCGACTACTTGAAGTTGGAATCGCTAGTAATCGTAGATCAGCAATGCTACGGTGAATACGTTCCCGGGTCTTGTACTCACCGCCCGTCACACCATGGGAGTTGAACTCATTCGAAGCGGGGATGCTAAGATAGCTACCCTCCACAGTGGATTCAGCGACTGGGGTGAAGTCGTAACAAGGTAACCGTAGGAGAACCTGCGGTTGGATCACCTCCTTTCAGAGAAGAGAGAAGTTATTCGATTAACTTCTCCAAAGCTATCAAAGATAGCAAAAAAAGGGTATATC